>JAGHUQ010000014.1 GCA_018064725.1 Candidatus Cryptobacteroides caccocaballi
AGTCATCTAGATAAAAAGAGAGGGCTGTTGCACAGCCCTCTCTTCTATTATTCCATAAGTTTCTTGTACTTGAACCTCTTAGGCTCCTCGTTGCCAAGGCGTTTCTTCCTGTTCTCTTCGTACTCGCTGTACGATCCCTCGAAGAAGTAGACCTGAGAGTCGCCCTCGAATGCCAGGATATGTGTTGCGATGCGATCGAGGAACCAACGGTCATGGGAAACGACCACTGCACATCCGGCGAAGTTGTCGAGACCTTCCTCAAGTGCACGTATGGTATTCACGTCAACGTCGTTGGTAGGCTCATCGAGAAGGAGCACATTGCCCTCGTCCTTGAGGGTGAGCGCAAGATGAAGTCGGTTTCTCTCACCGCCGGAGAGGATTCCGCACTCTTTCTCCTGATCAGCACCGGAGAAGTTGAACCTTGATATATATGCGCGTGCATTGATCTCCTTGTTGCCGAGCTTGACGAACTCCGAGTTGTCCGCAATGGTCTCATATACCGTCTTATCAGGATCGATGCTCCTATGCTGCTGATCCACGTAGGCAAGCTTCACGGTCTCGCCTATCTTGATCTCGCCGGAATCAGGCTTTTCGATTCCCATGATGAGACGGAACAGAGTAGTCTTACCGGCACCGTTAGGGCCAATCACACCGACTATGCCTGCCTGAGGAAGCACGAAGCTGAGATTCTCATAGAGGAGCTTTCCGTCATAAGACTTGGAAACATTCTTGAATTCGATGACGTTTGTACCGAGCCTTGGTCCATTAGGGATGTAGATCTCAAGCTTGCTTTCCTTCTCCTTAGCATCCTCATTGGCAAGCTTCTCATATGCTCCGAGTCGAGCCTTTGACTTCGCCTGACGTGCCTTAGGTGCCATTCGTACCCATTCGAGCTCCCTTTCGAGGGTCTTGCGACGCTTGCTCTCCTGCTTCTCCTCCATCGCGAGACGATTGCTCTTCTGCTCAAGCCATGAAGAGTAATTGCCTTTCCATGGAATACCTTCTCCCCTGTCAAGCTCGAGGATCCAGCCAGCGACATTGTCAAGGAAGTAACGGTCATGGGTAACGGCGATGACGGTACCCTTATACTGCTGGAGATGAGCCTCGAGCCACTGGATACTCTCCGTATCAAGGTGGTTGGTAGGCTCGTCAAGCAAGAGGACGTCAGGCTGGCGAAGAAGAAGACGGCAAAGTGCGACACGACGTCTTTCACCACCACTGAGAGTAGCGACGTTCGCATCGGCTGGAGGGCACTGGAGTGCATCCATCGCTCTTTCCAGCTTGGAGTCTATCTCCCATCCTCCACAAGCCTCAATCTTTTCAGTAAGATCTCCCTGACGCTCGATCAAGGCTGCCATCTCGTCGTCCGACATAGGTTCACAGAACTTGAGGTTCACCTCTTCATACTCCTTGAGAAGGTCCACAACCTCCTGTACGCCCTCCTGAACGACCTCAAGGACTGTCTTGTTCGGGTCCATCTGAGGTTCCTGCTCAAGGTAGCCTACCGAATAGCCGGGAGCCCACACGACCTCGCCCTGGTATGATTTCTCGATACCCGCGATGATCTTCATGAGAGTGGACTTTCCCGAGCCGTTGAGACCGATGATACCGATCTTTGCGCCATAGAAGAAAGACAGGTAGATATTCTTGAGGATTACCCTGTTATTGTGCGGCAAAACCTTGCCTACACCATTCATTGAAAAGATGATTTTCTCGTCTGCCATAAAAATTTCAGTTATGGTGCAAAGATAATCATTTTTTCATTTGGGCATGTCGCATGGCAATCCAGTCACTTGGCTTCATTCCGACGAGATTCTTGAACATCAGGTTCATTGAAGCCTCATTCTTGAAGCCGCTCTGCAATGCCAGCTGGCCAGGTTTGAGGGTAGGGTCCTGCTCGAAAAGGTCCATGGCATACTGAACTCTGTAGGTACCGACGTAGGTACAATAGTTCTTGCCCGTCATCTTCAGGATTGCCCTTCCCACATAGGCTTTGTTCACATACACGGCCCTCGCCACCTCCGTTTCCGAAAGATTCGGATTCAGAAAATTCTGCTTGATGACAATATACTCATGTATCCTGTTGTAGATCCGCATCGTGCTCTCATCTGCATTGGCGATGATATCGTTACGCACATATGTAAGAGTGTGGTTTTCGATATCGTTCAGCTTATTCTCTCCGAGAAACGGCATCTTGCCGGTAAGACAACGCACATAAAGGACTGCAAAAAGACTGATGCTCAGGAATCCGGCAACGATACGCAAGATTATAGTCGACAGCATATCGCCACAACCATATAGGATAGACGACACAGAGGAGATGAGCATGGACGTGGCTCCTACCATTGAACCCATCCAATCAATTATCAACATTGAAAGGGCCTGCTTCTTCACGAGTTCCTTCGCGTCGCTGAACCGCTTGGAAAACGATAAGGCCAGTATCACGAAAGATCCAAGGACACTGGTCATGGCCAATAAGAGAGGAAGGCCTGCCAATGCCATCGCTGAGACGATGGCAAGATATGGAATGAGGAAGGCGGCCCTTGTCCTTGTTTCCAAGATCGAAATGGCGCATGCCAGACATGTAAAAGCAACGGTCACAGAAGGCATCGACATATCCGTTCCTTGAATCAGTCCCATTATAGACACCAACAACGCGGACATTGACGGGATGATGAAAAACAATGAGTATTCCTTACTCTTTCCTTTTCTTGCAAGAAATTTAGCGATGGAAAAAATTGTCAGGAGAATAAAGGCAACTGTTAAAAAATCCGTAATCTTCATAAAGTGAAAAAATGATTTAATTGATGATTATGATAGTTCGTATCAAGACAAAAATATATAAAAAAGACCCCAGGATTGCCTGGAGTCTTTCTTATGAATCAATATTGAAAATCAATTATACTTTTTTACAGCAAATTAATTTTTATTGAGCATGAAGAAATTTATTTTGCGCTCTCAGCAGATTTCTTGACAAGTTTCTTTGTTTTGATTCCAGCCTTGACTTCTTCGAAACCTTCGCCATAGACGCTGTTTGCAGGAGACACAGAAATGAACGCATCCTTATCAATTTCCTTCACCGCAGCAGTGACATCCCTAAGCCCTTTTCGACGGACAATAGTGATAAGGACATCCATCTCCTGCTTCTTGTAGCAGCCTACGGACTTGAGCGCGGTAACGCCTTTGTCCAACTCATGCATAAGGAAGTTCGAGATTTCTTCGCTTTTCTCAGAGAATATGAGGACCTGTACGGAAGACTTGTTTCCGACGAGCACATAATCAACGAAGAAAGATGAGACAATCATCATGAGATAGCCATAGATCATGTCCGCGAATGTCCTTCCTGGAAGCAGGAGCACCATTGCGATAATGACGGCATCAGTCACAAGATAGAACTTGCCCGGAGATATCGGCCAATACTTGTTTACTATCATTGCAAATATGTCGCTTCCACCGGTACTTCCACCAAAACGGAGCACTATACCCAAACCGAGGCCCTCGATGATACCGGCTATGACCGGAATAAGGATATTGTCCGGAACATATAGCAAGCCGCCCTCCACGCAATACATCGACTCGAAATGAGGGAGTATGTCGAAGAAAAGCGTGGACACTGCGATACAATAGATAGTGCGTACGCCAAAGCCCTTGCCAAGAATTGCAAAGGCAAGGAGCAGCAGCACAGCATTCACGACCAGGTAGGAGGTTCCTACCGGGATCACACCATTCGTAGCATATTGAACAAGGGTAAGAAGACCTGTTACTCCACCGCTGGAATAGTCGTTGGGGATTACGAACCAATCCCAAGGGACACAGTAAAGGAAGGTACCGAGAGTAAGAATGAGGTATTCGCCGAACACCTTGAGAATCTTTTTCCTATCCAAAACCATGTCGCGCGGATTACTTGAGTACGATGTTTACAATCTTGCCAGGCACGACGATAACCTTGACGATATTCTGCTCGCCAACGTACTTCGCAGTCTGTTCAAGCCCACGAACCTGAGCCTCAACCTCCTCCTTGCTTGCTGACTTAGGGAGATCAAGGGTGAAGCGGGTCTTACCATTGAAAGAGACAGCATAGGTACAGCTGTCCTCAACGGTGTATGCCTCGACATATTCAGGGAAATGTGCATATGTGATGGTGTCATCATGTCCGAGGGCATGCCAGAGTTCCTCTGTGATGTGAGGAGCGAAGGCAGAAAGGACGATGATGAGCGGCTCGAGAATCTCGCGCTTGTGACACTCGCCGAGTTCGTTGACAGCAATCATGAACGCACTGATGGTCGTATTGTATGAGAACGCCTCGATGTCGGCCTGCGCCTTGCCGATAAGCTTATGGAGAGCCTTGAGCTCAGCAGGAGTAGCCTTCTCGTCAGTCACGACGAGACCATCACGGTCATAGAACATCCTCCAGATCTTCTTGAGGAAACGGTTTACACCGTCAATGCCCTTGGTATCCCATGGCTTGCTTTGCTCGAGAGGGCCGAGGAACATCTCGTAGAGACGGAGGGTATCTGCACCGTAGGTATCACAGATCATATCCGGATTCACCACGTTGAACATTGACTTACTCATCTTCTCAATCGCCCAACCGCAGACATACTCACCATTCTCGAGGATGAACTCGGCAGTCTTGTAGTCTGGCATCCAGTTCTTGAATGCCTCGATATCAAGCTTGTCATTGTGAACGATGTTGACGTCTACGTGGATCTCGGTAGTCTCGTACTGGTCCTTGAGGCCATAAGAGACGAAGGTATTGGTACCGACAATACGATATACGAAGTTCGAACGGCCCTGAATCATACCCTGATTGATAAGCTTCTTGAAAGGCTCCTTCTCGCATACGTAGCCGAGGTCATAGAGGAACTTATTCCAGAAACGAGAGTAGATAAGGTGTCCAGTTGCATGCTCTGTACCACCGATATAGAGGTCAACGTTACGCCAGTACTCATCAGCCTCCTTGCTCACGAGAGCATTCTCGTTGTGAGGATCCATGTAACGGAGGTAGTAAGCAGAAGAGCCAGCGAAGCCTGGCATGGTGCTCTTCTCGAGAGGACAGCCCTCATACTCCCAGCCCTTTGCGCGACCGAGAGGTGGCTCGCCAGTCTCAGTAGGCTTGAACTCGTCAATCTCAGGAAGTTCGAGAGGGAGCTTATCCATAGGAAGAGGATTGGCGATTCCGTCCTTGAAATACATAGGGAATGGCTCGCCCCAATATCTCTGCCTAGAGAAGATGGCATCACGAAGACGGTAGTTGGTCTTGCGACGACCAAGTCCGTTAGCCTCGACATAATCCTTTGCAGCCTCGATAGCCTCCTTCACGGTCTTGCCGTTGAGGAAGCCGGAGTTGCACATGATACCCTCCTTTGCATCGAAGCTCTGCTCGCTCACGTCACAACCCTCGATGAGAGGAATGATAGGGAGATCAAAGGTCTTTGCAAATGCATAGTCACGGCTATCATGTGCAGGAACAGCCATGATGGCACCTGTACCATAGCCTGCGAGCACATACTCTGAAATCCACACAGGAACCTTGTCCCCTGTAAGAGGGTTGATCGCATAAGAACCCGAGAACACACCGGTAACCTTCCTCGTCTCAGACATTCTCTCACGCTCAGTCTTCTTCTTTGCTGCGGCAAGATAAGCCTCGACAGCCTCCTTCTGCTCTGCAGAGGTGAGCTTCTCCACCCACTCACTCTCTGGAGCGAGCACCATGAATGTAACACCGAAAACGGTGTCCGCACGGGTAGTGAAGATGGTTATGTCGTATTCCTTATCACCGTTGATTGTGTGGAATATCATTTCGGTACCCTGGCTCTTTCCGATCCAGTTACGCTGCATATCCTTGAGAGAATCCGTCCAGTCAAGCTCCTCAAGGTCATCGAGGAGACGGCCTGCGTAGGCTGAGACACGAAGCTGCCACTGGGTCATCTTCTTCTGCTCGACAGGGAAACCGCCACGTACTGAAAGGCCGTCCTTGACCTCGTCATTTGCGAGCACGGTTCCGAGCTTAGCACACCAGTTCACTGCTGTCTCACCCTGATATGCGATACGATAGTTCATGAGGATTGCAGACTTCTCCTTGTCGGAAGCTGCATTCCACTTCTCCGGAGTAATACCGTCATAACCCTCAGTCTCAAACTTTGCCACGAGTTCCTCGATAGGGCGAGCCTTGTCCTGTGCAGGGTCATACCAGCATCCGAACATCTTGAGGAAAGCCCACTGGGTCCACTTGTAATAAGCTGGATCGCAGGTTCTGACCTCGCGTGACCAATCGTATGAGAAGCCGATACGGTCAAGCTGCTGACGATAACGGTTGATGTTGTTGACTGTCGTCACCTCAGGGTGCTGACCGGTCTGAATCGCATACTGCTCTGCAGGAAGACCGAACGCATCGTATCCCATAGGATGAAGCACGTTGAAACCGCAGAGGCGCTTGTAGCGCGAGTAGATATCACTGGCGATGTAACCGAGAGGATGGCCTACATGAAGTCCGGCGCCTGAAGGATATGGGAACATATCCAGCACGTAGTACTTAGGCTTCGTAGAATCGACCTCCGCCTTGAAGGTATGGTTCTCTGCCCAATAGGCCTGCCACTTCTTCTCGATTTCTTTGAAATTGTAATCCATTGTCTTTTATTGTTGTTTCTTAATATCCATTAATACCGAACCTGCGCCTCTCGCTCTTCTTCTGGAGTCGGAACTCGACACCTACGGTTAGTGAAGAACGGACCTTCTCTCCCCTGACCCTTGCAGGCTTCCATTTAGGAGAAGCGCTGATGACCTTGACGGCCTCGTCGTCGAGCAGAGGATGCACTCCCCTTACCACGGTCACGTCAGTCACGGCTCCATTCTTATCTATCACGAAGTTGACCTGAACCGTACCCTGGATTCCCTGTTCCACAGCAGAAGCCGGATACTTGAGAAGCCTGTAGACCCAGTCGTTCATGAACTTATTGATGTCCGCACTGTTGGAGAAGAGAGGCTTCTGGTCACAGTCGTAATATGCAACGATGTCGGATCCCAGGCTTGCGCCTTTCTTCCTCTCACTAACCTGAACCGGGAAGAAAAGGATCTCACTGCCGTTGTTGGCGACAGTCTGCGTGAAATTGTATATATACTCAAGTTCCTTCTCCATGGTCTCATATTCCAGGAGAGAAGCGGTGTCCTTCGATGTATTGTGCTCCGAATACCTTCCGGTAGTGAACATGACAGAAGGAATCTCCTTCGCATAGAATGTCCTGTGATCGGAAGGATAAGGTTCAGCAGCGGTCAACTCAGGGAAGATAGGCTGAAGCGTGCCCTTCATGGAGGCAATCAAGGTGTTCATGTCCTGGTTCGAGGAAGTATATGCATAGAAACCCTGACTACCCGTGCCCAGCATGTCGAGATCTATCATCGCATCCACCTTGCCACCGAATAGACGGTCAGCGAAATACCATGAGCCGGCAAAGCTCTCACAAGACGCACCGAATGCGACGAACACTACCGAACGACGGAATATTATGGAATTGGTAGCGACCATTCTCGCGAGTTCGGCAAGCATCGCCAGACCGGAAGCATTTCCATTTGCGCCGAAATATATCGACTCCACCTTCTGGCCATCTACGGTCATCGTTCTGGTGCCGAGATTGTCAAGCCTTGCACCTACGACGATATAATGATCCTTGAGCGACTTGTCATAGCCTTCGATGTAGCCGTATACATTTCTGGACACGAGCGTATCCTGCTCGGAAGCTATTCCGAACTCCGAACCACTCTTGGGTGAGATCATGTCCACTCCATAGGACGAGAGGATTTCATGCATATATTCCGCAGCCATCTTCTCCCCCTCTGAACCGGCCTTTCGTCCCTCCATCTGGGCAGACGCAAGATACGAAACATGCTCCTTGAGGGCAGAGACAGTCTCGCTGTCATAAAGGTTGTCATAATTTGCCCCAGTCCTGAACTGGGCAAAGAGCGGTGCGCTCAATACAAGGCCGAGCGTAAGCGTAATGATGTTCCTAAGTGCTGATTTACTCATTTCACATTCCAATTAGAGTCATTGACGAGCACCCAGGCTTCCTTAGGACACAGAGGATTCTGCTTGACCATCATGAAAGCCTTGAATGCATCCTGGACCTTGTCGGTCGGAACAACAAGAACAACATTGAGGCCACTTCCCGTGAAAACCACTGCAGGCTTATAAATTTCCGCATCGAACCTCGAAGCGAGACGCTGTGCGTTCTCCGGAGACTTGAACGCGCCGACGGCGACATAGAATCGGTGATCTACGTTGCCTGACCTGATTCCACGCACCCTTTCCGGGGTACGCAGGTATCCTGGCATCCTGGCGAACGAATCGCATGCTGCCACTGAATCCGCCTTTGCCTTCTCTGCTGCAGCTACGGCGAGTCTTATCGAATCGGCTATTTCCTGTTCTCTGGCCTTGTCCCTTGCTATCCTCTCACGTATCTCCTGAATCTCAACGCTGGTAGGGCGGCCGGCAAGCCTGCGGATCTGGTCGCACGCTGTAAGGGAAGCCACCAACACGAGGCCTGCAGACAGGGTCAATATTCTGGTTTTCAAATTCATGTCCATTATACGGGTAACTTGCAAATTTACTCAATTAATGGTGGCTCACAAAAAAAATGTATATTTGCACTGCATGAGGATCAAAGCATTCGCAATACCCATGCTGATAATGTCAGCAGTCATTCTTTGCGCCTCCAGCCGTCCACGGCGGAAGCACGAAGTTCCTCCTACGCCCATGGGAATCTACATCCATGCTCCGGAGGTACTACTTGACGAAAGTTTCATCCCTCGCAGTCCATATCACCTGTCCAAGGACACTATCACGATAAGAATCATCGGTGATGTCATGTTGCATAGCGCGCAGATAGACAAGGACTACGGAAGTTTCCTCTCTGGAATCGAAAACGACCTCAGATCCGCAGACCTGGCCATAGCCAACATGGAATTCGCCTTGGGAGGAGAGCCATATTCAGGTTTTCCCGCATTCTCGGCGCCTGATGAATACGCTGAATATGTACGAAGGACAGGAGTGGACGTATTCCTTACAGCAAACAACCACATACTCGACAAAGGGCCAAGAGGACTTAGAAGGACGCTCGGGGTGTACGAATCCATGGATGGGATCATGTTCACAGGTTCCGGAACGGACGAAATCAGTTATGAGGAACATAACCCTCTTATTCTCAGAGTCGACGGAATCAAGATTGGAATCGTGAACCCCACCTATGGCACCAACGCCGACCAGAGCGAAGGTTATCCCAAGGTATTCAACCTGGGTGACATGAGCGAGCCTTGTCAGGCTGTGCGAAGAGCCAGGGAAAAAGGTGCAGAAATAGTATTGGCACTTCCCCATTGGGGTAACGAATACGAGCTGACTCACAGCTGGTACCAGACCTATCAGGCACGCGACCTTGCGCAGGCTGGAGCAGACTGCATCATAGGCTCCCACCCTCACGTGGTTCAGGACATGACCAGAATAAGCGTCACTGAGCAGGACGGGAACGAGAAATCCGTACCTGTCATTTTCTCCCTCGGAAACGCCGTATCCAACATGAGCGCAAGAAACACACAGGTCGAGCTCATGGCTACAGTACGCATAGTCAGGCACGGAAAAGGTAAGCTTGAGCTCATGGACCCTGAGTGGGACTGGCTTTGGTGCTCACGTCCCGGCAATCTGTGCAACAACTACAAGACCATAAAGATCAAGGACTACCTTGAAAGGAGGAGCGAGTGGCTCAATCCGGCAGACTACGACAACATGGTGTCGAGCTGGAACAACGTAAGAAATGAAACAGGAATAGATAGATGAAGAAGACAATAACACTGGACGCGATAGATCCCGTGGAGATCTATGGAGCAGGCAACAGGATTCTGGAAGCCCTCTGCAGTTATTTTCCGAACCTCAAGGTGGTTGCCAGAGGCAACAACATACTCCTTGACGGGAAACAGACGGACATGGAGGAGTTCGAGGCTAAGATCGGGCGGCTCGTGGAACGTCGTCAGCACAAGATGAACCTGACGCCATACGACGTTGAAGACATCTTCGAAGAGGACATCCATGCACCGTCGCAGCTCAAGCTCAACGGAGAGTCCCCTATAGTCTTCGGAAATGACGGAAAACCGATCGCTGCACGTAACAAGACCCAGGAAGACATGGTCAAGGCATATTTCGACAATGACCTCATCTTCGCAATCGGTCCTGCCGGCACAGGAAAGACGTACATCGCAATCGCCCTTGCAGTGCGTGCACTGAAAAACCGGGAGATAAAGCGAATCATCCTTACACGTCCCGCAGTAGAGGCCGGCGAGAGGCTGGGCTTTCTCCCAGGAGACCTGAAAGATAAGCTCGATCCATACCTGCAGCCGCTCTACGACGCTCTCGGAGACATGATTCCGCCCAAGAAGCTACAGGATTTCATGGCTGAAGGAGTCATCCAGATCGCTCCGCTTGCCTACATGAGAGGAAGAACGCTCGACAAGGCATGCGTCATTCTCGATGAAGCTCAGAATACCAATCTCGGCCAGCTTAAGATGTTCCTCACCCGAATGGGCACAAACGCAAAGTTCATCGTCACAGGTGACGCGTCACAGATTGACCTCCCGAACAAGAACGATTCCGGACTGCTCAAGGGAATCGAACTTGTCAAGGACATCAAGGGGATTGCCACCATCAAATTCAGGAATGAGGACATCGTCCGTCACCCTCTCGTGACAAAGATCGTCAAGGCCTTCGATAAGGTACAATAGACGAAACGTACCTATTTTTTGAGCCATACGGACATCTGTCCGTCTCCTCTGTTATCCCATACGCAGTACGGAACAGCCTTGAGAGTTCCGTCACTGAGCGTAACGACACCACCGAGAAGGCCAGCCTCATATGAAGGAGCAAACTCTGCTGTCTTGCTGATGAGGATCTCAGCCTTCTTTGCATCTTCAAGACTGTCATGGCCTGCTGCCTTGATGACTTTTCCGTTGTCTACCTCCTCGAAGCAATATACGATAGGGCCTCTCTCTATGGCCACAAGTCCTCTGTCAGCCTCCACCTTGTCACTGGCCACGATCTCGCGAACAGGCATAGGGAGATTGATTTCCACGACATCACCGTCGTTCCACTTGCGTTCAATGCATGCATAGCCGTCAACGACATCATATGCGACCTTCTCACCGTTCACACTGACTGTGATTTCCTGGGCAGAGGAGTCGACATAAGAGTAGAGATCTCCTGGCACAGGCTTTCCCTGTGCCCACATAGGAATTCTTAGATTCATGGCAAAGGTAAGCGGCTTATCAACTCTGACTATAGCATTTTTCGGGGCTCATACGAGTCACTACCCCATAATTAGTTATCTATTGACCTTGAATTGAAAGACAAAAAAAAGGACCGGCCTTCCAGCCGGTCCTTTTTCATTATTACAGTATCGATTAAAGACCATTCTTCACGATATCGCTGTACTTGTCATATGCAGCCTGATAGTCAGCACCCTTATCGCGGAAACGATAGTAGATATTCTTGAGTGACTCAGCGATGAGGTTCACCTTGATATCAGGATCCTGGCAGATAGCGAAAGCCTTCTCGAATGGATCGATAGCCTTGGTGAACTGCTCCTCGAACTGCTCTACGAGCTTCATGTACTTAGCGTCATTGAACTCGTTAGAAGCCTCCTCAGCGATTGCGATAGCCTTGTTGTAGTAAAGGATACCTACACCGATAAGACCGTTCTCATACTTAGGATCAACCTCATTTGACTTATAGTAAGCTGCGATAGCCTCATCCTCCTTACCAAGCTGTGAGTAGATGTTACCCTCAACATAGTAGAGAGATGGGTTGTTAGGCTCGTTCTGCTTAGCAACATTGATGAGAGAGAAGAGCTCGTCCTGGTTGTCACCAGACTCGATGTAATGGTTGATGAGGCTTACGAGGATAGCCTGGCTGGTAGGGAAAGCCTGGAAACCTTCCTTAAGGATGGCAAGAGACTTGTCAGCGTCACCCTCCTTCTTGTAGATCTCAGAAAGCTTAGCGAATACGTCACCGTCCTCGTTGTAGTACTTGTTCTGGTAGCACTGCTCGAAGAACTTCTGTGCGCGTGCCATGTCACCTGCATAGTAAGCAGTGAAGCCGGCATAGTAAACGCTCTCTGCATCGAAAGTAGAAAGAGGAGCGGTTGCAGAAGCCTCAGCAGCCTTCTCGAAGCATACGCTTGAAGCAGCGTAGTTACCGAGAGTATACTGAGAAAGACCCTCATCGGTGTACTTCTTCTGGATTGACTGGAGTCCATCCTTGATATCCTTGGTCTTGGTACCCTTAGGGTCAGCCTTGGCAGCAGAAGCATAAGCCTTGATAGCACCTGCAAGCGGATCGTTTACCACTGGCTTGGTAACCTCAATGATAGCAAGTGAGCCCTGCTCATTGAAATAGAGGTTCTTCTCTGCGAATACCATCTTCTCATATGCAGCTGCATTGAGAACGACATTCTCAACTGAGCTTGGCTTCTCAGGGCCACCGAGGAGCTGGAAGTCAGTCTTGTTCATGCCGACCCATACATTGCCTGATGGAGCGCTGTATGCATCAACATAGCTCTTTGCCAATGACAACCAGGTTGCAACCTTGGCTGCCTTCTTTGGGTTAGCTGCAGCAGCTTCAGCGGCCTCAAGAGCCTTCTTTGCAGCAGCTGGTGACTTGGTTGACTGTGCATTAGCTGCCTGAATTGAGAGGACGAGTGCCAATGCGATGAAAATCTTTTTCATAATTCTATTAATTAAAGTTTGTTATTCCTGTGTGGTCTCTTCTGCTGCTGCTTCGCCTTCTCCTTCGGAGTTGTTATCCTCCTGTTTAGGAACGACTGTCACAGAAGCTATGAGGTCATTTTCCTTAATGTTGATGAGCTTGACTCCCTGAGTTGCTCGGCCTGCCTCCCTGATGTCTGATACCGACATCCTGATGGTAAGACCTGCACGGGTGATGATCATGAGATCGTTGTCCTCGGTAACATTCTTGAGAGCGACAACCGAACCGGTCTTCTCAGTTATGTTAAGAGTCCTTACACCCTTACCTCCACGGCTGGTAAGCCTGTACTCATCGAAGCCTGTACGCTTTCCGAAACCGTGCTCACTGACTACGAGAGCAGTGTGGTCTGATGCATCCTCACGGTTAGGATTGAAGCATACTGCGCTTACTACTTCGTCGTCATCGTCAATATTTATGCCACGAACGCCGGAAGCTGTTCTTCCGAGTGCTCTTGCATCCTCTTCATCGAAGCGGACACAGCGTCCGTTCCTGGCTGCGAGGAGTACCTGACTGTCACCGCTGGTGAGGATTGCATCAAGAAGTTCATCGCCCTCACGGATACCGATTGCGTTGATACCCTTGTTGCGGCTGCGCTTGTTCGAGTACTCGGTAAGGTTGGTCTTCTTGATGATACCGCGCTTGGTAGCAAGGAGGACATAATGGCTGTCCGTGTATGCAGGATCCTCGATGCTCTTGGCAGTGACGTAAGTCTTGATTATGTCGCCAGGCTCGATGCTGATGACATTCTGGACAGGACGGCCCTTCGAAGCACGTGTACCCTCCGGAATCTCATATACCTTAAGCCTGTAGCACTTACCGTTCTGGGTAAAGAACAGGAGGGTGCTGTGCATGTTGGCTACATAGATATGCTCGATGAAGTCCTCCTCACGGGTAGAACTTCCCTTCATGCCCTTACCGCCACGGCTCTGGGTCCTGTACTCGGCAAGAGATGTACGTTTGATATATCCGAGATGGGAGATGGTGATCACCACATCCTCGTCTGCGTAGAAGTCCTCTGGATTGAACTCGCCCTCGTCAGGAACGATTACCGTACGACGTGCATCGCCGTACTTCTCCTTCATTTCCTCGGTCTCTTCCTTGATTACCTGCATCTGGCGCTCATAGCTTCCGAGAATCTCCTCGCAGTACTGGATGAACTTCTGGAGTTCATCGAATTCAGCCTGCAGCTTGTCCCTCTCGAGTCCGGTAAGCTGACGGAGACGCATCTCGACAATCGCGTTTGCCTGAATCTCGGAGAAACCGAACTTCTCGATGAGACCTGTCCTGGCTTCGTCCACAGACTTGCTGGAACGGATGAGATTGATGATCTGGTCGATGATGTCGAGAGCCTTGAGAAGTCCCTCGAGTATATGTGCACGGGCTTTTGCCTTGTCGAGATCGAACTGAGTCCTGCGGAGGATAACCTCATGTCTGTGCTTCACGAAGTTCCTGATCATGTCCTTGAGATTCAAGGTACATGGACGGCCGTTCACGATAGCGACATTATTGACGGAGAAGCTTGACTGAAGCGGGCTGAGCTTGAAGAGCTGATTGAGGATGACATTGGAATTGAAGCCCTTCTTCACCCTGATGCAGATTCTTACGCCCTTGCGGTTCGTGAAGTCCTGGATATCGGCGATACCCTCGATCTTCTTGTCCTCCACAAGGTCTGCCATCTTCTTGATCATCTCCTTCTTGTTGACCATGTAAGGAACCTCGGTCACGACAATTGTATCGGTACCGTTGTCGGAAGTCTCTATGTCGGTCTTTGAGCGGATGACGATCCTTCCATGTCCGGTCTCGAATGCCTCGCGGATACCTGAATAACCCTGGATGATACCACCGGTAGGGAAATCAGGACCCTTGATGTGCTCCATGAGACCATCGACGTCGATGTCCGGATTGTCGATGTAAGCACAGATGGCATCACAGCACTCGGTCAGGTTGTGAGGGGCCATGTTGGTAGCCATACCGACAGCGATTCCTGATGATCCGTTGATCAAAAGGAGGGGAACCTTGGTCGGAAGTACGGTAGGCTCCTCGAGACGCTCGTCGAAGTTCTTGACCATGTCCACGGTGTTCTTGTCGAGGTCGGCAAGGACAGCATCGGAAATCTTCTCGAGCTTGGCCTCGGTATAACGCATTGCCGCAGCTGAATATCCATCCATGGAGCCGAAGTTACCCTGACCCTTGACGAGCGGATAACGGAGGTTCCAATCCTGCGCCATACGTACCATGGTATCGTAGATACTTGAGTCACCATGCGGATGGTACTTACCCATGACCTCACCGACAATACCGGCAGACTTCATGGTAGGTACCGAATAATCGAGACCGAGCCTTTCCATACCGAAAAGGACTCGTCTCTGGACAGGCTTCATACCATCTCTGACATCAGGAAGTGCGCGGGCCACGATGACGGACATCGAATAGTCGATGTACGCGGTGCGCATCTGATGGTCGATCTCTACCTGTTCAATACGGCCGGTAGGGATTCCGGAGTATTCCTGCTCCATACCGTTTCCGTTGTTTTCTTCGTTCGCCATAATCTATCTTGCAGTTTTCTTCAAATTTCTGTTTTATGGCCGTTTTTAGGCCGAATTCGGGCAAAACGCAGTTTTACCTAGCTTGCAAAGATACTGATTTTTTGTGTAAATTAGCGGCGTAAAGGCAAAAATATGACCATAAAAATATCAGATAGTCTAAATATAATCATAAACTTCGCCAGAGAGGAAGCCATGAGGACGGGAAGTTACGGGATTGGACCGGATCATCTGCTTCTCGGACTCATACGACATGGCGAGAATGACGCCTGTGACGCACTGAAATCGTTGGAGGTCGACCTGCAGGAGCTCAAGCAGTTCATTGACGGCAGGATCTTCACCAACGAGCACATCCCATACTCCGAATTCGACAACATCAGCTTCTCCAGGTCAGCGCACAACATACTCAGCCTGACCGTCCTGGAAGCCACGCGCGCAAAATCCGAGGAAGCACAGCCGGTACACCTTCTCCTAGCCCTCGCCCGTGCTTCGGGAAGCTATGGACAGAGTTTCCTCAGAGATATCGGAGTCGACTACGGGCGTATTCTGGGCTTCCTCGAGAGAAGCGGAATGCTGAGAGCGCAGTCAAGCGGGCCTTCTCAGGAACACGGAGATGACGAGACTGACGGAGAGCAGGACCCACCTCAGCAGGAAACAATATCCGACAACGCAGAAGACCCGCTCAAGGAATTCGGCTATGACATAACCAAAGCGGCAGAAGAAGGACGTCTCGACCCTGTCGTCGGCAGGGACGACGAGATAGCCAGGGTGATTCAGATTCTTGACAGAAGGAGAAAGAACAACCCGATGCTCATCGGAGAGCCAGGAGTGGGAAAGTCCGCCATCGTCGAAGGCATTGCCCTCAGGATTGCTGAAGGACGCATACCGGAAGCGCTGAGAGGGAAACGTCTGATTTCGCTTGACATAGCATCCGTCGTAGCTGGAACGCGCTACCGAGGAGACTTCGAGAAAAGGATCAAGAACATCATCAACCAGTTGAGCAATGATCCCGACATCATACTGTTCATAGACGAGTTCCACACCATGGTAGGAGCCGGAAGTGCGTCAGGAAGCCTTGACGCCGCAAACATGCTCAAGCCAGCTCTAGCACGCGGGGACATCCAGTGCATCGGAGCGACCACGATGGAGGAATTCAGAAAGATCATAGAGAAGGATGGAGCTCTCGACAGAAGGTTCCAGAAGGTGGTCGTCGAGCCGGCAGACATGGCCTATTCGGTGAAGATACTCCAGAAATTAAGCAAGAACTACGAAGCTCACCACGGAGTCGTATATACGGAAGAAGCCATCGAGGCCTGCGTGAAGCTTTCCGAAAGATATATCACTGACAGATGCCTGCCAGACAAGGCCATCGACGCGATGGACGAAGCCGGTTCCATGGTCAAGCTCCGCAAGTCACGCAACAAGAGAGCATCCGCCTCTGTAAGCGCAAACGACGTCGCCACCGTGATTTCTCAGATGTCCGGTATTCCTGTCGGCAGGATTGCGACCGGGGAGAGCGAAAGGCTTCTCAAGATGAAGGACAGGCTGAAGTCGCACATAATTGGGCAAGACGAAGCCGTCGACACAGTCGTCACAGCCATCCAGCGTGGTCGTGCAGGAGTGAAGGACCCGAACAGGCCTATAGGAAGTTTCCTCTTCTTCGGCCCGACTGGTGTGGGAAAGACGAAGTTAGCCAAGCAGATAGCCGATTACATGTTCGATTCTGAAGACAGCATGGTAAGGATCGACATGAGCGAATACATGGAAAAGTTCAATGTCTCAAGGCTTGTCGGCGCGCCTCCGGGTTATGTGGGTTTCGAAGAGGGAGGACAGCTGAGCGAACAGGTGAAGCGCAAGCCATACTGCGTGGTGCTGCTCGACGAGATAGAGAAAGCGCATCCGGACATATTCAATCTTCTGCTCCAGGTCCTGGACGAAGGAAGATTGACGGACAGCAACGGAAGGACTGTGAACTTCAGGAACACGATAGTGATCATGACATCCAACGTCGGAAGCCGCGAACTCGAAGAATATGGAAAAGGTGTGGGATTCATCACGACGGGCAGGAACATTGCCGCCGACAGGCAGGGCGTGCTTGCGAAAGCAGTCAAGAAAGCATTCCCTCCAGAGTTCATCAACAGAGTGGACGAACTCGTATATTTCAACTCTCTCTCGAAGGCCGATATCGCAAAGATAATCGACATTGAGCTGCGCGAGCTCAGGGAAAGAGTTTCCGAGGCAGGCTTCAAGATAAGCATCACCCCGAGCGCAAAGAACTTCGTCGCCGATGCCGGATATGATCCGAACTACGGTGCCAGACCGCTCAAGAGAGCGATTCAGAAGTACATAGAGAACCCTGTGTCCGAATATATCATCGCCGACAGGATGTCATCGAAGATAACCAAGGGGAACCCAGGAGGTCTCCGGACGTTGAAGATTGTCTTATCAGAAAACAAAAGCGCCCTTGAACTCAAGGTCGAGGTCTGAAATCATATCGACGAGGACATGGTAAGAATTCTCTGATTCGAAAAGGCTGCTGAGCTTGTTGAGATCTGTAGTATTCATGGTTTCCTTGTTTTTATGATGCAAAAGTAAAGCGAGCTTGCACAAAACCATTGTACAAGCTCGCTTTTTATGACTTTTTTCGAAAATTATTTCATTGAATCCGCCATTTGCTTGACCCTCGCAGCCCTTTCTCCGCTATCGGGATGAGAAGCAAACCATTTAGCGACAGACGACTTGGTAGAAGAACTGCCCGACAGCTGCACGAGCTTGTCAAGCGCCCGGTACATGCTGTACTTGTCGCGGCCATTGTCTACCGCAAACTGGAAACCGTATGAGTCTGCTGCGTACTCCTGCTTCTGAGAATACTGAGCACTTGTATACGATTCGGCAAGATCGCCAAGCACGGAATCAGAGAGGATGCCGACGACACCTCCTACCGAGCTCACCGCATCACGGGCCGCAGAAGAAAGGTATGCCCTCTTCATTGCCTTCTTGCTGTCCTGATGGACTACATGTCCTACCTCATGACCGATTATGGCGACAAGCATATCATCATCCATCACGTCAAGCAGACCGCGATAGATACGTATGGATCCGTCCGCACACGCAAATGCATTCACCTCCGGTACGTCATAGACCTTGAAGTTGAACTTCATCCCCTGAGGTGCCTTGATGGAAGAGGCCACCTTCGTAAGCCTGTCATAATACTTACCTGATGTAAGGACCTTGTTCTGGGCATCATAATGAGCCACCGACTGCTGACTGAGCTGGATGATCTGCGCATCGGATATTGTCGCCGCATTGAGAGTCTTGGCTGCAGCTGAAGCAAGATAACCTGCATCAAGCTGCCCGCTCGTGAGAATTCCGCACGAGGTCAGCGACATCGCACAGAGAAGTGAGATAAGAATTCTTTTCATTACTCGGTGAGGATGTTGAGACAGTACTCCACAAGTTCACGGATACCGCCTTTATATTCGGTGTTGCTGTCGCCGGCATGACGCTGGGCGATGATACAGCAGATTGTAGCTGCGTTATGACCGAGATGGGCGGCAAGGCCTGCAAGCGCAGAGCCCTCCATTTCGAAGTTCGTGATCTTCCTGCCTTTGCACGAATACGATTCGAACCCGTCCACCATATCAGGCATAGCAAGCGGAATTCTGATTACACGGCCCTGTGGACCGTAGAAGCCGGATGCAGAGATGGTGATACCGAAGATCGCACGGCCACGGAACTTCTCCGTCATACCCTTTCCCGCAGGTACGAAATAAGGGACTGGCAGGTATTTGCTCCAGTTCATATGGCGCATGAGCTCATCCTCATAGTCCTTGAGGGCAACGGCATCTCTGTTTCCATACCAGTTCAGAAGGCCGTCACAACCGAGCGAAATCTCCGAGAATACATAAGAGCCGAGAGGGATATCCGGCTGAATCGCCCCAGAAGTGCCTATTCTCAGTATGTTAAGTGACCTATGATGCTCCTTGACCTCGCGTGTCTCGAAGTCGATGTTTGCAAGAGCATCAAGCTCAGTCATTACGATATCTATGTTATCAGTGCCGATGCCATGCGAAAGTACGGTGAAACGCTTTCCGTTGTATTTGCCAGCAACTGATACGAACTCGCGGGAAGCATGTCTGTATTCGATGTCAGTCAGGAATTCAGCTATCATGTCAACCCTGCCTGGATCACCTACGAGTATGACATCATCTGCCAGCTCTTCAGGACGGAGATGGATGTGGAAAGCAGATCCGTCACTGTTGATAATAAGTTCTGATTCTGGGATTCTCATAATGTAAGGACTTGTGGTTGACTACAAATTTAGCATTTTAAGTTTTAAATCCGTATTTTTGCGGAGAACAAATTGAGTACAACTATCATGTGGCAAAGAATACAGACCTTATATCTTGCGATAGCCTGTGCACTTACGGCATCGCTCTTTTTCTGCAACATCGCAAACATCGTCGGAACTGACGGAATCGTGGAGCATATCAGATACAGCGAAAAGCTGATCTATCTCGTACTCACCATCGTCTGTATGCTGACCGGCGTACTCAGCATCTTCACCTGGAAGCTCAGGCTCCTCCAGATGAGGCTCGCGATACTCACTGCCCTCCTCTTACTCGGAATACAGGGTGTCATCGTGAGTGACTGGATTGCCAACCACAATGTCATGGTATTCTCCGTAACTGCGATTTTTCCTCTTATCGCGTCAATACTCTGCTTCATGGCATCACGCAAGATCTTCCAGGACGAGATCATGGTGCGTGCTTCAAGCAGGCTTCGTGACACCAGAAAAAGGTAGAACAGATGGAAAGAAAAGTAGTCGTGACCGGAATGGGAGTCATCTCTCCGGTAGGTAATGACGTACAGACATACTGGAGCAATCTTGTCAACGGCGTCTGCGGCATTGTTCCAATAAATGAGTATGGGGAACTCGGCCTCAACGTGCATGTAGGAGGAACCGTCAAGGACTTCCAGCCAGAGGCCTATGGCATAGAGAAGCCGTTTGTCAGGAAACAGGACAAATTCACGATATACGCGGTAGCAGCCGCGCAGCAGGCTATGGCACAGTCAGGGCTTGTGTCCGGCGAAAACATCGACCCGATGCGACTCGGAGTATATGTGGGTTCCGGAATCGGAGGATACGGCACCATCGTCGCAGAGTGCGAGAAATCCGTTAAGGAAGGCCTGCGATGGATATCTCCAAATTATGTATCGACAATGATATCCAACATCGCCGGTGCCAATGTAGCCATACGATACAATGCCTGCGGTCCGTGCCTGGACACAGTTTCGGCATGTGCAAGCGGAACAAACGCGATAGGAGAAGCATACCGTGCAATCAGGCATGGATATTCCGATGCCATCATCACAGGTGGCGCAGAAGCAGCTCTCGTTCCTATGGCAGCAGCATCTTTCGCCGCTTCAAGAGCACTGACAAAGGAACCGGATCCGCTCAGGGCAAGCATCCCTTTCAACGCAAACCGCGGAGGTTTCGTGCTCGGCGAAGGCGCAGGAATACTCGTTCTCGAGGAGTATGAGCACGCAAAGGCAAGAGGAGCAGAAATACTTGCATTCGTGTCCGGATATGGGCACAGCTGCGATGCGCACCATGTGACAGCACCGAATCCGACCGGCATGACCCAGGCTGCCGCAATCAGGCAGGCCTTGGACGAAGCCGGATACAACTCTGATGACAAGCTTCACATCAACGCGCATGGTACAGGAACTCCGCTCAACGACAAATGTGAGACCCTTGCATTCAAGCTGGCTCTCGGTGAAGATGCAAAGAAGGCTCATATATGTTCCACAAAATCCATGACAGGGCACCTTCTCGGTGCAGCCGGTGCAATAGAAGCCATTGCTGCAATCCTTGCACTCAAAGAAGGTATCGTACCTCCTACGATCGGTCTGGACGAGCCTGATCCTGAGTGCGACCTCGACTACACGCCGAACAACGCAGTCAAGACAGACCTCACGATTGCCATATCCGACTCGCTCGGCTTCGGAGGCCACAACGCCTGCGTCGCCTTCCGCAAAGCATAGGACAACAGTATTGAATAACATAAAAAGACCGGCCCAAAGGTCGGTCTTTTCTTATGTGTTGACTGTAGTGAAGTCTACTGTTCTCCAGCCTCTTTGAGACGCTCTGCGTTCTCAGCGATGATGAGCTGGTCAATCACGTCCTGGATAGCACCATCCATGAACACAGGAAGGTTGTACATGGTGTAGTTGATACGGTGATCGGTGACGCGTGACTGCTGATAGTTGTAAGTACGGATCTTTGCCGAACGGTCTCCGGTGCTGACCATGGTCTTACGCTTTGCAGAAATATTGTCGAGATACTTCTGATACTCCATGTTGTAGATACGTGTACGGAGCTCATTGAGAGCCTTGTCATAGTTCTTGAGCTGAGACTTCTCATCCTGGCACTGGACCACGATACCTGTAGGGATATGGGTGAGTCGGATTGCAGAATAGGTCGTATTCACGGACTGACCACCAGGACCTGAAGAACAGAAGGTATCCTTCCTGATATCCTTCTCGTTGAGCTCGATATCGAACTCGCCTGCCTCCGGAAGGACTGCAACCGATGCTGCAGAAGTCTGAACACGTCCCTGAGTCTCAGTCTGAGGCACGCGCTGTACGCGATGCACGCCTGACTCGTACTTGAGGGTACCATAGACATGGTCTCCGCTGACCTTTGCGACGATTTCCTTGAATCCGCCGGCAGCACCTTCCGACTGGCTGGTGACTTCGATCTTCCAACCCTTGGTCTCAATGTACTTGCTATACATACGGAAAAGGTCTCCAGCGAAGATTGCAGCCTCGTCTCCACCGGCACCACCGCGGATCTCGAGAATAGCATTCTTCTCGTCCTCCGGATCTGCAGGTATGAGAAGGAGCTTGATATTCTGCTCCATTTCAGGAATCTTAGGCTCAATCTCCGAGATCTGCTCCTTGGCCATCTCACGGAGATCCTCGTCTTTCTCGTTGGCTATGATATCCTTCGCCATCTCAAGCTCATCCATGAGCATCTTGTATTCCTGACCGGCCTGAATAACAGGCGCAAGCTCCTTGTACTGCTTGTTAAGCTGCACGAACTTCTTCATGTCCGATACGACATCAGGACTTGCGAGCTGCTCCTGAAGAGACTCATACTTTTCCTGAAGTCCAAGGACCTTTTCCAAAAGTGAATTTTCTGCCATATATGGTATTTTCTTTTCTCTGTGGTATTAAAGGCTGCAAATATAGCAATTTCTTACGAATCACTACAATCCCTTGGACTTAGCCTCGTCCCAAAACTTATCCATCTCTGCAAGGGTCATGTCGGAAAGCCTGAGTCCCTTGCGCATGGTATTCTCTTCGAGATAGGTGAATCTGCGGCGGAATTTCTCACATGTACCGCTCAACGCAACTTCCGGGTCGACGCCGTAGAGTCGTGCGGCATTGATCGTAGCGAACATCAGATCGCCGAACTCCTCCGTCATGTGGGCCATATCGTCTTCCTCGCAGGCCTCCTGAGCCTCCCCTATCTCCTCATGCACCTTGTCCCAGACGTCCTCTCTCCTTTCCCAGTCGAATCCGCATCCTCTTGCCTTCTCCTGCATAGAGAGAGCCTTGAGAACCGCCGGCATAGAAGTCGGGATGCCAGACATCACTGTCTTGTTGCCATCCTTCTCCTTGGCCTTGACAAGTTCCCAGGTATCTGCAATCTCCTTCGCACTCGGAGCCTCACCCTCGGGAACGAGAGTTCCATCGCGGCGGAACACATGCGGATGACGGAAGATCATCTTGTCACAGACCTTGTTGATAGAGTCCGCAATGTCGAAAGAATCACTCTCCTGCCCTATCCTGGCATAGAATACCATATGGTAGAGCAAGTCGCCTATCTCCTTCATGGTCTCGGCCGAATCCTTCCTGATAATGGCATCGCTGAGTTCATATACTTCTTCCTCCGTCATAGGGCGGATGGACTCCATGGTCTGCTCTGCATTCCAGGGGCATCTTTCCCTCAATGCGTCCATAACGTCGAGCAGACGGCCGAACGCCTCCAGCTTTTCCTCTCTTGTGTGCATCAGATTATTTCTTAACTTTGTTGCCGCAAAAATAACCAATTTCCATGAATTTGAACTTTGTTTCCGCTGACGAGGCCGTCAGCCACATCAAATCCGGATCACACATCCACCTCAGCAGTGTCGCAAGCGTACCGCATATCCTCATCAAGGCACTCTGCCGTCGCGCAGATGCCGGTGATGTGAAGGACCTGCATTTCCATCATTTCCACACCGAAGGCCCAGCTCCTTACAGCGAGCCTCAGTACGAAGGAATTTTCTTCGATCAGGGCTTTTTCCTTGGTCCGAATGTCCGCAAGAACGTGAACGCAGGCTATGCAGATTACCTCCCTGTACACCTCGGTGAGACTCCAAGACTCTACCGTCAGGGCTTCATCAAGCTTGGCGCAGCTCTCGTCAACTGCTCCCTTCCTGATGAGAACGGTATGGTCAGCCTCGGCACATCCGTAGATTGCTCAGTAGCTGCTATCGATTCTGCAGAACTCGTCATCGGCGTAGTTAACCCTAACGTTCCGTTCGCATATGGAAACCTCATCCCACTCAGCAAGTTCGATTATCTTGTACAGGATGACGCTCCGCTTGTAACCGCCAATTTCGCAGAACCTACCCCTACCGAAATGCTCATCGGAAAGAACTGCGCAGCCCTCGTAAACGACGGAGACTGCCTCCAGATGGGTATCGGAGCTCTTCCGAACGCACTTGCCGGCGAGCTTGGAAACCACAAGAATCTCGGCCTCCATACAGAGATGTTCGCAGACGGACTCCTTCGTCTCATCAAGAAGGGTGTCATCAATGGCATGAACAAGAAGATCGATACCGGAAAGGTCGTATCGTCATTCCTTCTCGGAAGCAACGAAGTCTACTCGTTCATCGACCATAACCCTGACGTTCTCATGCGTGACATCGAGTACACCAACAACCCTTGGATCATCGCACAGAACCCTAACATGAAGGCAATCAACTCCGCAGTGGAGGTTGACCTCACCGGTCAGATCTGCGCAGACTCGATCGGAACAAGGCTCTTCTCCGGCACCGGCGGACAGCTCGAGTTCGTGCGTGGTGCATCCATGAGCGAAGGCGGAAAGAGCATCACCGCATTTGCATCAAGGACTGCAAAAGGCCAGAGCAAGATAACTGCTCAGCTCAATCCTGGAGCAGGAGTCGTAACTCCACGTTCTGATGCGCACTGGGTAGTCACCGAGTATGGCGCCGTAGACCTCTACGGACGCAGCTGCCAGGAGCGTGCAAAGCTTCTCATAAGCATCGCACACCCCGACGACCGTGAGATGCTCGACCGTCAGGCATTCGAGCGCTTCGGTCCTCACTATCACAACTTTGACATCTAACAGATTCCAATATGACGCAAAAAGGCGGTGACGAAAATCACCGCCTTTTTATTTTTCGCTCTCTGTTCCAGTCATCGACGGTGACGAACCCGTGACCACTCTCGGTCTCGTAAGAGAGGCCCGGCGCAAGCCGGGAGGGATGAGCGGAGCGAAGGTTCGCAGCCGTCGATGACTGGAACGAAACTAATAATAGAACATATTGCGCCTAGGGAACTTGCTGCTGTATCGCAGGCGGCACTCATCGAAAAGCTCGGCAGTCGCCGTAGCCAGCCTAGGACCACGCCATGTGCTCGTATTGGTCACGAATATCCAGCACTCTCCGTCCGGAAAATACTTTATCAGCGCACTAGTTCCGGTAAATGTGCCTGTCCTGGTCCAGCCCTTCTCCGGATTAGTGTCATTCCAGCCGAGAGAATACCATTCAGGAGCATGGTAGGCCGTCATTTCTTCCACGGAATATGAGCTGATGACGTCCTCGACCTCAGGACGTCCGTCAATCGAAGCGATCAGCTTTGCCAGTTCCAGCACCGAGCAGCACCAACCACCGGCACCGGAGAGTACGGTGATGTCATTGTCGCCATAGCTGTTCTTCGACACATCATGACTATAATACCTGACCTCACCCGGGAAACGGTCGACATACTCATTGCCAGCTATATGCATGTCATTGCAGCCTATAGGTTCGAGTATATTGCGGTCAATATAGGTCTCGTAGTCAGTGTCACCTATGACCTCGATTATCCTGGACAGGAGAAGGTATCCGAAATTGGAATACCTGTGGGTATCGCCAGGGCGATAGAGTACCTTCTTGCTCAGCCCATACCGTATATAGTCATCGGCAAGAGGCTTCCTTGACAGACCGAGCGACTGTCTTACCGTGGAGGCAGCAAACATCGGATCTGTGGCAAAGCCACCCTGATGGCGCAGAAGATGCTCCACCGTTATCTTCGCGTAGTTAGGATCCTTCGAAGCATTCTCATACGCGGGTCCCACGAGTATGCCATCCTCCCCGAACACCGGGTCGCTGAGACTCAGCATGCCCTGATCCACAAGGTTCATGATGCCGACGGCAGTGATAAGCTTGGACACGGAAGCCACCCTCATCAGGTGGTTCGGCTGCATCGGCACCCCTTCGTCAGCCTTGCCGTAGCCCTTGGCGAAAACGAGCGAGTCATTTCGCATGACAGCTACGCATGCCCCCTTGAGCTCCCACTTCTGCATATACGACCGGATTTTCGAATCCAGGCCGCTCAGCTCAGGAATGTCAGAGTCAGCGTTTGTTATCGTAGTATTGAGATTCACGCCTACCTTAGGATAAGGAATGCGTGAAATAGGCCAATTGTCAGCAAACGTAGAAATCGACGCAATAATGGACAAGGCCAAAGATATGACCACCTTCCTATTCATCAAGCAGCCCTGCCTTACGTGCGTATTCGATGATCATGTCCGCAGTCTGCTCAATTCCTATCTTGGAAGAATCGATACAGAGATCGTAGTTTGAGGCAACGCCCCAATTCCCGAAGGTATAGTGGTTATAATAGCTCTCTCGTGCCCTGTCCTTCTTCTCGATATAAGACTCGACCTTCGCCGGATCAACGCCGCATCGATCGATGATCCTGGCTTTCCTGCTCTCCATGGATGCCGTGATGAACACATCAAGAGTACAGTCCATGTCGCGAAGGATATAGTCTGAACAACGGCCCACGATGATTGCAGAACCGCTTTCGGCAATGTTACGTATGGTCTGGCTCTGCAGCTGGAACAGCATGACATCCTCGTTCGATCCATTGATTACGGAAGAAAGGCCCTGCAAAAGGCTGCTTCTGCTCTCGTCCTTCCTAGAGAACATTCCGGCACTGAGGCCGCTTTCCTCCGCAGCACGAGTAAGGAGTTCATTGTCATACACAGGTATGCCTAATTTCTTTCCGAGTTCCATTGCAGTAGACTTTCCACCACTGCCGAACTGCCTTCCGATGTTTATGATAACCTTCTTTGCCATATTACATTCTGCTGCCAAGCACGGCTGGATCATCGCCGTCATTGAGTGAGTTCAACTGTCTGAGAAGCTTTGCCCTCATGACAAGCGCGATTGCGGCTGCGAGTATATCCGAAATCGGGAAACTCCACCACACGCCGTCACCATCCAGAAAAAGAGGAAGGACATAGAGAAGAGGGACAAGAATGATGAGCTGTCTTACCAGTGACAGGAAGATGGACTTGGTAATCATTCCCAGCGACTGGAACAGATTGGTAGCGATCATGCTTATACCGATGCTCCAGATGCAGCAGTTCATTATCCTTAGCCCATGAGCAGAAAGTTCGATGAGCTCCGGGTCATGAGTGAAGATTCCGGCTAGAGTCCTGGGAATCAAAACGCTGCAAAGGAATGCGGAAGTCACTATGACCGTGGCCATGTTGGTAGTCTTCTTGTAGACCTCGATCACCCTCTTGTACTTTCTTGCGCCATAGTTATATCCGGCAATCGGCTGCATTCCCTGATTGAATCCCATGCAGATCATGATGAAAAGGAAGGTCAGCCTGTTGTTGATGCCATACGCACCGACACCGAGATCGCCGCAATATCTGACGAGCTGCTTGTTGATGAAGATGGTCACGATGCAGCTTGCCGCATTCATCAGGAATGGTCCGAAGCCTATCTCTGTCGAATCCTTTGCAATCCTCCAGTCGAAACGGCATATTCCCTTCTCGAAATGCAGGACCTTCTTCTTGTCACTGAAGAGCACCATAATCACGATGAGCGCAAGTGTCTGTGACAAAACAGTTGCCCATGCTGCGCCCTTGATACCCAAGTCCAGCACAAATATCATCACCGGATCGAGTATCGTATTGAAAATGACGGTGAACAAGGTAAGGCCCATCGCCGTCCTCGGGTTGCCGGAAGATCTCATTGCTCCGTTCAATCCGAAGTAAAGATGCGTAACGGCATTACCGGCGAGGATAATCTGCATATACTCTCGCGCATATCCTATGGTATTCTCACTAGCTCCGAAGAACATCAGGATAGGATCCAGGAACATCAGGGCGACCGCCATGAATATCAGTCCGACCAATATATTGAGAGTCACAATGTTGCCAAGCACCTTATTTGCAGCAGCATAATTCTTCTGTCCCAGGAGGATCGAAAGCATAGTCGCACCGCCGACGCCCACGAGCGTTCCGAATGCCGTAGAAAGGTTCATCAGCGGGAATGTGATAGCCAAACCCGAGATTGCAAGAGCACCTACACCCTGTCCGATGAAGATGCTATCTACCATATTATAGAGAGAAGAAGCCGTCATTGCGATGATCGCAGGGACGGCATAATTCTTCAAAAGCTTACTTATTTTCTCTGTACCGAGTTCTGTTGGTACTGCCTGATTATCAGTCATTGGAATCGTCTACAATTTCAATTTCGAAAATTAATGGGGCGTACTCGGGAATCTTGTCTCCGGAGCCAGATGCTCCATATCCATAGTTCGAATAGAAGATGCCGACGCCCTTCTCATTCGGTCTCATGTTCCAAAGGGTAAGGGCAAAACCACTGATGGTGTTAGACCCGCTCAATGTGATATCCGAATAATTCTCGCCCATCTTGATCTTCACCGGCCCATAGGTCCTATCTGAAGAGTACACATTATAGATCTTCGCAAGATCCGGATCCGTGGTATCAAATACCTGACCGTTGAGGAGACGTCCGGTATAGTTGATGTAGAAAGTCGAATCCTTCTTGTATGCAGTCGTGTCTGAAGGCTCCTTCGTACGGATGTATCTGAAGCCGCGGGAACTCTTCTTGATCTGGCTGGCATCATAATTGGCTGCGATGTACCTGTCCATGGTATCGATCTGCCAACGGTCAAGGCTATCGGTAGCGTCAGCGACCTTGAGCTCGTAAATATAGTCCACCGATGCGCCCTTGGTGTCATCAAGGTATCCGTTCAGAGACTCATGTCTGTTGCCGGTAAGAAGCCAGCGAGGAATAACCACCGTCCTGGTGCCACCTACCTTCATATCCCTGAGGGCATACTCAACACCGGCAAGCTGATTATTGTCGGCTAGCTTCCACACATGGTCACCATAATAAGTCGCCTTCTCATACTTGCCGAGCTGCTTCATGAGTTCAGGATCAGTAGTCTTCTCGATATTGCCGGAAATGCTCCTTACTGTATATGTCACGAAGACGTAATCCTTGTCTCCCACCTCTTCGCCGGTACCGACGACCTCGTCAAGGACATATAATCCATCATTCCTCATCTGGACATCCGGATGGTTCATCGACATCCACGCCTCAAGGTATCTCTTTGCATCAGCGTAATTATAGCTGCTGACCGTCCTCGCACAGGAAGCAGAAAGTGCGACCAGCACGCAGGCAGAAAGAATATATGCTAAGTTTCTCTTCATTTCTTTAAAATAATCCCGCAAATATACTAAAAAATCACTTATTCATTGCTCACGCCCTCAACCCAGACGACATAAGCCAGAGCTGAATTAGCAGGAATCGTGCCGACAGCCTTCTTTCCGAAGCCATACTTACCGGAAAAAAGGATCACGCACTGTTCACCAGCCTTGACGCCGACCAGTCCGTCACGGAGCCCGCGATGTATGTCCGCATCCGACATATTCACCGTCTTGACCTCATAATCAGCGGATTCGGCCGTCCATCCGATGGACTCGGCCTCTTCCCTGTTATTGGTAGCGAACATATACTGGGAAGATATTCCGGAATTGAACACATATCCGCAATAATAGAAGGCGACGCGTCCATGATCACCCAGTTCCTCGCCCTGACCTGGATTGAGAACAAGTCTGTGTGAGCCGTTATTATGGACGACCGTCAGCGTACTATCCCTCTTTATCTGTGACTGGATGTACTGGTCTATCTTGTCTTCCTGGCTGTTGTACGTTGACTCATAGCTGGCCTTGGTACAGGAAGCCAGCATCAATGCCATGACTATGAAAAAAATATTTCTCATTCGTTGAAGAATTTCCTTGTTACCGTCTCGATATAGGTGGCGACGCTCTGCGGATCGGTCACATCAGCCGGGATTTCAAGTCGCCCGCCGGCTGCATTCTCGTGTCCGCCACCATGGAAATAATTGCCGGCGCACACATTTGCGCTCACGCCCTTCTCTGAGCGGACGGATATTCTATACACGGACTCATCCTGCTGCTTTGCAAAGATGCTCATCCTCACCCCACGTATGCCCAGAGGCATATTCACGAATGCTTCCGTGTCCCCTTCCCTCACGTCGAACTTGCGTTTATCCTCTTCGCCGAGCACCATGTAGGCAACACCGTCGGGAGTAATCGTCAACACGTCTGAAAGCAGGTGGCCAAGCAGACGATATCTCTCTTCACGATAGTTATTGTATATTCCGTAAAGGATAGAATCCCTGTCGACGCCTGCAGCAATGAGTTTAGAAGCCATCTCAAGGGTAGATGGATAAGTCGAATTCGCGAAATTATTGGTATCCGTAGTCATTCCCGTCATCAGGCAACGCGCGCAATGCGGCGGGAGAGCTGATGCATCTCCGGACACATCCGGCATCTCCATCAGGACATGATAGAGAAGTTCGCTGGCAGATGAGACCTGGGTATCTGAAAAGCACAGGTCGAAAGACTCCCTGTCTGGCCTTAAATGATGATCAATCAGAACCTTAGGACAAGAAAGCGACTTTAATGAAGAAGACAGGAGATCAGCCCTGCTGAAGTTATTGAAATCCAGACAGACCAGAAGGTCGGCTGATGCCAGCAACGACTCTGCACGTTCAAGCCCCTCGGCCGCGACTATCGGTTGTCCTTCTGCCGCACCTTCAAGCACAAAACGCAGTGTCTCAGGCACTTCATCAGAAACGAACACAGTCGAGGCAACGCCTCTTGAATTCAGATAATGCTGAAGACCGAAGCTACTTCCCAGTGCATCCCCGTCCGGATGGACATGAGTAACTATCGCAGTGTTGGTTGCTTTACCAAAAAGTTCGTCGAGTCTCGCGAGACTCTGTCTGTCAAGTGTATCCAAAAGCCAAAATCTTATGACGCAAATTTAGAAATTATATTGCATTTCATAAATGAATTTTTTAACTTTGTCCGGATTTTAGAATCAACTGCAAAACTGATAATAAAACAAAATAAAATACCACAATGAAAATCTTGAAGATCATCCTCACATCAGTAGTGCTTCCACTCTGCATCGCAGGTCTCGCTTATCTTTGCGTCGACAGCGTCATGCAGCCGGTAAAGTTCAACAAGCAGCAGGACGCCCGTGAGCAGGTTGCCATCCAGCGCCTCAAGGACATCCGTACACTCCAGAACTCATTCAAGAGTAAGTATGGTAGGTACGCTCCTACTATCGACTCACTCAAGTGGTACTACAACGAAGGCGAGATGGACATCGTCCTCCAGTTCGGTTCACAGGACGACTCTATCGCTGACCTCAACAGAACAAACTTCATCAAGAGCAGCAGGCTCAAGGGCGAGGCTCTCGAGGCACAGCTCTATCAGGAGTACCTCAATGGCAAGGCTGTCTGGGGTAAGGTTAACCACCCAATTCCAGTAAAGGACACCCTTTGCAAGAGAGACGATTTCTGCATCGACTCAATCGCATTCATCCCTGCTTGTGGAGACTCAGTCATCATGGAGTCTACCATCAAGACCGTTTCAGGTGTAAAGGTTCCTCTCTTCGAGGCTAAGATGCCTTACGCTATCAACGAGAACGGCAAGATCAAGGAGTACCTCCTCAAAGGTCTTGATCACCAGCTCGTAGTCAACAGGTATTATGAGAGAGAGGACGGCGGACGCTACCCTGGCCTTATGGTAGGTAGCATCTCAGCTCCTAACAACAATGCAGGTAACTGGGAGTAAAACTCAGGTTTCCATCCAGGTCAAATCGGATGGATTCGCAATCAATAGCGGCTGCGCCCGGTCAGAATGGCTGGGCGCAGACCGTATCTTTACCACCCCTGAACTTCAGAAAAGGTATGACGAAGTAGCAATTTCGGTATTCACACCGAAGTTCACTCTCGTTCCGACCAACTTCTTCAGGGCGGAGGATGCGCGTGCGATGCTCGCAGAGACCTACACTCTGGCTGCCGAAGAAAGTGTCGGCTACGCCCAGCTCCCACAATTCGGAGCAGTAGCGATATTCTCGACCAGCACTAGCGGATCACTTGCCAGGATGCTCCATGAGTCGGTAAGGAAGACTGACGGAAACAAGGGACTCCTTATTCCGGAGCAGTATTTCATGCTGACCTCACTTGACAAGATCAGCGAATACAACAAGATCGTTGCTTCCTATGCAGATGGATACATACATCTGATCGTAGCACAGGGAAAGACACTGCTCCTCTGCAATTCATTCGAAGCATCAGACTTCACCACGGCGGAATACTTTATATTTATGGTATTGCGCAAATTCCAGCTCAACCCAGAGGTTTCAACAATCTACTTCCGCACTCCTCTCTCCGCGGAAGAAGAAGAATCGCTCTACAGTTATTTCCATTCAGTCGAGAATTTCTAGATGAGAATCATAGGCGGCAAGCTCAAGGGTAAGATGATATTCCCACCTAACGGTTACAAGGCACGTCCGACGACGGACTTTGCCAAGGAGGGCTTGTTCAACATACTCAACAATGAACACGAATTCGAGGGCCTGAAGGTACTCGATCTTTTCGGAGGAACAGGAGCCATATCCTATGAATTTGCTTCACGTGGAGCAGAGAGAGTCTACTGTGTGGAGATGCTTCCGATGCACGCAAACTTCATCAAGTCACAGGCATCAAAGTTCGGATTGGACAACCTTACTACAGTTCACCACAACGTCTTCGACTTCCTTGAGATCTGTCACGAGAAGTTCGACCTGATCTTCGCGGACCCACCTTATGCAATCGAGGGTCTCGCTGGTATCCCGGATAAGGTATTCTCAAAAGATATACTTCACGATGGTTGCTACTTTATACTTGAGCATGGTGACGACTATGATTTCAGCAATCATCCTCATTTCGTAAAGATGAGGAAGTATGGCAATGTACATTTCAGCTTTTTCGAGAAATAGATAATGGCCAAGATAGAAAAGACAAATGCTGCCCGTCTTCTGGACAAGGCAGGCGTAGCATATGAGCTCGTTCCATACGAGGTTGATGAGAACAATCTGGCAGCAGACCATGTAGCAGCTCAGCTTGGCGAGCCGCTCGAGCAGGTATTCAAGACGCTCGTACTTCAGGGCGACAAGACAGGTCACTTTGTGTGCGTCATTCCGGGCGGCGAAGAAATCAACCTGAAGAAGGCTGCGAAGATTTCAGGAAACAAGAAGTGTGACCTCATACACATGAAGGAATTGCTTCCTACGACCGGCTACATCAGAGGAGGTTGCTCCCCAATCGGAATGAAGAAGCCGTTCCCGACATATATTGAGGAAAGCGCACTGCTATACGACTATATATATATTAGCGCGGGCGTGCGAGGGTTGCAATTCAAGATCAATCCTGAGGACCTCATCGCATTCGTTCCTGCAGAGCCATCCGATATCGTATAATCTTCTTTTCGCCTATAAGGTTGGCAATAGCCGATCTGAGGGCGTGTCCACCCCCGGACACGGGGAGGGCCCAAGCATGCTTGGGAGGGGCCGACGAGGCGAAGCCGAGGAGTCCCGAAGACGGCTATGCGCAACCTGATAGGCGCAGATACAGATAACAAATAAGCCGACCCAGTGGGCCGGCTTATATTGTCTATGCAGGTTATGCTTAGAATGCAACTGCGATACCGATGAAGTCATCTGCCTTAAGAGCAGCACCACCGATGAGGCCACCGTCGATATCAGGCATTGCGAAGAGCTCCTTAGCGTTAGAAGGCTTGCAAGAGCCACCATAGAGGATGGTAGTGTCATCAGCAACCTGTGCACCGAACATGTCAGCAAGCACCTTGCGGATGTATGCGTGGATCTCCTCAGCCTGCTCAGCAGTAGCGGTCTTACCGGTACCGATAGCCCAAACTGGCTCGTAAGCGATGACAACGTTCTTCATATCCTCAGCAGTGAAGTTCTTAAGAACATTAACGGTCTGAGCCTCGCAAACAGCGAAATGCTTCTCAGCCTCACGCTCCTCGAGATTCTCACCTACGCAAAGGATAACCTTGAGACCGGCAGCGAGAGCAAGCTTGGTCTTCTCAACGAGCTTCTCATCAGTCTCACCGTAGTACTGGCGACGCTCTGAGTGACCGAGGATGGTGTACTGGCAACCAACTGAGGTAAGCATGTCAACTGAAACCTCTCCGGTGTATGCACCCTTAGCCTTGTCTGCGCAGTTCTCTGCTGAAAGAGCAACGCGAGTACCCTTTACAACCTCATTTACAGGATAGAGGTGGGTGAAAGGAGTTGCGATGATAAGTTCTACGTCTGCAGGAACCTCTGCTGACTTTGCAACGACTGCTTTTGCGAGCTCTACGCCCTCAGGAACTGTAGTGTTCATCTTCCAGTTACCTGCTACGATGTGTTTTCTCATGTCTATTGTCTGTTAAGATTATTTCCAATAAGCACTTGCCTAAGCAAGCGGGCGCAAATTTAGCAATTATTTCTGATAAATTGATTAACTTTGCCGTCCATCCGAATACGAAAAATATAAAAGAAATATACCATGAAGAACTTTGTAGAAGAACTAAAGTGGAGAGGCATGATCCACGACATCACCCCGGGCACTGAGGAGGAACTCAAGAAGGGAATGATGTCCGCTTATGTCGGCATTGATCCTACCGGAGATTCCCTCCACATCGGACATCTCGTCAGCATCATGATCCTCAAGCACTTCCAGGCATGCGGCAACAAGCCTTTCGCCCTCGTCGGCGGTGCTACCGGAATGATCGGAGACCCATCGATGAAGAGCCAGGAGCGCAACCTCCTCGACGAGGAGACCCTCGCACACAACGTGGCTTGCATCAAGGCACAGCTCGGCAAATTCCTTGATTTCAATTCTGATGCTGAGAACAAGGCTGAGCTTGTCAACAACTATGACTGGATGAAGGACTATACTTTCATCAATTTCACACGTGACATCGGAAAGCTCATTACCGTGAACTACATGATGAGCAAGGACTCAGTGAAGAAGCGCCTCAGCCGCGACTCTTCAGAAGGAATGTCTTTCACAGAGTTCACCTACCAGCTTCTTCAGGGCTACGACTTCCTCTACCTCTACCAGAACAGGAACGTGAAGCTTCAGCTTGGCGGCGCAGACCAGTGGGGAAACATCACCACAGGTACTGAGCTCATACGTCGTACCTGCGGCGGAGAGGCATTCGCACTCACCTGCCCTCTCATCACAAAGGCAGACGGCGGAAAGTTCGGAAAGACCGAAAAGGGCAACATCTGGCTCGACCCAGAGCGCACATCGCCATACCAGTTCTACCAGTTCTGGCTCAATGTAAGCGACGCTGACGCTGAGAAGTACATCAAGATCTTCACCATGCTCGACCAGGAGACCATCGAGAGCGCGATTGCTGCACATGCAGGGTGTCCTGAGCGCCGCGAACTCCAGAAGCTCCTCGCCAAGGAAATCACCATCATGGTTCACGGAGAGAAGGAGTACGAGAATGCAGTGAAGGCATCACAGATGCTTTTCGGAAAGGCGACCGCAGATGACCTCCGCAGCCTCGACGAGAAGACCTTCCTCGCAGTTTTCGACGGCGTCCCTACCTTCGAGGTCGCTGCAGACAAGCTCCCTCTCGGCATCCTTGACGCACTCGCAGTGGAGACTCAGGTCTTCGCTTCAAAGGGCGAGGCCCGCAAGATGATCCAGAGCAACGGCTTCTCCATCAACAAGGAGAAGATGACCGACCCTAACTATTCACTCAGCGAGAAGGACATCATCGACGGCAAGTACATACTCGCACAGAAGGGAAAGAAGGACTACTACATCATCGTAATCAAGTAACAAGGCATGGAAGCAACCGAGTCAACAAGACAGCTCAAGGTCGCACGCGAGATCCAGAAGGACCTTGCAGAGATCATCAGGAGCAAGGGAATGGCCCACTACGACGGCGCAATGGTGTCCGTCAGCGGAGTCAAGATCAGCCCCGACCTTTCAGTGGCACGCGTATACGTGAGCATCTTCCCTTCTTCGAAGGCAGAAAAGATCATGGCGCAGCTCGAAGAGGAGAAAAGAGAGCTTCGCGGAGAGCTCGGTCGCAACGTGCGCCAGCAGCTCCGAATCGTTCCGGAGCTCACTCTCTTCCTTGACTCTTCGCTCGATTATGTCGAGCACATCGAGGAACTTCTCAAGAAATAGGGATTAGCGTCTCTCCTTCCTGTAGAAGGATGCGACAGGCAGCAAAGCTATCAGATAGCCGACAATCGCCACGCCTGCCACAGTAATAAGAATATCCGTCCATGAAAGGACGATTGGATATGCCTGGACTATGAAGCTTCCAGGCATTTTTATTATGCCGAAATGCTGCTGCACCAGGCAAACCAGAATACCGACGACAAGTCCTCCGGCAAGTCCCAGCAAGGATATGAACCATCCCTCGAGGACGAAAATCCTGCGGACCAGCGAATCAGTGGCTCCCATGCTGCGCAAAGTCTCCATATCCCCTCTCTTGTCGATGATGAGCATGGAAAGGCTTCCGAAGATATTGAACGCGATGATGATGATCACGAAAATCAGAATCAGGAATATCGCAGCCTTCTCATACTTCATCATCTTATACAGGGATTCGTTCTGCTGATAACGGTCACGAACTTGCAAACCGTCACCCAGACGCGCCCCAAGTTCCTTCTGAACCCTCTTCACCTCCTGCGGATGAGTACCTGGGGTGAAACGGATCTCGACCCCGGAAACCTCATCCTCATATTCGAGAAGATTGCGCATCTGGTCTATCGGAAGAAGCATGTATGCATTGTCAATCTCACTGCTCACGGCAAAGGTCGCAGATGGCCAGACTTTCACGGATCGTATCGCAGCGGTAGGATTTGCCAATGAGATAGCGCGGGTACGGGTCGGGAAATATATCTCGATAGGCGTCAGGAAACGAGGGCTGATGCCCATCTTGTACGCAAGTCCTGCACCGACGAGCGCGAGGGGCACGTCTCCTCTGTGGAAACGATATTCTCCCTCACGTATATATGACTCGAGCGGCGATTCCTCCTCATAGACCTGGTCCACGCCCTTCGCGATGACGACGCTCTGCTTTCCGGCGTAATTGAGGAACACCTGTTCCTGCAGCACGGTGCATACGGACGCAACACTCTCCTGATCATAGAGCCAGTCATAAGCCTCGCCTTCCGGGATGAAGGCCTTACCCTCCGAAGGGACAACGAGCAGGTCAGGCTCCACCGTGCCCATCATGGACCTGACAAGTTCGTCGAAGCCATTGTAGACGGACAGGATGATGATAAGAGCCGCCGTACCTATCGCCATTCCGACAGAAGAAATCGTCGATATGATATTGATCACATTGTGCGACTTCTTCGCGAAGAGGTATCTGCGCGCTATGAAGAAAGGAAGATTCATCAGTAGACGAGTTTATTCCTCAGGCATGAACATAGGATCCCATGCAGGAAGAAGCTCAGGCTTCTGGTCGAGCATCTTGAGTATGTCTGCAGGCACATATTTCTTCTCGAGGACGAGACGGAACATATACTCATTGAACCATTCGTCAGTCATGATGAGGCAGCCCTTGTAGCCTGATGATGCACCCCAGCTGTTCTCCACCATCCACTTCTGCGGATTGCCGTCCTTGAGATCCACGGCGATGAGTGTCATCGCGTGCGACGATCCGCTGGCATGGGTCTTCACCCTCTCCTCCTTGTTCATTCCGAAGCTGAAGCCTGAGAGGGACTCATAGTCAAAGTTCGCGAGATCGAGAGTACCCTTGCTGCGGTCGAGGAACTTGGCCACGTCGCATGAGAAATACATCGCTGTATTATCCTTGATCGAAGCTATTGCCATCTCCTTGATCCTCTCGATAGGAAGATTGATGTAGAGCCAGTTCTGTCCGTCATATACATGGCGGTCATACTCGATCTCATATACCTTTCCATACTCCCTGCAAGGATCGTTCATAACCATCACATAGTTGTTCTCGAGATCCGCACTGACGTACTCGTCATAGAAAGCCTTCGGGGTATAGGTCCTGGTATCGACGACCTCACCCTTGGAATTGCAGCGTGTCCATTCGAACTCAGTCGGAGGGACGCCGAGACAGAGGACGAGGAAACGATAGATTTCCTTGAGCATCTCGATCTTTGCTGCGCCCATCTTCTCGACAGCCTTGCCATTCTTCTTGCCGTCGTTCATCTCACGAAGACGAAGTCCGTCCTCACGAAGCTTGAGCTTGAGAAGATTTGCCATGGCAGAAGTGTTGTTGGAATTGAGAGTCTCTGCCATCGCAGTAGAGGGAACCACGCCATACTTGGTAATGAGGTTCGCTACACCGGTGAACTGGCCACCGTCGCTTAGAGGATTGCTGAAGAGCCAGTCTACCTTGCGGTCCTCGAAAGGAAGGTCACGGGTATCGATGACAGCCTGAAGGAAGAGATTGCACTTCTCGAGCTGGTCATAGAAGAACAGATAATTCTGGCTGAACTGGAACTCAGGAAGGTCATACCTGTCGATCATCTTCGCGCGGAGCACGTTCAATCCGGTAAAGAGCCAGCAGCGTCCCGATGACTTCTGGTCGGTGATGCCCTTGGTCTTCACCCTGTCAGAGAAATGGGTATCCATCATCACCGCATTTTCCATATTCACCGTAAGTGCAGAGATAGATGCACTTGCAAGAGCATTCTTGATGGCCTTGTCGGCTGGAGTAGCCTCATATCCCTTACTTATTTCAGAAAGAGCAGCGGCATCAAGTCCGCCACCTGGAACGATATTCTGTGCATTAAGAGCAGCGCCCATGAAAAGAGATGCTGCGAGGAGGATTGTCTTCTTCATATTAACAGTTCTAGTAAAGTTCAAATATAGCTATTTTTGGCAACATTGGCTATATTTGTCTCCGTCACATGGGAAGAAGAACACCATACAGCATGGTTCTGGCGACAGTCGTACTGGCTCTCGCCGTCGCTGACATACTCTGGGGAGGAAATGCAGGATGCGATGCCTTCATCATCACCAGAATACGACTCCCACGCGTGCTCGTAGCGCTGATTTCCGGTGCCGGGCTTGCCCTGAGCGGCCTCCAGATGCAGAGTGTCTTCCGCAACCCACTCGCCGACCCGCACATAATGGGAGTAAGCGCCGGCGCGGGACTGGGCGCTGCGACAGCCCTCCTCCTCGGAAGCGCCGGCGCGGCTGGCCTCACGTCCGCAGGAGCTGCAGTGACGGGGGGCATGACTCTCGCAGCCGCAGCATTCCTCGGTGCAGCCATGTCAGCAGCACTGGTAATGGCAGTATCGACAAAGGCAAAGTCAACATCCACACTGCTGATCTTCGGAATAATGCTCGGATTCATCATTAATGCCATCGTAGCGATACTCCAATTCAGCAGCAACTCCGAATCCCTGAAAGCCTATTACAGCTGGGCTGCAGGCAGCTTCAGCAACTGCAGCTGGGGTCAGGTCATCACAATGTCCTGCTGTCTGGCAGCAGGGCTCATATTGGCAGCAAGCAACATCAGAGGCCTCAACATCATACTTTTCGGAGACGAATACGCAGAACTGTCGGGAGCCAAGACAAAGCGCATACGTCTCAGCGCAATGGCGGCATGCTGCCTGATGACAGCTGCAGTGACAGCTTTCTGCGGCCCCCTCGGCTTCGTCGGGATAGTCGCTCCGCACATCGCAAGAAGAATCTCCGGTAGAAAGTTCTGCTCTGACCACAGCAAGACGATACCGACCTCCATGCTGGCAGGCGCAGGTCTTTGTATCACCGCCGACCTCGCATCGCAGTTATGGTCAAGACTGGTGTCGCCCATCCCTGTCGGCAGCTGCCTCGCCATCATAGGCATACCACTCATCTTCATCATCCTCATCGGAGGAAACAACAACGACATCAATTAGCACAGTGAACGACCAGACCATAATACAGGCAGAGAATGCGAGCATAGGATATGGGAATCATATCCTATGCAAAGGCATAAGCTTCGAGATCCAGCGAGGCGACTGCATCCTGCTATGCGGTCCGAACGGCAGCGGAAAGACCACCCTCCTGCGCACAATCGCAGACGGCAGCATACTAGACGGGCATGGCAGCGATAGAGTCATGGTCCCGACCGGAATACCGAAGGTCATGGGGTTCACCCTGCGCGAGTTCGTAAGCACATCACTTTACAGGGAAAGCAGTTGGAGAGGACGCATAGGACAGAAGATGGAAACAAAAATGGATGAAGTCCTCGACATGCTTGGACTTTCAGAGCTCCAGGGCCATGACATCTCCACCCTCAGCGACGGAGAATTCCAGAAAGGGACCATAGCCGCCGCCCTCTGCCGCACCGGAGAAAACGCATGCATACTGCTCGACGAGCCGAGCTCCTTCCTCGACCCGGAGAACAAGGCGATGATATTCCGCACCCTCCGAAGGATTGCAGAAGACAACGGAACAGCCTTCGTATTCTCAACCCACGACGTCGCCGCAGCCCTGCCATCCTGCACCGCGGCCTGGGCCATCGGCAGGGACGGACAGTTCCGCAGCGGACGTGAAACAAAATTTGAGGTGATTTCTTCAATATTCTCCGACAAAAGCCTTATCTTTGGGAATTCGACAGAATTCTGATGAAACAAAGACTATTCCTGATAGACGGACACGCACTTGTATTCAAGATGTACTATGCGTTTCTCAGACGTCCTATGATCAATTCCAAGGGCGCTGACATGTCCATCCTGTACGGCTTTACCAAATACCTCCTCGAGATGATCGAGAAGGAACAGCCTACCCATCTGGCCGTATCCTTCGACCCTCCGGGAGGAACATTCCGTAACCAGATGTACCCCGAGTACAAGGCCAACAGGGATGCTACCCCGCAACTCGTGATTGATGCGCTCCAACCGCTGACCGAGATCTGCCAGGCACTCCGCATCCCCGTTCTCATGATGATGGGCTTCGAGGCAGACGACGTAATCGGTTCGATGGCGAAGCGCGCAGAGAAGGAAGGTTTCGAGGTCTACATGGTCACCCCTGACAAGGACTATGGCCAGCTCATCTCCGAAAACATATACCAATACAAACCTGGCAAGGGAGGTGACGAAAGAGAGATTTTCGGAATCAGGGAAGTCTGCGAGAAATATGGCATAGAAAGGCCTGAGCAGGTAATCGACATGCTCGCCATCTGCGGCGACTCCGCCGACAACGTTCCCGGAGTCAAAGGCGTCGGGGAGGTCGGAGCAAGCAAGCTTATCGCGAAGTACGGCACTCTCGAGAACATCTATGCTCACCTGGATGAGCTCACTGCCAGCCAGAGGGCAAAGTTCGAGGACGCGAAAGGCCATATCGCTCTCAGCAAGCAGCTTGTGACGATAAAGACCGACATTGAAATCGAGACCCCGACCGAGGCTATGGCCCTCGATGGAGTCGTCGACGCAAAGGCGACTGAGCTCTTCGACTTCTATGAGTTCGGTTCACTCAAGCGCCACCTCAAGAAGCTCTGTGTCGACGGCGCTCTCACCTGCGACATACCGGTCGTGGAAGACAAGCCCGAGTTCAGCTTCGAAGAAAGCGACGCCGCTACGGTATGCAAGGCCGCAAAAGAAGCAGGAAGGTGCGCAATCAGCATATATGAAGACGGCAGAGTATGCATGGCCGCCGCCGGAAAGGTAGCGTCTGACCATGCAGACAGCTTTGCGGAGGTCCTTTCTGATGCAGCAATTGCAAAATACGGATATGAGCTCAAGCCGCAGATCAAGATATGCCGTGGCATAGAAGGACGCCTGATGGACATAGCGCTCATGGACTATCTCGTAAATCCGGAAAAGAGCCACAAGCTGGACATGCTCTGCAAGACCGAGCTGGGAATAGACCTCGCCGTCGATGAAGAAAAGCCAGCTCAGACCTCATTCTCGCTTTTCGACGAAATCCCTGACGAGGTGGAAAGTACCGATTCGGGAAAGACACGCGAGACAGCACTGCTTTTCGAGCTTGGAAGGAAGAAGGAGGAAGAGCTCGCCGCCCATGACCTCACGAAACTCTTCGACGAGATGGAGGAGCCGCTCATAAGAGTGCTCGCCGGCATGGAAGAGGAAGGTGTCAAGGTGGATCTCAGCATACTCAGGCAGTTCGCCGACACCCTCAGGCAGGAAGTCGCTGAGCGCGAGGACAGGATTCGCGAAATGGTGGACGAACCATCGCTGAACATACTCTCGCCGAAGCAGATAGGCATCGTTCTCTTCGAGAAGCTCGCACTCGACCCAAAGGTCAAGAAAAGCAAGACCGGAGCATACCCGACCGATGAGGAGACCCTTCTGGATCTCGCCGACCGCCATCCGGTAATCAACGAGATATTGGAATTCAGGGCAGCCAAGAAACTGCTCTCAACCTATATTGAACCATTCCCGGAGTTCGTCAACCGGCGCACGGGGAAGATACACACCACCTTCAACCAGGCGCTCACCGCGACCGGACGCCTCAGTTCGTCAAAACCTAACCTCCAGAACATCCCTATCCGTACGGAAAGGGGCAAGGAGATACGCAAGGCCTTCGTCCCGAGCCGCCCGGACGGCATCATAATGTCTGCCGACTACTCCCAGATTGAGCTAAGGATCATGGCACATCTATGCCAGGACCAGCACCTCATCGCATCCTTCAACGCCGGCGTCGATGTCCACAAGGCCACCGCTGCGAAGATATTCAAAGTAGACGCATCGGAAGTGACATCCGACCAGAGACGAATCGCGAAGACCGCGAATTTCGGCATCATGTACGGAATATCCTCATTCGGACTTGCACAGAGGCTGAAGGTCTCACGCTCCGAGGCAAAGCAGATCATCGACGACTATTTCGAATCCTTCCCATCCATCAGGATGTTCATCAACGACACCCTCACCGCAGCACGCGAGAACGGATACGTTGAGACACTTTTCGGAAGAAGGAGATATGTCCCTGACGTGAACGCCAAGAACGGAACGGTGCGGGCACTCGCAGAGAGGAACGCCGTGAACGCCCCTATCCAGGGAACCTCCGCCGACATCATCAAGATTGCGATGATAAACGTCGACAGGAGGATACGCGAAGCCGGCCTGAAGAGCCGCATGGTACTCCAGATCCACGACGAACTCGTATTCGACGCCGTGATGGAAGAAGCAGAAACATTGAAGAACATCATAACCGAGGAGATGGAGAACGTCATCAAGCTCTCGATCCCGCTCACAG
>JAGHUQ010000085.1 GCA_018064725.1 Candidatus Cryptobacteroides caccocaballi
GTGCAAGAACATCATTTGCAGTGCCGACATCTTCCAGAACAGAACCTCGCACGGCCGTCTTCAATCCCTCGCCTGTAAGTGTCGTCTTCGGTACTACTACAGATACCAGCGCCCCATCAAGATATTCGGTATCTGGCATCAACGTAATCGAGGTGTTGTCAATTGAATTCAGATATTCTGTCTTGTATCCTATCATGGCTACCATAAGAATCTGGTCCTTTCCATCAGTCTTGATGTTGAAGGACCCATCATCGGAAGTGGTCGTTCCCGCCACCACGGTCGAATCCTTGGCAGAAAGGATAACCACATTTGCATAAGGCACAGGCTCCCCTTTTTCATCTATAACCTTTCCTTTCCAATCGTCAGCCGCAAAAATGGCTGCCGGCATCAATGTGCCTATCAGAATCGTTAAGATTATCTTTTTCATATTCTATATTTTCTTTTCTGTTTTTGCCTACTGTAGGCTTTCATATTCTGTTTTACGCTGCAAAGATAAATATAAAACCAGTAAAAACAACGCCCGTTATCCAACGAGTGTTATTTTGTATTTAGGAAAATGGATTATAAATTTGCAGCATGTTACATAACGTGTGTTTTAGATATGCCGAGACAACCTAGATTTTCAAAAGAAGACATAGTCGCTGCAGGACTAAGAATAGTAAAGACCAGCGGATATGATGCTGTCAGCGCCAGGGCTCTGGGAAAGGAGCTTGGGACCTCCTCCAGCCCAATGTTCACTATGTTCAAGGACATGAACGAGGTGATGGATGCGATCTGGATAGCTGCAGAAAAGTCATTCATCGATCACATGGATGGCGTAATGGATTATTTTCCTGCATTCAAGGAGTTTGGAATGAGACTCGTCTCCTATGCCAAGAATGAATCGAATCTTTTCCAGATGCTCTTTCTAGGTAAGAAATCACGTCCTGAGATTGCCGAGAAAATCGCCAGGGAGTGTCTTGCTAATGTGGGTCATGGTTATGGCCTCACTGAGGAACAGGCAGATTTTCTCTTCAGGCAGATGTGGCCGGTTGCCTGTGGCATCGCTGCTCTTTGTGTGAAGCGTCCTGAGGATTTCTCGGATGAGAATGTCAGCAGGACCCTTTCATATCATTTCAGTGGAATCATGTCAATCATAAAGTCTGGCAGAGAAGTCGAAGACATAAGGCCTAGACTTATGAAATAATATCACCTGTACAAAATTCCTTTCAACCACGCGACAAATCGCAAGAAAATAAGGCGAGAAGGAGAACAGCAGATTTCTTTACCTGTTTTTGGATTTCAACAACTTTATTTCTTTACCTTTTGATAAATATTGTCAAATTATTTCTTTACCTTTACGCATGAACCATATTGACTGATATATGTACCATGCTCGAATAATCGATGGATATCTGCTTGACTGGAGCAGGAAGGACACACATAAGCCGCTTCTGCTCCGCGGAGCTAGACAGGTGGGGAAATCAACCGCGGTGAAGCACCTTGGCGAATACTTTGACAATTATGTCGAGATCAACTTCGAGAAGATGCCTTCGTACAAGAAGCTGTTCGAAGGTGACATCGACGTGAGGAAGATAATCTCTCAAATCTCCATCATATATGGAGAATCGGTCATCCCTGGCAAGACCCTGCTCTTCCTGGATGAGATCCAGGACTGCACCGATGCCATCAAGTCGCTAAGATACTTCAAGGAGGACCTTCCCGAGCTCCATGTCATCGCAGCGGGGTCCCTGTTGGAGTTCACGCTGGATGACATTCCGACATTCGGCGTCGCAAGGATCCATTCCATGTTCATGTTCCCGATGACCTTCGATGAGTTTCTCGCTGCGAACGGCGAGGAGCTCCTCCTGAAGGCACGCAGGGATGCTTCCGCAAGTGACGCCCTGCCTGAACCGATATACGACAAGCTGGTTGACATGTTCAGGACATATCTCCTTGTCGGAGGCATGCCCGAGTCCGTCGCGAAATGGGTTGAGACGAAGGATTATCTTCAGTGCCAGGAAGTCCAGGACGACATCGTCGTCGGCTATGGCGCGGATTTCCCGAAATACAGGAAGAAGGTCGACCCTGAGCTTCTGCGTCAGACGCTCAGGAGCGTCGTAAGACAGGTCGGAAGCAACAAGTTCAAGACCGGAGACGTCCAGGGGTACAAGTCCAAGGATGTGGTGTCCGCCCTGGAGCTGCTGACCAAGGCAGGGCTGATTATCCCGGTAACGCATACCGATGGCAACGGGCTGCCCCTGGGAGGCGAGGAAGACAAGGAATGCCGCAAATATCTTATTCTGGACACTGGGCTTCTGCTTAGGATGCAGGATCTCCAGCTGCACAACATGTCCCAGACGGCGCAGTTCATCCTCACGGCAACGGTGACCGAACTTGTAAACAAAGGGAATCTCGCGGAGATGGCAGCAGGTCTCGAGATACTCAGATATCTTGAACCGAATGTCAGGCATGAGCTGCATTACTGGCTCAGGCAGGCGAAGAACGCCGTTGCTGAAGTGGATTATCTCTCGACATACGGCAGCCGCGTCCTCCCTGTAGAGGTCAAGGCTGACACCCAGGGAGGAATGAAAAGCCTGTGGATGTTCATGAGGCAGAGGAAACTTGACCTGGCCGTTCGTTGTTCCTTGGAGAACTTCGGTTCATTTGAATACAGAGACACGCACGGGGATGACGGTCAGGACGGCATCGCCGCAGTCAGGAAGGTCGTAATCTGCCCGCTGTACGCCATGTCACAGATGATGGACATGATTCAAGAATGACCACATGCAAGGTCCGGGAAATTGCCGGGTACAGTATAGCATAGACATAGAACTACACATGAACATAACATTCAATCCATACTACGACCCGCAGGTCTCCCCTGCATGACAATGACTAATGCCTGTCTTATATATTTATTGAAAAAGAGACACGACATCCGGTCCATTCGAGGCTGAAAATAATGTCGCAGCTAAGCTTCGCCTTACCAACAAGGCATTCAACTGCCACTTGAACAGCTTTATGGAAATTTCAAGAGGCCGATTGTTTAAATCCTGATTATAATCTATAGATAGAAAAACATGAAAAATATCATGACAAGTAACTTATGGCTGGTCTTTGCGTTGTTATCAGCGTTGTTCGCTGCACTGACTTCCATCTTTGCAAAGGTGGGTATCGAGGGCGTCAATTCGAATCTTGCGACGGCGCTCCGAACCATCGTGGTGCTCATCATGGCTTGGGGCATGGTGTTTATCACCAAGTCACAGGGAGAAAGACCTGCCGCACAGTAATGAGATGAGCTCTGTGATTCATCTTCTTACTATGAAAACGCTCCATAAATCTTGTTTTGGATTGTGTAAATCTAATACACTTCAGAGCCAGTTCTTTTTCAGCCAATTGCGTACAGGTTCGTCATATAGCCTTAACGCAGCGTATGAAACAAACAGGGCAATCAAGAAAGTACCGATCGCAACTACGACATGCACCGAAGTAGGAAGTCCAGGATGGTTCTGTGCCCAGGCATGCTGGATGAAGACGAATGGATAATGCGTTATGTAAAGAGGAAACGATATTTCTCCGCAGAAGCGGCAAAGGCTTGACGTCCTCTTTCCTGATATCTTGCTGCCGGCAGCGACTGATACGATAAGCGGCATGACCAGCAGTATCATCACGCTGTTGAACAGGCCTTCTGCCATCATATTGTATCCACCCAGGAATGGTACATTGAACAAGGCAATTATTGCAACTGAACACCATAGGAAAGCATTCTTTACGCTGACTATCCATCCCATTCTGGATATGAGCAGTCCTGCCAAGAAAGGATAGGCAAGCCTTGTGAAGCCGAGGTATACGCCTTGTCCCGTGAGAGACCAACCCCCGAGTATGGCATTCGGGGTCTCGTAATCGTTCAACATTCCGAAAATATTCATGTTCATGGCGACGTCAAGGGTGAGAACGGCTGCCATGGCCGTAAGGATGGCGACCGCTATCTTCGGCAGTCGCCTGAGTACGAATGCGTATATGATATTGGCGAGGTATTCGTACATCAGTGTCCATGTCGGACCGTTCAATGCCGATACTTCACCCGTGCCGCGGATATCCATGCAGGGAAGCAGCGGAAGCATCAGCATATTTATCAGCATCACAATGAGCAGCTGCACGGCGCCAGTGTCTTTGATGAGAGGGAAATCGGCACAGTCCTGAAAGTAGAAGCAAATCACTCCTATCAGGACTCCGAAGATGACCATGGGATGGAGCCTGGTCAACCTGCGCTTGAAGAAAGACCATGTGCTCATCCTGTCCCATCGGTCGTCGTATGCGTATCCGATCACGAATCCGGAGAGGGCGAAGAAGAAATCTACGGCAAGATACCCATGGTTGACCATGGCGTCAGCATAGCTTGTCATATATACCTCACATAGGTGATATGCAACAACCATCAGGGCGGCGACACCTCTCAGACCGTCCAATATCTCATATCTTGGCTTTGATTCAATGTATGTGCTCATCGTAGTCTCATTTTATTGACAATATGCAAAAGTAAATGTTCCGAGGCGAGCATCATTGATGAATATTGTGTTATATTTGTCTAAAATTCACATCATGAAAAATGTTGTTTGCTACGAACGCGTAGCGATTCCGGATGGATGCTCATTCCTGGCAAGATATGACCAGGAAGCGACGATTGAGACATTGGAACTCCACGCCCACCCGGAGTACGAATTCCAGTTTACGTTCAGCGGATATGGAATCCGGACTATCGGTGATGTGAGTGAACCATTCAAGGAAATGGAAGTCCTTCTCATACCTGGAGGTATGCCCCACAACTGGGTCTATAAGAACCCGGAAAACGTGAGAATCCAGGAGTACAGCGTACAGTTCCCTATCGAAATCGTGACATCCGTCCTTGCTGCATTTCCTGAGATGAAAGGCGTGGTGTCCTACTTCAACGCTCTTGAACATGCGGTAGAGATAAGAGGTGAAGAAGCCGCCCGTATATCCTCACTTATGATTGCCATGGTTTCAATGGATCCGGAGGAAAGGCTGCTTTCGTTGCTGGAAATGCTGGTCGCAGCTTATAAATGTTGGGACAAACGCAATATTTCTCATGACTTTATGATCCGGGATGAAGAATCTTCTTTTGAGAAGATTCAAAAAGTCCTGGGATACATGGAAGAGCACATGTCTGAGTCCTTGAGTCTTGATAAGGTCGCCGACGTTTTCTGCATGAGCAAGACGGCTTTCTGCAACTTTTTCAAACGCAAGGCCGGCAAGACTTTCATCTTTGCTCTCAACGAGATGAGAATAAACAGGTCGTGCATGATGCTGACAGGAAATCCTGAAATGTCAATCGCACAGATAGCCTACTCCGTCGGCTATTCTTCTCCGGCGCACTTCAGCAGAATCTTCAAGCATTTCAGGGGAACATCTCCTAACAACTACCGAGTGAGACTTCAAAGGTAATCGGAGTTCTCTGATAACGTAGAAAACACTAAGCTATTTTCCATAGTACCAATATATTGATAATATAACTACAAAAATGCAACTATATGATATCTGTGTAGTTGGTGGAACAAATTGGTTATATTTGCCGAACCAAAACCCACACTGCCCATGCCCGCTAGAAACGCAATACAGGAACTTCGCCGTCAGTCCATGTTGCTCCGAATGGAGTATGAGGCGGAGAAGGAATCCTTTCTGAAGCAGACCCAGGAACTTGGTGTGCCGAGGAAGGTCAAGCGCGGTATGTGCTGGTATCCTGTACATGTCGGACAGAGCTACTACAATTCCTTGAACCAGCAGGTCGTCGAGATTCACCGTACCGGGGACAGGGATGTCGAACACAGCTTCGAATACGGAAAGCCGGTGATGTTCTTCACGTGGAATCCATCGGAGACGAAGGTGAAGTTCCTGCAGCATGTGGCGACCGTCAGCTATGTGGATGATGACCGCATGGTCGTTGCACTTCCGCAGGGACGTGGCGCCATGGAGATCATCTCGGCAGAGAATCTCGGTGTTCAGCTGTATTTCGACGAGACCTCCTATCGGATCATGTTCGAGTCCCTCAACAAGGTCATAAATGCCGACAAGGGACGACTGAAGGAGCTTCGCGAACTCATTTACGGATACGCGCCCTTGTCCAAGCTGAATCTTAATCCCATCCATGTCCCAGGCCTGAACCCTACCCAGGAGCATGCTGTCAATGAGGTGCTCAGAGCCAAGGACGTCATGGTTGTCCATGGCCCTCCGGGAACAGGCAAGACGACTACCCTGGTGGAGGCCATCTATGAGACCCTGCGCCGTGAGTGCCAGGTTCTCGTATGTGCGCAGAGTAACATGGCCGTCGACTGGATCAGCGAGAAGCTGGTAGACTCCGGACTCAGCGTGCTGCGTGTCGGCAACCCTACCCGTGTCAACGACAAGATGCTGTCATTCACCTATGAACACCTATTCTCAGACCATCCTGACTATCCGCAGCTCTGGAACATACGAAAGGCCATACGCGACCTTCAGAAGCAGAAAGGCAAGGGAGAAAGCACCAGGCAGAAGATATCTTCTCTGAAGGATAGGGAGACGGAGTTGGAACTAAGGATAAGGGAGCAGCTCTTCGCCCAGAGCCGCGTCATTGCCTGCACGCTTACCGGCAGCGCAAACAAGGTGCTCAGCGGCATGAAGTTCTCTACCCTCTTCATTGATGAGGCGGCGCAGGCTCTTGAGGCGGCATGCTGGATCGCAATCCGTAAGGCGGATCGTGTGATCCTGGCAGGAGACCATCAGCAGCTTCCTCCTACGATCAAATGCTATGAGGCAGCGCGTCAAGGGCTCGACCATACCTTGATGGAGAAGATCGTGTCATATCATCCGGAGAATGTGTCGCTCCTGCAGGTGCAGTATCGTATGAATGAGGCCATCATGCGTTTCTCCTCAGACTACTTCTACGAAGGAAAGCTGCAATGCTCGCCTGAAGTCAGAAACCGCGTAGTCCTCGATCCGGAGATAGACAGTCCGGTGGTGTGGGTCAACACGGAGGGCCTGGACTGCAATGAGGAATTCATACAGGAGTCATTCGGACGAATCAACAAGCCTGAAGCAGATCTCAGCATACTACAGATAAAGAATTTCTTCCAGCTCGTAGGCCATGGGCGTGTCCTTGAGGACCATGTGGATGTCGGCATCATCAGCCCATATAAGGCACAGGTGCAGTACCTCAGGCAAAGGATAAAGTCGGACCCGTTCTTCAAGCCCTTCCGTCATCTTATCTCCGTGAATACCGTGGATGGCTTCCAAGGCCAGGAAAGGGATGTCATCCTCATATCTCTCGTCAGAGCAAACGAGAATGGCGAGATCGGCTTCCTCCGTGATCTTAGAAGAATGAACGTGGCGATGACTCGCGCACGAATGAAGCTTATCATCATGGGTGACGCGTCAACGCTTACCAGACATCCTTTCTACAGGAAGCTCTATGAATCTATAGTACGATGACCTTGATGAAGTCCTGGAGGTGGAACGGACCTTTGCCGTATCCTCCCTGGGAGTCGCTGACCAGAAGCAGGGTCTGACGTCCGTCGGAAAGCTTAGCACCGAGACACATTCCTTCATAGTTTGCCCATGCCACGTCGGAGATACTGAGCCTGGTTGTCCAGTATGCTACCAGTTCCTTGCTGAGAAAGTCTTTGTCCTGGAGCTCCTCCATGACCGTTCTGGAGTTTATCTTCTTGGATCCTTTCGGTTTCACGCTGTAAAGCTTGCATATCACCTCAGCGCCGATGTAGAGATTAGGAATGTTGGCTTCCCTCTCGAGCACGAGCAGACGACCGTTCGGCAGTGCGCAGATCTCCGGACATCCGAATACATAGGTGCTGCCGAAGTCCCGTGACCTGCCGGCATCCATCCTGTATGCGAACTGCCTGTGTGGTCTGAGATTCGATTTGAAACTCTGGATACGGAGCATGTTCTCCTTGCCGGGCGCGCCCGGGCCTGCAGCGGGTCCATCCGTCGGGAGTGTCGTCTCCGTTGTCGTCCAGAAACGTGCACCGCCGCCTTTTCCTCCGAAGCCGAGGGCTTCGAGACCCTGGTTGCCCACTACCCTGCTGAACTCAGAAGGAATTGCGAGTTCCCTGCCTGTCCTTTGTCCGTCCATGTCATATTCTATGACCCTGTTGTCTGCCTCACCGCTGATGAATACCGTTCCTGCTTTCGGGAAATATGCGATTCCTTCGCAGTCACGTCCGGAGGTGGCGTCATTCCTATTGGCAAAATAGCCCTCGTTTTCCACCGACAAAACCCTTCCGCTCTCGGGATCCTGGGTAATCTTCCATACATAGAAACCATCTGCGCTTTCCTTGTC
>JAGHUQ010000102.1 GCA_018064725.1 Candidatus Cryptobacteroides caccocaballi
CTATATCCCTTGAGACGTGAATCCCCACGTCCTACCGGTATCACTGCCAGGAAAAGGCCCATTACGATCAGGCCTATTATTAGAATTTCGTAAGATTGCAATGTGAACTCCATGACGCAAATATAGTATAGATTATCTATATTTGTAGCTTGGAAAAAAGCATGTTATGGCAGATTCAAATTTCATAGACTATGTAAAGGTCTTCCTCAGGTCAGGTAACGGCGGTGCTGGATCGATGCACCTCCGCAGGGAGAAATATATACCCAAGGGAGGTCCCGACGGTGGCGACGGCGGACGTGGCGGACACATCATCCTCCGCGCCAACCCCCAGTTCTGGACGCTCATCCATCTGAAGTACCGCAAGCACATCATGGCCGAGAACGGCGAAGGCGGCAGCGGTCAGCTGCGCCATGGAAGGAACGGAACCGACGTCATCCTCGACGTTCCGCTCGGAACCGTGGCAAAGGATGCCGAGACCGGAGAGGTTCTCATGGAGCTCGTGGAAGCCGGCGAGGAGAAGATTCTCGTTCCAGGCGGCCGCGGCGGACTCGGCAACAACAACTTCAAGTCAGCGACAAACCAGACCCCTCGCTACGCTCAGCCAGGTGAGGAAGGTCAGGAAGGATGGTTCATACTCGAGCTCAAGGTCCTTGCTGACGTCGGACTCGTAGGCTTCCCTAATGCAGGAAAGTCCACCCTGCTTGCCGCAGTCAGCGCAGCGAAGCCTAAGATCGCGGACTACGCATTCACCACGCTGGAGCCTAACCTCGGAATCGTGAGGTATTTCGACGACCAGTCATTCGTGATGGCGGACATCCCCGGCATCATCGAAGGTGCGCACGAGGGCAAGGGAATCGGACTCCGCTTCCTCCGTCACATCGAGCGTAACTCCATCCTCCTCTTCATGCTCCCGGCAGATACGGACGACTTCGCGAAAGGCTATGAGATCCTCCTCAACGAGCTCAAGATGTACAATCCTGAGCTTCTCGTGAAAGGCCGCGTACTCGCGATCTCGAAATCCGACATGCTCGACGAGCAGATGAAGAAAGAGATCGAGCCTACCCTTCCCAAGGACGTCCCTCATATCTTCTTCTCATCGGTATCCGGCGAGAATCTCAATGCACTCAAGACCCTCCTCTGGGACACTCTCCACGAAGAGGCATAACATATGGAATAACGACTTACAAATCATAAGACCGAAACAATGGCAAAGTATTCAATCGGAACACTCTGCGTCCAGGCCGGCTACAGCCCAAAGAAGGGTGAGCCTCGCCAGATGCCAATCATCCAGAGCACAACCTTCAAGTACGAGAACAGCGAGCAGATGGCCGCACTCTTCGACCTTGAGGAAAGCGGATATTTCTACACCCGACTCCAGAACCCTACCAACGACATGGTGGCTGCCAGGATTGCAGCCCTCGAGGGCGGTGTCGCAGCAATGCTCACATCATCAGGACAGGCAGCAAACTTCTTCGCATGCTTCAACATCTGCGAGGCTGGCGGACACATCGTCAGCGCGACCAGCATATACGGAGGTACCTTCAACCTCCTCGGAACCACTTTCAAGAAAATGGGCATCGACGTCACCTTCGTCG
>JAGHUQ010000037.1 GCA_018064725.1 Candidatus Cryptobacteroides caccocaballi
CAAGATCAGGTCGCATCAGATAAAGCAGCATGGGCTGACAAGAATAATTGGTACAATGATTCAACGAGTCTTTGGTTTACGGTCCATAACAGCGTCTACAATCTTAAGGAAAAGAAATTTGAGGTTCTCGTTCACGAAGGTATGGGTGCACAGAAATCATACTTGAATTTCGATCTCAATTCAAGTTTCCATAAACCTTTGAAGAAATAACTTTTTCCCGCATATCTGTTCAAATTAGGTGTGCGGGAGAGTTTTTTATATTTATAAGTTAACATAATATAAATTGTATAAATAGTTTGTCAATCCAGGATAGGGGATTTACGAATGACTAATCGCTTTGATATATCGATAAATATTGAGTAGATATTTTGTTGTCTACTGAAGATATCTTCGTGATTGTAATCATTGAATCACGAATCATGAAAATTGAAGAGTTATACCAGAAATTCAAAGGCACCATTGACATATCGATTCTCCTTGCCGCATACATGGCTGCACAGTCCTGTATCATGGACGAAAGATACAACGGTGAGAATCTGAAAAACCTTGACCTGTCCATGAATCTTTTCAGCAAGGGCGTCGAATTTCCGCTCGGTTCGACAGATCAGCTCAGTTTTTCCGATCTCAGTGAAATTACCGATACGGATCTCAGCATGCTTACGGAATCTGCTGACGGCAGCTATAGCATCAGCTATGACGGAAGCATTGATCTTACGGATAATCTGTCTGCTATCGACCTAAGTTCATTCGCAAGTCTGGATGCCGTGACAATTGATGAGAAATTCGAGTACCATATCGGCATTGACAGAAATGCTCTCGGCATTCAAGGTCTTTCTTGGACAGAGTGTGCTGAAATTGGGATCGGTGAATTCAGCATACCTTCGATAAGTCCAGTCAAACGCGTAGAAAACATTCCTATGGGTTTCTACGATGAGAACCTTGCAAAGAATCTTTCCCTCAGTGACGAACTTAAGGATATTCATGTAAAAAACGGCATTACAGGCCCTTCAATGGCCGTTTTCTCCAACAATGGACCATCTGTGAAGGGACTCACCTACTTTGTCGGCGACATTGATCCGGTGTCCATTGATACCTTCACCAGCCGCATCGTCGTAGACCATAAGCTCGATGGAATCGAAAGCATAAGCGACATAGAGCTTTCGTCGGATGCGAGGATGATAGTAAGTCTTTCGCTTGCAAACAATTACCTTGTTTCCGGAGATATCGTTCCCAATATCGATGTTGATCTCACGAGGATTTGCGGCATCGGCGGATATTCAGGTAAAGTGGTGAATGTCAGTGACTTGGTAATGAATGCGGAAAATGGTTATCGTGCTGTGAAGAGCTATGATATCACTGGTCTGGTCAAGAATTCATATAAAGACGGACGAATCTATTTCGATGAGAACATTACGATTGCCGGACAGATTGAGGGATACTCACTTACAGCAGATCGTTCGCTTGTTTCGGATTCGTACTCAAAAGGAGGCCTTATGCTCAATTTTGACGTGAAGTTCGAGAATGTCGACATAGAATCTGCAGACGTCGTGCTTGAGCCCGTCACCGTGGTAACTGACGATATCGTCGTTCCTATGTCCGTCTCCCCTGTCGCTCTCCCATCGTTTGTGGACAGAATCAATTCCGTCAACCTGGATAAGACCAGAAAGACCGTGCTCGAAATCGATGCACCGAATCTAGCAAAGGTAAACGGGCTTACCATGAAACTTGACGAGATTGTCGTGGACTTTCCTTCAGGAATGCACGTGGACGGATGTTCAAATGGTAAGCTTGTCATCAAGGATGCAAAGCTTCCACTCAGAAAGGAGATCGTCATAAGCAGCATAGACTTCCCTGCCCCTGTCGCCGGGATTCAGTCATTTGACGGAAACATCATGCTCAAGGCCAAGGCTACTGTAGCAGGCTCACTCGATGTCTCTGAACTACCTGCAAAATCATCTGACGACATAATCGTGGTCGCTTCCATCAACAGCTCCCCAGTCATTTCAGACTTCAGTGTGAATACTAAGGAGTTCAGGCACGACCTTTCTATGACTCGCCAGTTCGATCTTGCCGTTGACGGCATAGGCGACCTCGGAAACCTTACCGTCATTCCAGAAGGTGCTCCGGCCATTGAAATAGGCTTCAATACACCTTCAACTCAGTCTTTGTCTTTCAAGACAGGCAGCGAAGGCATCACGATGGCTCTTCCTTCTTGCATTGTCCTTGACGCAAGCAGATTAGCTTCAAACTGCACCTATTCGGAAGCATCCAACTCCATTCTGATTCGTGGTGCGGTTCCTTCCAAATTGAGTCTTCCTGTGAAAGAATTCCATGTCTCAGCTTCGAGTGCTTCTCAGGAAATCAGGATGTGCGGAGAGATCGTTGCCGCACCGGCAGTGATACGGAAGAGCGACGTGGAATCACTCATGGACTCTGATATGAGTGTAAGTGTCGTGGTTCCGGAGATGAAGGCAAAGAACATCAGACTCGATGACGGACTGAGCGTGAAGGTTGATGAGAAGGCTTCTGTGACCATGTTCGATGATGGAGAGATATCCGGGATGGTGGACAGGATCAGCGAAATCGTGCTTGATGACGTATTCATCAGCTGCAGCATGGATTTCGATGGACTCCCTGGAATCGGTAATTATATGGTGGATATAGTCGCATCACTTCCTGACTGCTTCTCCCCTTCCGAGATTTCGCTCAAGGGCACCGTGAAGGATGGTCGTTTTGTTTCTCAGCCGGTAAGGCTCAATGCAATCAGAGACCTTGATCTGTCTGATTCCGGAGACATCACAGGAGAGATCACCGTCAGAGGTTCCCTTTCGACCGAAAGTGCGGACATTGATCTTGATGACCTGAAGGATGATGTCTCTGTCAGCATGAAGGTACTGATCGCAGATAAGGATGGAAAGATATCTGCAAGCAGGCTCAGGGGACGTATGCATCAGGACATGACATATACCACTACACTTTCCTTCGAGGATGTTCCTGAATTCCTCAGAAGCGAGAATGTCTGCCTTGATATCAATGACCCTTCTCTCTGTCTTGCATTGAATGCCAACATCGGTGTGCCTGTCATAGCCGATATTGAACTCGTTCCATGGAGAAACGGACGTCCTGACGGAAGCGTCGCAGCAATGCGTGGAGTGGCTCTTCCATATTCTGAGAGTGCTTCCGAATTTGATAAGGTCGAACTGCGTCTGGATCCGGACCAGGTATCAAGAGTGTTCAGGCAGATTCCCGATTCACTGCAGATCGTGTTCAACGGCAGGGTGGATTCAGAGAAGGACTGCATCATCGACCTCGGCTCTGAGTATTGCATGGATGCTGCATACTCCTTCGATATGCCTCTTTCTCCAGGTGAAGATTTCATGCTTGTTCTTTCGGATACCCTCGAAGTGTCAGAAAGCTTAGCTAAAATAATGTCTAAGACCCCTATTGGCTTGAGAATTGCAGCGAAAAACAGCATGCCTTTCGGCCTGAAACTTTTCGGGGATTTCCTCGATTCAGACGGTAATGTCTTGTATGTGACAGAAGATGAAGTCTGCGCTGGCATTGCTGGCGGAAGCAGAAACTATCCTGCTTCTGAGACCATCGATGTCATGATCAGGACAATTCCTGGAAGTCCAGTGATGGACATCGCCAATCTCAGGATTTCCTTCGCGCTGAGCGGAGGTGCCGATGGGCATACGCTTCTGAAAGATGACTATATAGAAGCTGATATAAAGGCTGTATTGCCTCAGGGAATAAGCTTTGACATTAACCGATAAAGACATATCATTGTGAAAAAGATCTATTTGACTATAACTGCAGGCCTGATGTGTGCACTGCTCCATGCTCAGACATCTCAGACTACGTTTCTGCTTGAGAACTATGTGTATGGATATCGATTCAATCCTGCATATGTACCGGAGAAATCCTTCGTGGCAATTCCTGTCATAGGCAATCTGAACCCTGCGGCAAGAAGCCAGGTTGGGCTTTCCAACCTCATCTTCCCTACTGACGACGGTCTTGTGACCGGACTGAATCCAGCAATATCGTCTGAGGAATTCCTCGGTGGGATGAATAAGCTGAACAGCGCAAGCGTCGACCTGCATGAAAACCTCATAGCCTTCGGTTTCCGCGGCAAGCACGGCGGATTCACCAATGTGGAACTCAATCTGAGGGCCAATATCACCGCGGCTCTTCCATATACGATGTTCGCGTTCCTCAAGGACGGTGATGCTGCTTCGTATGATATGTCCCCTACCTATGTAGGTGGAACGGTGTTCGGCGAGCTGGCGGTCGGCTATTCGCGAAAACTCAGCGAAAAGTTCAGCTTCGGCGCACGTATCAAGGCTCTCGTGGGCATGGCTGATCTCCATTTCGACATCAGCAAGGCTGATGTCAGCATCAACGGCGATGCAATCAAGGTGAACGCTGATGCTGCCGCTTACGGCGCATGTAATTTCCTAAGGGTCGCGACGATTCCGTCCCAGATCCGACCAGGAGAAGTTGATGTCATGGATTTCGACGATTTCGGCTTCAGCGCGGATGATTTTACACCTTCGGGATATGGCGCAGCAGTGGACCTTGGTCTCACATACAACCTGACCAGGAACCTGGAACTGAGTCTTTCTGTCAATGATCTTGGTCTGATGAGATGGCAGAACAACATCGTCGGACGTACAGACGCATCTGTGACTTATACCGGACAGCGTTTCTTCCCTGAGGATGAAAATCCTGATGACAGTCAGGCCAGGAACGAGTACAAGGCGGCTGTCCATACTCTCGAGTCGCTCGCCGAGTTTCAGTACGATCCGGAGGAAAGCGTGAGCCAGATGAAACTTATGCCTTTCACAGCCAATTTCGGGCTGAAGTACAGGATGCCTTTCTATCGCAATCTCACGGCAGGTGCGATGGGTACATATAAATTTGCGCACAAGGCAAGCTGGTATGATGTCCGTGCCGGTCTAGCAATAAACCCTATCGAGTGGTTCAGTCTGACCGGAAACGTGGGCATGACCACGTTCGGACCTGCATGGGGTGCAGGACTTAGCCTCAGTTTCGTGGGCATAAACATCTTTGTTGCCAGCGATGGATATATCGGTAAGATCGCAAAGTTCAAGGGCGAAAGAGGACCTGCGGTGATCTATCCGGTGGACAAGTTCGGATATGACATCAATTTCGGTGTCAATATCATCTTCGGAAAGCGCGTCCGTTCTTTCTAGAGAATTCGTCAGAAGCTCAGGCCGACGCCGAGCTTTAATCCTGCAATGACCTCGTTGCTGCGACGTACGTCTATGGATTCGGAGAAGGTGTTCGGATGCCAGTATGTGCTGGTCATTCCGATTGTGAGGTCAAGTTTTGTCTCTCTGGTCAGGTTGACTCTGTAGCCGAAACCTGTGTCAGCGACGATTGCGTTCCCGAACATCTTCCTGCTGCCTTTGATGCCGATACCGCCGCCGATGAACGAGAACCATCTTCCGGGATCATCATGCTTGCCGAACAGGACCGTGGCCCTTGCCATTACAGGGAAGATTCGCTGTTTCCTTGTGATTCCCATGTAGCCTGCGTACAGCGCCACGTTCAGGTTCTCAAACGCGTTGAATCCGAAATGAGCAAGGACCTGACCGTTCGTGTTATAGCTGAAATCCTGATTCCATAGGTCCTCTCGGCCGCTGGCTGCTATGTAGTTGAAGTGGCTGACCACATGGAACTGCGCGATGTAGCTGTATTCGATGCCATAGGTAATCAGCGGATAATCTCTCTTCGGGGTCTTCTTCTCCTCCCCTTCCCATTTGTTTTCATCCATCATTTTCTCATGGTCGAAGCGGTACGATATGCCGAACTGAGGGATGAATGAAGACATGAGTCCATGCTTGTACATGCCCATGTTGTATCCATCCGGGGTCTTGTATAGATGCAGGGATAGCGAAGGCCGCGCAACGATGAAGAATGAAAGCTGTGTGCTCCTGAATGTGATACCGGCACGCACATCAGCCATCGGGCCAATGAAGACTCCGGCAGGATGTTCGATGTCCTCGCCGAAACCAAGGTCGACTCCGGGGCCGGCAAGAAGATCGAAGACCACGTCCTTGCCGGACTTGTGGACGAGGTTGAAATCACAGCTATAATCGAAATAGAAACCAGGGTATGGATTCCTTTGCCGCATAGGACCGGTGATGTCGATTCCGAATGAGATGTTGTTCACCGGGGCGTTTTCTCCTGATTTGACCTTTGGCTGGAAAAGTAAACCTACGCGCGTCGGAGAAGTCTCAGCTCCGATAGAACGGGGCTGGGCGTTTGCAATTCCTGCCGAAAAGGTAAATACGGCAAGTATCGGTATTAGCCTTTTAGTGCGCATAGGTTTCTGTACAACCATCAAATTTAACAAATAATCGCCAAAAATCTCGTATATTTGTAATGATATTGGATTGCGATGTTCGAAGATGACAACATAAGGACAAGGATGCTGCCTCCCCTTCCGGAGAGGCTCAGACCGAAGAATATGGACCAGTATGTGGGCCAGGGCCACCTTGTGGGCAAGGGTTGCGTGCTTCGAAACATGATTGATTCCGGAAATCTCACATCCTTCATTCTCTGGGGGCCTCCGGGCGTAGGTAAGACATCGCTGTCCAGGATTATCGCCACCACTCTCGGTCGCGAGTTCTATACGCTCTCGGCGGTGAGCGCTGGTGTCAAGGAGGTCCGCGAAGTAATCGACAAGGCGAAAGGTTCTTCACTTTTCTCTCAAGGCAGCACTCCCATACTTTTCATTGATGAGATCCATAGGTTCAGCAAGAGTCAGCAGGATGCGTTGCTGGGAGCAGCGGAGGACGGAACCATTGTGCTGATCGGTGCAACAACGGAGAACCCGTCATTCGAAGTCATCTCGCCACTTCTGTCGAGGTGTCAGGTGTTTGTGCTCAAGTCACTTGAGAAGGCAGATCTCCAGAAGTTGCTTGACAGGGCTCTGAGTGAGGATGTAGTGCTCAAGGAAAGAGGCATAAAGGTCGAGGAGACTGAGGCTTTGTTCCGATATAGTGGCGGAGATGCACGCAAGCTGCTGAACATACTCGAAATCGTCGTGAATGCCGGGAATAAGGTCATCAGCAATGAGGCTGTGACTACTTGCCTTCAGGAGAACATGGCGATCTACGACAAGAAGGGAGAGATGCATTATGATGTCATTTCTGCCTTCATCAAGAGCGTACGTGGTTCTGACCCTAATGCTGCAGTGTATTACCTTGCAAGGATGCTTGATGCCGGTGAGGATCCCCTCTTTATCGCACGCAGGCTGATGATACTTTCGTCTGAGGACATCGGACTTGCGAATCCAAATGCCATGCTCCTTGCAAATTCGACTTTCCAGATCGTTCACAGCATAGGTATGCCTGAGGCAAGGATTCCTCTTGCTGAATGTACGATTTATCTCGCCAGCTCTCCTAAGAGCAATTCTGCATACATGGCCATAAATAAGGCACTTGAAACTGCGAAGCTCACTCAGTCCGCCGGGGTGCCTCTCTATCTCCGAAATGCTCCGACAAAGCTCATGGAGGAGCTTGGATATGGGGACGGCTATATGTATGCCCATGACTATCCTGGCCATTTCGCGAATCTTGAGTTCATGCCTAAGGAACTGGAGGGCACTGTTTTCTATGATCCTCAGGAAAATCGTCATGAGGATGGCCTTCGCAGCTATCTTTCATCTTGCTGGCCAAAATACTATCCAAAGAAATAGCTGATTGCATTGGTCTCATTTAGGGCTGTCGTCGCGGGGTAGCTGCTTTTGGGCTCTTCTCCTATGTGCTTTCGTCGCGATACGGCATGCTTTCGGCTCTGTCCCTGGGTGCTGTCGGAGCGGAAGCGACAAAATGCAGATCGGCTGCGCTCCGCTCCGCCGACCCTAGTCCGGGCAAATGCATTTTGCCCGCTTCCCGCTCCGCCTGCATCCTGCTCCCGCCTGCTTCTCGTTTTTGCCTGCTTTCCGCTCTCGCATGCTTCTCGTACCGCCTGCTTCCCGCTCCGACATCCTCATTGCAGTGCTCTGTTCTGTGCATGGCAAGCCGCCGATTATGTTACGAGGTGCAAAAAAGCTATTCCCTTTAACCTGAAATTCGGAGCGCACATGAACATGCTGTACAGGCATCTATATTTGGGCTCAGTGTGCGCTCCGCGACGATTTTGGCTGTGAGCGCACGCCAAACTGCCCTGGAAGTGCTTCTGTGGCCTATCCGCGTGCGCTCCGTATTTCTGGTTGCTCAATAACAGGAGCACCATACATACAGAATTGTCATCCAGATGTATGTGAATGCCAAGGCAAAAGTAGGACTACTTCCTTGAGATGATGGCCGTTTATCTGGCAAAAGTCAAGCGCTAGCGAGCCGCTCCATCGTGCTCAGCGCAGCGCTTGACCTTTAGCCGCCGGAGATACTTCATTCCGGCGGCGGTGCCACCCCGTGCAAATGCATTTTGCCCGCTTTCCGCTAAACCTGCTTCCCGCGCATGCTTCTCGTACCGCCTGCTTTCCGATCATCCATCTTCTATGTAGGGATGTTTTCTTGGGAAATGCCACGAGATAGGCAGGAAATAGACGAAAATCGTGAATTTGTATCCTATGTAGGGACGTTATTCGAATAAATGCCACGAGATAGAATCAGCCTCGTCGTTGGCTGTCGTCGCGTGGTGCCTGCTTTCCGCGCACGCTTCCCGCGCCGCCAGAAACTGTCGGCAGATACCGTGGATATGCGTATCAGCCCTGCTTGCGGACACCGCGGACGGCTTCGGCTTCGAGGGGGTTGTCTGGCCAGGAGTGCTTAGGGTAGCGGCGACGCAGTTCCTTGCGGACTTCGAAATAGGTTCCTTCCCAGAAGCTGCGAAGGTCCTGAGTGAGCTGGACGGGCTTGAATCCAGGGGAGAGCAGCTCCATGAGCACTGGGCGTTTCCCGTCGTCTACTCTCGGCGTGTCTGTGAGACCGAAACATTCCTGCAGGCGTACACGCAATACAGGGGCCTCGGCTCCAAGCCTGTATTCGACCCTTATCCGGCTTCCGGTCGGAACTAAGATATGGCTCGGCGCAATCTTGTCGACGGCCTGCTGCTGACCATAATCCAGCAGTGACCATATTACCTCGCAAAGGTCCAGTTTCTTGAGCTCTGCCGCGCTGGTCGCTTTCCCTATGTACATCGGAATCCATTCGGCTCCTCTTTCCAGAAGGGCTTCAGTGCACATGTCTGGCAGCTCCAGTTCCGGATGCCACTGCGAAACCGTCGCGATGCGTCTCTGCAGGTCCTGGACCTTGTCGGAGAAATCAAACATGCTCAGCCCCTCCTTCGGTGCAGCTTCGCAGATGACCTTCACAGCAGTCTCCCGGAACCCTTCGCTGATCGACTTGGACTCCACGAGGAGGCTTCCGAGCCTGAGCTCATGCTGTGCTACGACGGCTCCTTTTCGTGTGTCCCACCTGACATTGTCGCGCTCCCGCATCATGCTCCTGATGTCGGATGGATTGAGCGGAGCGGCGAGAAATATGCGTCCTACGCCACCTGGACGGGCATTCATGCTTGCGACGGCTATCCATTCATGGGCGCTGACCGAATCTGAAAGATCGACCGAAGCAAGGTCTCCGGAAGACAGCTGATATTTGCCGCAACCGTCTGCATGAGCCTTTCCGACGCGCTCCGGATATGCTGCGGCGATGAGGGCTCCGACTTCGTGAGAATCAATCGGTCCGTTGTCTTCCGAAGTCTTTACCATAGACCTGTATTGCTCTGCGACCTTGATAATCCTTGACCATGTGCGTCCGCTGCCATGACGGGAACGAACGGCACGAAGTTCTTCTATCCTTGTGCTGATGTCGGAGTC
>JAGHUQ010000149.1 GCA_018064725.1 Candidatus Cryptobacteroides caccocaballi
ATACTGAAGCTCCGATCACAGGCAAGCCGGCAGGATCCTTTACGGTTCCCTTGACAGTCTGTGCATTGAGCCCGAAAGATGAAAGCACCATCAGGGCTGCAACGATGGCCGCTCTGAAAGATGCGAGCTTAATTGAATTTCTGTGCAACATGTTTAAAAATGATTGGTTGCTAATAATAGTGAGTTTGGGCTGTTTTCCAATTATGGCTGCAAATCTATTCTCTTGCGCGTGTAGACAGGTATGTTAATTTTTCCTATTAGGTGGTTATTTTTATTTATGGGGGGTCGTTTAAGATTTTGCCCTACATAGAATTTTTTCTCCCCTTTTTCTATATGTACGCGCGTTATTTTTGTCTTGGCTTAAGGGCTGTGCCAAAAACTATGTTAACAAATATGACAAAACCATTATTCGCTGCATTGGCCGTCACCGTGTTGATGGCTTCATGCACCAGTGCACCCCAGACCTCATATCGCGAGATAGTCAGCGACGCCACCACGGTGGCATCGACCACCTACGGTCAGGTCCAGGGCTATCGCGACGGAGATATCTATGTCTTCAAGGGCATCCCGTACGCAAAGGCGGAGAGGTTCATGCCTCCTGTCGCTCCCGACAGGCATGAGGGTGTCCTCATGTGCAGGGCCTATGGTCCGAAGACCCCTCAGACCTCGACCAATCTCAATTGGAAGAGGGCGGTGACAGATTACGATTTCGGATTCCAGTTCAATCTTGAGCCTGTGGACGAGTTCAACTGCCTCGTGCTCAACGTATGGACCAGGAACATCAACGACAACGCGAAGAAGCCTGTGTTCGTATGGATTCACGGTGGTGGATTCGCATCCGGTTCAGGCTATGACATGGATTGCTACGAGGGCTGCGCTCTCGCAGAGGAAGGCGATATCGTCGTCGTCAATCTCAACCATCGTCTGAATATCCTCGGATATGCGGATCTCCGTGACCTCGGTGGAAAGTATGCAAATTCTGTCAACCTCGGTATGCTCGATCTCGTCAAGGCTCTCGAATGGGTCCGTGACAACATCAGCAACTTCGGTGGTGATCCATCTAACGTGACCATCGCTGGTCAGTCAGGTGGCGGCGGAAAGGTCAGCACCCTCATGTGCATGCCATCGGCAATGGGACTCTTCCACAAGGCTATCACCCAGAGCGGTTCATGGGTTCTCCACAACAGTGACGAAGAGGGTCGTGCACTCGGCTCAGCTGTTCTCGAGGAGCTCGGCGTGACTGCTGCAAATGCTGACAAGCTCAATGAGTTCACTTACGAGGAGCTTGCTGCTGCAGGAAACAGTGCTACCAGGAAGCTTCACTCTGCAAACGGATTCTGCCCGACTGTGGACGGCACCATCGTTGGTGCTCAGCACTTCGCTCCTGATGCTCCTATGATCAGCAAGGATATCCCGATGATTATCGGTTCAAACAAGAATGAGTTCACCTATGACAACAGCATAGCGTTGAAGGAGGAAGAGGTCCGCGACAGACTCTCCAAGCAGATCGGCGTAGCAAAGGCTGACGCATTCATCTCTGCATACAACGAGATCTACCCAGGCAGCCGTCCAGAGGAGGCAATCTATACCGATACCTTCCTTCGCGAGGCTGCCGTCAAGATGGCTGATGCAAAGAGCGCAATCGGCTCAAAGGTCTACATGTACTACATGACCTGGCATCCAAGGAATAATGCTCTCGGCGCATGCCACGGTATGGAACTTCCTCTCGTGTTCAGGAATGTTTCTCTCGAGAGGGCATTGACCGGCGGTACCGAGTCTGCATACAAGATGTCAGAGCGCATGAGCTCTGCATGGCTTGCATTCATCAAGACCGGCGATCCTAACGTGAAGGGCCTCCCTCAGTGGGATCCATACACTGCTGAGAACGGAAATACAATGATTTTCGACGACGAGTGCAAGATCGTACATAATCACGACCGCGCTCTCTTTGGGTACGACATTCCTAGACATTTCTAGAAGGATCTTATATGAGAAAATCCGGAGATAGAGTGTTCGGATGGGCTGTGGCACTTCTTGGTGCCACAGCCTTCGTGCTGTGTATGGTCATGATGTACCACTCGCTGACCGGATCGCATCTGATCGGCTGCAGCAGCGGTAGTTCATGCGATTCCGTTCTCGGAAGCGCATGGTCCATGCTGTTTGGCATCGTGCCCGTAAGTGCGCTGGCAGGTGGTCTCTACCTCGCTGTCGCATTATGCGGCCTCATGCTCAAGGAAATGAGGGAATTCTTCTGGTTCCTGATCGTTGCAGCATGTGCGGTGCTGGTTTCATCTGCATGGTTCGTCTATCTGATGGAGTTCAGACTTCATGCGATATGTCCATATTGCATGGCCACACACAGCGTCGGTGCGGTGCTCTCAATCCTCATACTGGTTCATTTTGCCGGTGAGCTTAAGTCTGATCCCCGCCATGCGTGTATGGCGGTCGCTGCAGGTGTTCTTTCTGCGGCTGCGCTCATAACCATCCAGCTCTCGACCACTCCATCGACCCGCGTCCAGACCGGAAATGCAAGCGAGTCTCTTCCTCAGTTCGTGGAGGACGATATTCCAATCATAGGAAATCCTGATGCGGATATTGTCATAGAGCTTATGTTCGACTACAGGTGTACGCATTGCCGCACGATGCATGGATGGCTGAAGGAACTTGTTGCGGACAAGGCCATTGCCAGCGATCCGTCCAAGGACGTGGCTGTAGTCCTCTGCCCGACCCCGCTCAGCACTGCCTGCAACCCATATCTTCCAAGCGTCACGGAGGACCTTTTCAAGGGTTCGTGTGAGCTTGCCAAGTTCGCTCTTGCGTTGTGGAAGGTGAACAAGGATGCGTTCTATGAGTTTGACGACTGGCTCTATGAGCATGACGGCAAATCAAGGTGGATTCCACGCGAGACGGAAGTCGCAAGGGCAAAGGCTCGCGAACTTCTCGCTGAGCACGGTGCGCCAGTGAGCCTCGAGAACGCACTTTCCGACCCGTGGATCGAATCGTATCTCTCGCTTACGCTTGAGCTTTTCGGACGCACGACGAACCAGACCAGTTCTGGCATTCCGCGTCTTGTGCATGGATCTGCCTGGATCATACCGGAGGTCAGCACCAAGGAGGAACTCGCCGGACTTCTCAGAGAAAAATTCAATATCTGATAACCAATCAATTTACCAAATTTTATGAAACAGATTTCATTGATCACAGCTGCTGCATCAGCTGTCCTTGTCTGCTCTTGTGCAGGTCAGGGCAACGGCAACGAGAGTGGCATGACTGTCCAGAACATGTATGACAGGGTCTGTGTCACTGACGATTCGACCATTGCTCATACCATCTACGGCGACATCCAGGGTTACAAGGATGGAGCAATCTTCACATTCAAGGGTATCCAGTATGCAAAGGCTGACCGCTTCATGCCACCTGTCGCTCCCGACAAGCATGAGGGAGTGCTCAAGTGCAGGAACTATGGCCCTAAGGCCCCTCAGACCCAGACCTTCGCATGGGATGGAAACCCTCAGACCGACTACGCATTCGGAAACCAGTTCATCAGGGAACCTATGGATGAGAAGGACTGTCTCGTTCTCAATGTGTGGACCAAGGGCATCAACGATGGCAGGAAGCGTCCTGTATTCGTATGGATCCATGGTGGTGGATATTCTTCAGGATCAGGACATGACCTTCCTTGCTATGAGGGACGTGCACTTGCAGAGAAGGGCGATATCGTAACCATCACTCTCAACCATCGACTCAACCTCCTCGGCTATTGCGACCTTACCGCTCTCGGCGGTCCTTTCGCAAACTCAGTCAACCTTGGTATGCAGGATATCGTGAAGGCTCTCGAGTGGGTAAAGGATAATATCGCGTACTTCGGCGGTGATCCTGACAATGTGACCATCGGCGGCCAGTCAGGTGGCGCGGGTAAGGTTTCCACCCTCCTTGCAATGCCTTCTGCACACGGTCTCTTCCACAAGGCTATCATCCAGAGCGGTTCAACCCTCAAGCATGCGCTTCCTGAGACTACTCAGCCTGTAGGTCTTGCATTCGCAAAGGCTCTCGGCGTGACTGCTGCAAATCCATCAAAGGTTAACGACTATACCTACGAGGAGCTTCTCAGGATTTACTCAAGCGTGACGACAGAGGGCAGCAGTCCGATGTCAGGTCTCCGTCTCATCGGTGCACCTGTAGTCGACGGAAACATCCTTCCTAGGCATCCGTTCTCTCCTGATGCTCCTGAGATCAGCAAGGATATCCCTGTGATTATCGGTACCGATTTCAACGAGTTCTCATTCGAGAATCCTCCTATGACCATGGACGAGGCTCTCGTTGAGCTCAGCGCAAGATATGGTGACAGGACCGACAGCTATATCGAGACCTTCAAGAAGGTTTATCCTGAGAAGACCCCAAGGGAGATGGTCGCAATCGACCTCTCATTCACCCCTGGTGCAATCAAGCAGTCTTGCCTCAAGAGCGAGCAGGGCGGTGCGAAGGTGTTCTCGTACCTCTTCACATGGCAACCTAAGACCAACTATCTCGCAGCTTCTCACGGTATGGAGCTCCCATTCATGTTCAATAACGTAATGCTTCAGCCAGAGATGACGGGTAACACTCCTGAGGCACACGTACTTGAGAACATCATGAGCTCATACTGGATCTCATTCATCAAGACTGGTGACCCTAACACTGCCGGTCTTCCTACCTGGGAGCCATTCACCACTGACCATCAGGCAACAATGATCTTGGACAGCGATTGCCATATAAGGGTCAATGACGAGAACGTCCTCTCACTCTACGGCGACTACGGAAAGCCTCGCTTCTAGCATCTGGACCGGACATTCGCAAACGTCTGAATGTCAACGGATAAACGCCAGGACGGCTCCCTCGACCGAGGGAGCCGTCAGTCGTTGAATATACTGATGGTCAGTCAGTTACGTTTCTGGAATATTACTTCAGCGTCCTGATGATGAAGTCAACGATGTGCTTGTTCGCCAGCACGTGGGTGTGTGACTCAGGGAAGCCGTGAGCACCGTCAGGAACGACGTTGATCTCGCAGCCGCCGTAAGCCTTCTCAGCGCGCTGGATGTAGTCACCGGCTGCGATAGGGTCCTTGTCGCCGTAAACGATCATGACCTCGCCCTTGTACTTAGGCATCTCCTTGAATACGTCGTAACCTATGAGCTTGTCGTAATATACATGGGAGAGGGGAAGACCCATGACAGGGACTCCGGTCTCTGAGGTGATGGCCTCCTTCGGATGGAGGGTCACGGCATGCTCTGCGATCGAGAATGCAGGGTATACGAGCACCACGGACTTGAATGCGTCAGGCATCTGTGATGATGCGATGGCTGCGACGAGACCGCCCTGGCTGCATCCCATGAGGGTCATCCTGTCGGTGTCGATGAAATGCCACTGCTTTGCCGCATCAACGATGGCGGCGATGTCGTCAGCCTCGGTGAATACGGACATGTCGATGGAATTTCCCTCGCTGCGGCTGGTCACCGCACCGCCTGCAAAGTCGAAGATGTAGCTTGCGACGCCCTCCTGTGCGAGAGTCTCGGCATATGCCTCGACCTCATGGTAAGAGGAGTTGAAACCGTGCGCCATGATTGCGAGAGGTTTCTTCGCCGCACCGTCATTTGGAATGTAGAGCCTTCCGAAGATGTTGTTGCCCTTGTAGTTGTCTACATGGACCTCCATTGTGTAGAATGGGACATTGCTCCATCCTGTATTCGGATCCTTGGCCTTGGTGGTCCATCCAGGGTACTTGTCGAGCTTGCTCTCGGTGAATACCTTTGCCTGCTCTTTGTCGCCCTTGAGCTGCCAGTCGAGCCATGCGGTGAGCATCTGTGCGAAGCTTCCTCCGTAGATGTCGCCGAAATCACCCACATGACCGGCGGTGAGATGGTTTGCGAATGCTGCGAAGACGTTGTTGATCTTGGCATAATCCTTCACGCCGTTGGCATATGCGACGTCGCTGACACCACCTTCCATATAAAGGATAGGGGCGTGGAGCTGGTCGAGGAGTTCTGCGCTGGCACCGGACATCTCGAAGTCACCCATTCCTGAGTTCACCATGACGGTGGTCTTCACCCTTGGGTCGGTTGAGTTGAACAGAGCCTGCGCACCGCCGCAGGACTGTCCTGCAACAGAGATCTTGTCTGTAGCTACACAGCCGTAATATTCGCTCTTCTTAAGCGAATTCTGTGCGATGATCCAGTCCATCGCTGCTGCCATCTGCTCGTTCGGTGACTTCTTGAGCGGGCGGTCGTTGATGTCGAACTGCATGCTTCCGAGCGCGATCACGATGTAGCCTCTCGAAGCTACCTCGGTGAGCATCCTCTCATGAGGGAGGGATGTGTCGTTGCATCCGCCGTTGGCGAATACGAGGACAGGGAGCTTAGAGTCAGCTGCAGCTGCCTTGAGGTCCATAGGCTTGTAGACGACAGCATCGGCGAAGGTCTTCTCTTCCCTTGCTTCAGCCTTGTACGGGCCGCTGCCGCCCTCGTCAACTATCTTCTTCCTGAGCTGGGGCTTCGCGTCGAGTGACGCGAAGCTGTATACCAGCATCAGTGCGAGTATGAATCTTCTGATGTTCATGATTCCTTTGTATTACCAGTTCTTTCTCTCGAAGGTCCAGTCAGGATAGAGGCTGGCCTCATAGTCATCGTTGATGAAGAGTGCAGACTCGCTGAGCTTGCCCTTGAGCTGCCAGTCAAGCCACATGCGGACAGCCTTTGCATAGAGGCCGCCGTTTGCAGTGTAATAGGTACCGTGGTGGCCGTCCTTGGTGTTTGCCATCACTACAGGCACCTCAAGCCTTCCATAGTCGCCGAGGGCGTTCTTGTACGC
>JAGHUQ010000026.1 GCA_018064725.1 Candidatus Cryptobacteroides caccocaballi
ATGACAATGATGAACGGCTTGATCTTACCCTCTGCGATGAGGTTATCCATGATGAGGTTTGCGTGACCCTGGTTTGACCATGCATACTCGTTCTCACCCCAGCCGTGCTGGAGATAGAGCACCGGATACTTGGTCTTGTTCTTAGGATCGCCGTAACCTGCAGGAGTGTAAACGAATGCCTTGCGGAGCTGGTTGGTGCTCTTTGACCAGAAGAGGATCTGCTGTACGTTTCCGTGAGGTACGTCCCTCTCCTCGTAGAACGCCCCGTCATGAGCAGGAACCTCGATACCGGACTCCCAGCGGGTAGAACCGTAGTAGTTGTTGGTACCAGGATCGTTGAAGATACCGCCGTCGATGGAGATATGATAGTAGTGGAAGCCCTCGTCCATAGGACCTGCAGTAGTACCTTCCCAGATACCGTCACCCATGTGCTTGAGAGTGGTGCCGCCCTGACCGCCGAGTCCGAGGCTGACCTTTACCTCAGCAGCTCCTGGAGCGTTGATGCGGAAGCGAGCATAGCCCTGAGAGTTTACAATCGGATACTCCTGGCCTGGCAGATTGAGATCAGAAGGCTTGAAGTCTTCCTTGATTTCCTGTGCATTGGTACTCATGCAGATTGCGAGGATAGCCAATGACGAGAATAACGATTTTTTCATCTTGTTAATTTTTAGTGGTTATGTGAATCATGGCAGTGCCAATAGCTCTTAGCACCGATTATTCAAATATATGAATTAAATTACAATATACAATTCTCATACTCGTCGAGGGCCTTTGCCATTGCCTGTCTGCCCTTTTCGATTATGACGTCAGACTCATAGAATTCGAAGCTCGAAAATGAGTCCATTCCGATTGACACCGACACTTCAGGCTTATAGAGTTGCTGCATCAATGAGCAGTTGTTCTGTATCATCAGGTCAGTCATCCTGTCCATCAGCCTTATGTAGTCATACTCCATGGCCTTTTTCCTATGATGTAAAGAATGTCCGCCCAAAGTGTCGACAGATAGGTCATTCTTTTCATAAGGGGCGCTGACATTGACGCTGACCAGGATGTCCCCAGGGGTCCTTGCGACCCTGTTCAAGGGCAAAGGATTCACGCACCCGCCGTCAACCATGACAGACTTTCCCTCGATTACCGGACGGAAGAATAATGGAATGGAGATTGACGACCTGATTGCATGGTAGAGGCTGCCATCGGTGAAAACGACCTCATTGCCGCTCGCCAGATCGGATGCTACCGCGCAGTATGGGATATCAAGGTCCTCAATATTAATGTCGGGTGCGACCTCTTCAAGAGCCTCGATGATTCTTTCGCCCTTCACGATATGGCCGACTCCTAATGAAAAATCAGCAAGCTGGAACATCTTCTTGAAGGTAATGGTCTTCATCCATTCCTTGAATTCCGCCAGCCTTCCAGAGGCATACATACCAGCAATCAGAGAGCCCATTGAACATCCGGCAATGCTGCTTATCTCATAGCCTCTCGAAAGGAGTTCCTCAATGGCACCGATATGGGCAAGTCCCCTGGCGCTTCCACTGGAAAGTACTACTGCTGCTTTTTTCATATTTGAATGTCCAAATCTTTATCCAATCAAATATAAACAATTTAGATTTATTCTTTACTTTTGCGGCCGCAAGATTCAGATGAAATGGGCATCATAGGTTTCGTAATTATACTTTCGTTCCTGCTGGTCGGTGAGATAATATCAGCGATGATAGGACATTTCGTGCCCGGCAGCGTGATCGGCATGATACTGATGTTCGTGGCTCTATGCACGAAACTGATCAGGCCGGAATGGATACGCAGCGCATCCGATTTCCTCACAAAGAACATGACGGTGATGTTCATCCCCGCCTCCATCGGCATCGTGGAGCAGTGGGGACCGATCAAGATGAGCCTCATTCCATGGCTCGTAATCATGCTGGCATGCTGGGCTATGGTCTTCGCCAGCTCCGGATGGACTATGCAGCTGATGTCAAAAAGGAGGATGAAATGAATGAGATCATGACAGGGATGCCGGCGATGCTTCTGCTGACCCTTGCATCTTACCTTCTCGGTGTATTCTTCCAGAAGTCTACGAAGATTTCGGTCCTGCACCCTTTCATCACAGCGATGGTAATCATCATCGCCACTCTCTTTATCTTCGACATCCCTTACGAATCATACCGGGAGGGCAACAGGATACTCGATTTCCTGCTCGGCCCCAGTGTCGTGGCGCTTGCTTTGAAACTGTATGACAACCTCGACATCGTCAGGAAGAATCTTGCGGCAATCCTTTCAGCCGTTGTCACCGGAAGTGTTGTCGGCATTGTCGGCGTATGGGCTATAGGACGCATGATGAGCTGTACACCTGAATTCATAAAGTCGTTGGAGGCCAAGTCAGTGAGTACGCCGATCGCGATGGACATAACCGGGCCTATCGGTGGAAGCACCTCGCTGGTAGCCATCTCCGTCGTTATTACGGGAGTGCTCGGAGCCGTCCTCGGGCCATCCCTTCTGAAGATTCTCGGGATCACGGACCCTGTCGCAAAGGGAGTCTCGATGGGGTGTGCGTCCCACGGCGTCGGTACGGGTCGTGCGATTGAGCTAGGAGCCATCGAAGGCGCAGTGAGCGGTCTTTGCATCGTGCTCATGGGTGTCGCCACTTCCCTCCTCGTCCCTATTCTGAACATCCTGCTCGGTCTGTAATAAAAAAGGAAGTCACAAGGACCTCCTTTTTATTACTTTTTAATAATTTTCTTGCGAATAGGACTGATTCGTTTCTTCCTCAATGGTGAACATACGCCATCCTCGCTATTGTCAGAGTTCTCGGCACAGTCACCAGAGTCTGTCGATGTCACGACTCGTCCTATGAGCCTGGTACATGCTGAAGTCGAGTTAGTATTCAATCTACAGAGAGTTGGATTGTTTTTGTTAAGCCTTATACACGTCACGCCAGCTTCATGTATAAGAGCTCTGCAGCTAGGCTCGATGACAGAAGTGTCCAATTTGCCGTCGTCGATGATGTCACGAGCCCCATTAGCACCGCCGATACTATCAATATCACGGCTGCATGGCACACCACCGATACCGCCGAGATCCTTGGTGCGGCCACCACCGACACCACCGATACCGCCGAGATCCTTGGTACAGCCAAAACCTAAGCCGACGATAACCAAGGGACCCACACACAATAAAACAACTAACCCTCCCAAAGAAATTAAGCAGGAACAACAGCCACCTCCGAAGAAGAATAAAAAA
>JAGHUQ010000111.1 GCA_018064725.1 Candidatus Cryptobacteroides caccocaballi
TGTACTTCACGAGGGATCACCTGGGCAACACGAGGGTCGTGACCGACGGAAACGGCACCGTCGTCGAGAGGAACGACTACTATCCGTTCGGAGAGCGTCACTCGGACAGTTCGATGCCGACGACAAACACCAATAGGTGGCGTTTCGCGGGGAAGGAGATTCAGCCTCTGGGAAGCACGGGCTGGCTTGACTTCGGCGCAAGGCAGTACGACAGCTTCCTGGGAAGGTGGACCACTGTGGACCCTCTCGCAGAGAAGTATCCAGGCATCAGCCCTTACTCCTACTGCGCGGGGAATCCGATAATGTTCATTGACGATGGAGGCAAAGATTTAGTAATATTCGGAAAGAACAACTCCTCAGTTACTTTCACGACAAATCTGATTGACTTATCTGTTAACGTTGGTGGAATCGGAATTGATTGGAATGGCAATCACACGATAGAAGGGAAGGACGCATTGAGTGCGGCTCTCGATCTTGCTGGATTCATAGACCCCACAGGGGTTGCTGATGGAGCAAATGCACTTCTTTTGGCTTCAGAGGGGGATACGTGGGGCGCACTATTGAGTAGCGTAGCATTATTACCGTTTGGAGATATTGTCAAGATTGGGAAGGTTGGTAAAGATGTTGGGATTATTACTGATGCGATTGGCGTTGCTTCTCATAAACACCATATTATCCCCAAAGCAGTCTATAGAGATAATTATGACATTCTGAGCGGCTTATTAAAACGCGATGGTGCAGAAAACATTCTAAGTGTTCCTTCTGGATTCCATGGAAACCATCCTGCATATAATAAGTGGATACAAAACGAGATATCGAATATTCTTAAGACCAAACCAAGTTTAAATGAGAATGATGTTGAGATGCTTATTAACAAAGCAAAGGCTATGATTGATAAAGCCCAAGAATCTGTGCAAAAGGGAAATACACGAAACATGAATTCATTTTTTAAGGAAAAGGTAAACTAGAAATTGGTGGCATGTGATTACATGCCACCTTGTTAAAATTTATGAACCATTTTTACGCAATCGATTTTATCAACAATCTAGATGCACATAGTCACTATGGTATTACATCTAGCATAATGATTATGTCTTCCTCTGCCCGAGCATATGCCCATACACACCATTCATACGGACTTCAACTTTGGTCTGACGTGGGGATATCGTCATTTTTTACTCATTTTCCTGAGGATGTGAGAGGAAAGTATATGAAGAAAGGCAGTACGGATTGTGATTATTGGGATTTCCATCCCAAATTATTTGGGAGTTTATGTGCGATAGTGACAAAGCGATTCGTTGATGTCCTTAATAATCTCGGTGTTTCTGATGATGAATACTATTTAAAAGAGATATTAGTTGGCGATAATCTTGATAAACTATATTTGTTTTTTGTCCCATGTTGGGGGATTAGCTGTATAAACTATTGTCAAAGTACTTTTGTACACGATGATGGTCATGGCGATGAAATAATATCGATAATGTCAAAAGAAGAACACATGGCGATGATTGAAAGGTCCTGTTACCCTCGTGTCAAAAAAGCGATTTTGTCGGAGAATCTACATAATAAGGATATAATTTCTCTTCAGTCTTGTATGTATCCTTTATTTTCAGAAAGATTAATTGACGCCTTGCGCCAGAACGCGATAAAAGGTATTAGAAAGGTGGATGGTATAGAAATACTGGCGTAACACAAAGAGTAGAATTTATGAAACATTTACAGACGTCACCCCTTTTAGGGAGAGCTGTCTGTAATATGTCTATACGTCAGTGTTTTACGGGATCTGTTCAGGTGAACAGCCTCCCTGAGGCGACCGTGTCGTATTCGTACGACGGAATAGGCAGACTTTCGGAAGTTACCTACGGCAACGGTGTCAGCGAGCGCAGGACCTATACGGTCCAGGGCTGGCTGAAGGAGATATCTGCCCTGGATTCCAGCCGTGCCACCCTCTTCAGGGAGCCCATGAAGTACTGGGACACCCCGGAGATCGCAGGCGGACACTCGCATCCTCTGTACAGCGGAATGATATCAGGGGTAGACAGCCACAACGGAAACGGTACTTCGCCGTCGGGAACTCTTGATTATGACTACGGTTATGACTATCTTTGGAGACTGACGGAGGCGAGCCTCCCCGGCACGGATGACTGGGCCGAGAAGGGCATCACCTACGACAGGAACGGCAACCTGAGATCATTGACAAGGCATGGCGGTTCGGGAAGCGTGACAGACGCTCTCTCGATGAGCTACTACGGCTATCTGAATGCAGGAAGCCTTAACGTGCTTCACAACGGTGCGTCGGTGGTGTTCGAGAGCAGCGCGTTCGAGGAGGGAGTGATCTATTCTCACGGCCTGCTGTACTTCACTAGGGATCATCTCGGCAACACGAGAGTGGTGACCGACGGAAGCGGCAATGTCGTCGAGAGGAACGACTACTATCCTTTCGGCGAGAGGCATCCGGACGGCTCGATGCCGACGGTGAACAGCAACAGATGGAGGTTCGCGGGGAAGGAGATTCAGCCTCTGGGAGGTACCGGGTGGCTTGACTTCGGTGCAAGGCAGTACGACAGCTTCCTTGGACGGTGGACCACTGTGGACCCTCTCGCAGAGAAGTATCCAGGAATCAGCCCTTACTCCTACTGCGCGGGGAATCCTATAAACTTTGTTGATCATGATGGGAAAGATCCGTTTTCAGGTGCTGTAATAGGCGCTACTGCCAGCTATCTGGGACAAGTAAGTGGTAATCTTATTATGAGATAATTTTGTGGGTTGACATACAAACAAATTTTTCTGACAAATATTGATGTTATTAATATTGGGATATCTGCGTTTGAGGGTGCTGCTTCTAGTGGTTTTTCTGTGATGTATAAGTTACTATTAGGTACTGCCTCTGGAGCGGCAATTGTATTTCTAATTCGTTGATACTCAGCAGAAATATTTACGGACGGCTCCCTTTCTCAGGAGAACCGTCCGTCCGTTATGTGGCTGAGTGTCAGAGTTTTATGAAAGCGGGGAATGTGTTTCATCGAGTGGTCCGTAAACATGGAAGTATGGCCCGATAACAAGAAAAATGCCCACGCGTGTTGTCCGTGGGCATTTTGTCGTTATGTTGGCTATTGATTAGTCGAGGCTATGGATAGCGAGTCCAGAGCGGAGCTTAGGCTCGAACCAGGTGGTCTTTGGAGGCATGATGTTGCCGCTGTCAGCGATGTTGACGAGCTGCTTCATCGATACCGGATAGAGAGCGAAGGCAACCTTCATCTCTCCGTTGTCCACGCGGCGTGCGAGCTCGCCGAGACCACGGATACCGCCAACGAAGTCGATCCTCTTGTCAGTGCGAAGATCCTTGATTCCGAGAATCTTGTCGAGCACGAGGTTGGAGAGGATGGTGACGTCGAGTACTCCGATAGGATCCTCGTCGTTGAAGCGGCCAGGCTTGGTCTCGAGGCTGTACCACTTGTTGCCCAGGTACATCGAGAACTGGTGGAGATGGTCAGGACGGAAAGGCTTTGCGGGCCTTCCGCAACGAGGCTTTGACTCGAGCTTGACCTCGAAATCCTCTTCGAGAGCCTTGAGCACTTCCTCCTCGCTGAGACCGTTGAGATCCTTGACGACGCGGTTGTAGTCGATGATCTTGAGCTGGCTCTCAGGGAAGCATACGGCCATGAAGAAGTTGTACTCCTCATCTCCGGTATGTGCTGGGTTCTGCTCCTTCTTCTCTGCACCTACGCGTGCGGCAGCTGCGGTGCGATGGTGACCGTCTGCCACGTAGAAGGCAGGAACGTCCTTCTCGAAGATCTCGCTGATGCGTGCGATGACAGCGTCGTCATCGATCACCCAGAAATGGTGGCCGAAGCCGTCCTCTGCGACGAAATCATACTCAGGGGCACCTGCGATGGTGTTCTTGATGATCTGCGCGAGTTCCTCGTTGTCAGGGAAAGAGAAGAACACAGGCTCGATGTTGGCATTCTGGATGCGTACATGGATCATGCGGTCGTCTTCCTTGTCCTTGCGGGTGAGCTCATGCTTCTTGATCTTGCCGGTAGCATAGTCGTCGGTGTGGGCGCAGAGCACGAAACCGTACTGGGTGCGCTTCTCCATCGTCTGTGCGTATACATAGTAGCAAGGCTTCGCGTCCCTTACGAGCCATCCCTTCTCCTGCCATGCCTTGAAGTTCTCGACAGCCTTGTCGTATACAGGCTGGCTGTGCTCGTCGGCGATAGGGTCGAAGTCAATCTCAGGCTTGGTGATGTGGAGCAGCGACTTCTCGCCGGCTTCCTTCTGTGCCTCCTCTGAGTTGAGGACGTCATAAGGTCTTGCTGCAACTTCCTCCACAAGTGCTTTAGGAGGGCGGATTGCTGCGAATGGTTTTACTCTTACCATAGTCTAATGTTATAAGTGTGGGTAGTATGTTATTTGTTCAGCTGGAATTTGGTGCAACCGGTTGCGAAGTAGTTGCAGATCTGGCTTGCTGCAGCGAGGCCGGCATTCACGTTCGCCTCTGAGGTCTGGGCGCCCATCTTCTTAGGGGTGGCGAATACGCGGAGACCGAACTTCTCCTGGAGGACCGCGAGGTTGTCAGGAGCGACGTCGGTGATGTACTTGAGGTCAGGACGAGCCTCGAGAGCCTTCTCGAGACCTTCCTCGTCGATGACTTCCTTGCGAGCAGTGTTCACGAGGGTCGCGCCCTTAGGCATCTTGGTGATGAGATCGTAGTTGATGCTCTTGATGGTCTGAGGGGTAGCAGGGATGTGGATGCTGACATAGTCGCAGCTTCCATAGAGTTCCTCGAGGCTTGCTGCAGGCTCAGCGCCACCTGCGGTGATCTGCTCTGCGGTGAGGAAAGGATCGATTGCCTTGACCTTCATTCCGAGGGCTGCTGCCTTCTTGCCGACGAGTCTGCCGACGTTTCCGAATGCCTGGATACCGATGGTCTTGCCCTCGATCTCAGTTCCGGTTGCAGGGGTGAACTGGGTGCGTGCCATGAATATCATCATCGCGATTGCAAGCTCTGCCACTGCGTTAGAGTTCTGGCCAGGGGTGTTCATCGCAACCACGCCATGTGCGGTGCATGCCGCGAGATCGAGGTTGTCGAAGCCGGCACCTGCGCGAACGACGATCTTGAGGTTTTTAGCAGCCTCCACCACCTCGGCGGTGACCTTGTCGGAGCGTACGATGATTGCGTCCACGTCAGCGACAGCCGCTACGAAGTCAGACTGCTCTGCATATTTCTCGAGGAGCACGAGCTCGTGGCCTGCTTCCTCTGCTATCTTCTTGATGCCAGCCACTGCAGCGGCAGCGAATGGCTTCTGTGTTGCCAAAAGAATCTTCATCTTGTCTTATTTGTGAAGCTGTTCGAATTCCTGCATAGCCTCCACGAGGGCCTTCACGCTCTCGATAGGGCAGGCATTGTAGATTGATGCGCGGAAACCACCGACGCTTCTGTGGCCCTTGAGGCCTGCCATCTTCTTGGACTTCGCGAATGCGAGGAACTCGTCCTGGAGGTCCTCCTTGCCAGGAGCCATCACGAAGCAGACGTTCATGATAGAGCGGTCTTCCTTGGCTGCGGTGCCGACGAAGAGGGAGTTGCGTTCGATCTCGTTGTAGAGGAGCTCTGCCTTCTCGACGTTGATCTTGTTCATTGCCTCAACACCTCCGATGCCCTTGAGCCACTTGAGGGTCTCGTTCATGACGAGGATAGGGAATACAGGAGGTGTGTTGAACATTGATGCTCCGTCGATGTGGGTCTGGTAGCTGAGCATGGTAGGGATGTAGTGGCTTACCTTGCCGAGGATGTCCTTGCGGATGATTGCGAAGGTCACGCCGGCAGGGCCTACGTTCTTCTGCGCACCACCGTAGATGACTGCATACTTGCTGACGTCTACCGGACGGCTCATGATGTCTGATGACATGTCTGCTACGAGAGGGACAGGGCAGTCGATGTCCTCCTTGATCTCTGTACCATATATGGTATTGTTGGTAGTGATGTGGAAATAGTCCGCATCGGCAGGAATCTCGTAGTTCTTAGGAATGTAGTTGTAGGTCGTGTCTGCAGATGAAGCGACGGTGACTACCTCTGCCCCGAAAGTGGCGCCGAGGCCCTTGGCTTCCTTAGCTGCCTTCTTTGCCCATACGCCGGTCTCGAGGTAAGCTGCCTTCTTCTCGAGGAGGTTGTATGGTACATAGAGAAAACCGGTGCTTGCTCCGCCGCCGAAGAAAATCACCTCATGTGTATCAGGGATGTTGAGGAGCTCTTTCCAAAGTGAGCGGCACTCGTCCATTACGGACTCCCACTCCTTGGTCCTGTGTGAGATCTCGATTACTGACATGCCGGTGCCCTTGAAATCCTTGAGGGCTTCGATGGCGTTCTCGATGGCCTGCTCCGGAAGGATGCATGGGCCAGCGTTGAAAATGTGTACTTTTTTCATTTTGTTCTCGTATTGTTAAACACCTGGGGAGGGTTTATCTTTTCATAGTTCTTCTACCTGGGCTCCTTCGACGTCTCCGGCACGCTTGAGGAAGTCATCCACCAGCGTCAGCCTTACCCGGAGGTCAGCAACGCACGACATCCCGAAATCCTGCGAGAGGATGGGGAGGCCGAGGTCCTTGATGATCTTCATCACGTCGTTCATGACGAAGTAGTCGAAACTTATACGGAATTGCCTGCTGGCGATCTTCTCCACGACGGTGGCCTGGGTAAGCGCGTCGGCGGTGGATGTCTTGTATGCCCTGATCAGCCCGGGTATGCCGAGCTTGATTCCTCCGAAATATCTGACGACGACGACCAATATGTCGCTCAATCCGGCCGAGTCGATCTGGCCGAGTATAGGGCGTCCTGCTGAGCCGGACGGCTCTCCGTCATCGCTTGCGCGGAATACATCTCCCTTGCAGCCTAGTCTGTATGCGTAGCAGTGGTGGCGTGCGTCATAATACTCCTTGCGGAGTCCGGACAAAATCTCCTTCACCTGCTGTTCCGTCTCTACCGGATATGCCAGAGCAATGAATCTGCTTCCATTGTCCTTGTACAACCCTTCTGACGGCCCTGCAATGCTCCTGTATGAGTCCATGTTTCAAATTTAGACCTTTTTGAAATAATTTGCAACGGGAGATGAAATAATTCGTATCTTCGCTGACACAGATAAGACGACTATGATACTCAGATATAAAGTTTCTCTCCCCGGAATCAAGGGCTTTCACCGCATCTATGAGGTAAAGGACAGCACTTCGCTCTATTTTTTCCACAAGCAGATGCGCGCGGACATGAATTTCCCTCAGGACCAGACCATACTTTTCAAGGCCGTCGATGCGGCTGGCAAGGCTGTTGCGCGCTACAGCGTGATCGACCTTGGCGCCGGCACCATCGATGACGTGACCCTCGGAGCATGCCATAAGGCAGAGCAGGACAGCTTTGTCTACTTCTATGACACCACCAACGTCAAGAGCGTTCTCGTGGATTTCCTCGAGGAGGCGGGCAAGCCTAGGGTGGGAATCGCATATCCGTATCTTCTTGACAGCAAGGGCCCGGATCCTATTGAGTTCGAGAACGGATATGTAGCTTTCGAGGACCTCCCTGCAGACAAGAGGAAGGATCCCGACGATGAGGACTACGACGATGAGGACGAGGAGCTCGACGAAGAGGAGGATGAGGTAGACGAGGAAAGCGAGGAGATCTACGACGAGAATGAATAGACTCCTGATCATACTTGGACCGACTGCCGTTGGCAAGACAGACTACAGCATCGAGGTCGCGCGCAAGTATGGTTCACCGATTATCTCCTGTGATTCGCGTCAGATATACCGGGAGATGTCTATAGGTACGGCTGTGCCCAGCGAAGAGCAGCTCGCAGCGGTACAGCATTATTTTATCCGGACGCGTTCCATTCATGATGAGATGTACACCGCAGGAAAGTACGAGCTTGAGGCGGTGGCGCTCCTGGAGCGTCTCTTTGCCGAAGGCCACGAGACGCTCGTGATGGCCGGCGGGTCGGGATTCTACATCGATGCTGTGTGCAATGGGCTGGATGACTTCCCGCCCGCCGACCAGCAGCTCCGTGCGGAGCTGTCGGAGCGCCTCCGCGCCGAGGGCGTCGAATCGCTGAGACTTGACCTCAAACACCTCGACCCGGAGTCGTACGAGACGATTGATATCGCAAACGGGCAGCGGGTCGTGAGGGCCCTGGAGGTCTGTCTGATGACGGGACGCAAATTCTCGTCGTTCAAGACTTCCGTGACCAAGAAAAGAAGCTTCGAGATAGAAAAGATAGGTATCAGCAGGCCTCGTGACGTCCTTTATGACAGGATTAACCGAAGGGTTGTCCAGATGATGGACGACGGATTGCTTGAGGAGGCAAGGAGCTTATATGCCTACAGGGGTCTTCCCGCTCTGCAGACCGTGGGATATAGGGAACTCTTCGACTATTTTGATGGGAAATGCTCTCTCGACAAGGCCGTGGAGCTGATCCAGCGTAATACCCGTCACTATGCAAAACGGCAGATGACATGGTGGGGACGCGACAAGGATATAGATTGGATGACATTTTGACCCCCGGTCACCGGCATTGACGGAGACCGCAACGAACTAAGACGACTATGAAACGACTGATGACCTTATTGGCTGCATTATTCGCGCTGACAGTTGCCCAGAATGCCTATTCGCAGGATATGGATGACGTCGGCGACGTTGATGATGTTGAAGATTTCGACCAGGAACTGACGACCAAGAGTTATACCTGCAGGGGACGATTGGGCGCCCAGGCTTCGTTCAAGCTCCCTGAGAATTTCCAGATTTCCGTAACTGAGGATGCCTGGTTCAGGGAATTTCGCAGTTTCGATAGGCTTATGACGCTTTTTGGCGTGTCGTACAGACCATCGAAGTATCTTCGATTCGGCGCATCCTATGGACTTACATCTATCTATAAGAAGACAGATGACGGCCATCTATGGGATTACAGGCATAGATTTGCGGCTGACGTGACTGGCTCCTACACGACAGGCGGATGGAATTTCAGCCTTACTGAAAGGTTCCAGGCTGCACCACGTCCTGACGGCTACAATCCTTACAAGTACCAGAAAGCTGATTATGCACTCAGAACCCGTGTCGCCGCCTCGTACAGATTCGAAAGGGTCCCTCTTGAACCTCTGGTGTCGGTAGATATGAAAACATCGCTGAACCTCGTCAATCCCAGCTCTCTCGCTTTTACGCCTGATCGTGTGGGGAACGTGAATCCCCGTTTCAACAAGCTTGCTTGTGACAGGTTCAGGTTTCAGGGTGCTCTCACCTATAGGATAGATAGGCGAAATGCTTTACAGTTATACTACAACTTTGACGTTGGCGTCGACCATCCAGTCAATGTTGATGACCAGGGCCTGGTACTTAGTGTCGACGGAAGTGGCAATTTGCTCCGGCTTACCGACAAATCTTATGCGTCAACCGCTGGTTTGACATATAAATTTTCCATTTAGTTGTCTAATTTTCAGCTATATTTCATAAATTTGTGCCATAACAGTATCAAAAACCCTTTTAAAGACTATGGCAAAATTCGAAGTTAAGGTTGCGAAGAACGGTCAGTTCTACTTCAACCTCAAGGCCGGCAACGGCGAGATCATCCTCTCTTCTGAGATGTACACCACCAAGAGAGCTTGTATGAACGGTATCGCTTCTGTAAAGAAGAACGCTCCAGAGGAGGGCAGGTATGAGGTGAAGACCGCAGCAAATGGCAAGCTCCATTTCAACCTCAAGGCAGCTAACCATCAGGTTATCGGCTCAAGCCAGATGTATGCATCTGAGTCTGGTTGCAAGAACGGTATTGCTTCTGTAATGAAGAATGCTCCTGAGGCAGAGGTTGTCGAGATCGCTCCTGAGGCATAATTTTGACCAAATATAGAATGAGAGCAGCCGGCTAGGTCAGTCGGCTGCTCTTATTTTGTCCTGTCGCGTCATGATGCCCTGCCGCTTCAGAGGACGAGGTCGTTTCCTCGGTAGAACTCCAGGAGCTTCGATTGATAGAGATATTCGAAGCGTGCCTTTGCAAGGTCGGATTCTGCGGACATCAGTCGGGTCTTGGATTCGTTGAATTCCGTGATTCCAGATTTTCCGGTCTCATACTTGGCCGTGGCGAGTTCGAATGCATCCTGGGCGCTCTTAGCCGCAACCTTGCTGCTGAGATACTTGCCCCTTGCGCCGACGGCATTGTAATATGCCTGCTGAATCTCTTTGTACAAGCTCTTCTTGACGCTTTCTACCTGTAGCTCCTGATTCTGTTTCTGGAGCTTGGCCGAGCGTATCTGGTTCCTTGTCTGGAGTCTGTCGAAGATTGGCACGTTGAGGCTCAGGCCGAGATACTGGCTGAAATTGTTCCTTGCCTGCTGCCCGAAGTTAGCAGAAGCATACCCGGAGGAGGTGTAGTAGTTCGTACCAATGCCCCCGTTGAGGGAGATGGTGGGGATGTAGCCGCTCTTCGCTAGCTTTATGTTGCGGTCAGCATATGCGAGGCGCACCATCTCTGACTTGATGGCAGGCTTGACCTGTACAGCCTCCGCATAGATGTCCTCAGGGCTCATCAGAAGCATGTCGTCGATGCCGTCTGCATTGGGACGTGCGATGGCGAAGCCTTCTGGAGAAGGCAGCTCAAGGAGCTGGCTCAGCTCGAGCAGGGCAAGCGAAAGGTTGTTGCGGGCCTGGGTGAGCGAAAGCTGGCTCTGTGCCAGCGTCGCTTCCTGGGCAGAGACCTCGGCTCTGGAAGACTTTCCGTTTGCCGCCATCTCCGAGAGGCGCTCCACCTGCATCTGGTCGATATCAACTTGACTTTCTGCCACCTCCACGATTTCCATGTCGTATAGTATCTGGACATATGCCTGGGCAACTGCCACTCGTATGTCATCCTTCGCTTTCTCGAGGTCTGCTGTCGCCGCCTCGAGGTCGAGCTTGCCCAGAGCGATGTTGTGCACGTTCTGCAGGCCGGAGAAGACGGGGACGTCGGCGCCGAGACTGAAAGATGTGCTGGTAGTGTTGGCGTTCGCATAGGTGTTGTCTGCGGTCAGTCCTCGTCCGAAGGAGAAATTCTGGCTTGCACTTCCGCTGACCCCAGGCAGACGCCTGTTCTTCGCGGAACTGACTGCGACTTCCTTGCTTTCCACGTTGATGGCGCTCTGCTGGATGGTTATGTTGTTCTCGAGAGCATGTCCTATGCACTCTGCGAGTGTCCATTCTCTCGGCTGCGCTCCGGCGATGAGGCTGGACGCCAGAAGAATCGATGCTGTGAATATCCTTTTCATCCGGGTATGTGCATTATTCGTTGACGATCCTCGGACCACGGACGATGTCGCCCTTGCTCAGACCTTCCTTCACCTCTATGTTGATTCCGTCGCTCAGGCCGGTGGAGATTTTCGTGCGCTTGTAGCTGCCGTCATTCTCCTTCTTCTGCACGTATACGTCATCACCGTCGAATTCGAGAGCACTTTCTGGAACGGACAGCACCGCTTCTGCACTTTCGAGCACGATCTCGGCATTCGCGCTGTATCCGGAGCGGATGGTGCTTTCGTTGTCGACATTCACTGCGGCCTTGATCTCGAACTGGTTCGCTCCGTTCTTCTCGACGGCTTTAGGCGAAATGTATTCGAGGGTCGCGTCGAACGAGTAGTTCTGGAGTGCACCGATGGTTATCTTCACCGGTACGCCTTCGTAGAGTGAGCCGACCTCGGTCTCGTCAACGTTGCCGTCGAAGATAAGGTCCTTCATGTCCGCAACGGTAGCGACTGTGGTACCGTCATTCATGGTATTTGCCTGGATTACGGAATTACCTACCTTGACCGGAACATCGAGGATCAGGCCGGTAATGGTCGAGCGGACGAGGGTTGAGCTGGATTTTGCGTTCGAAGATGACACTCCGTCGCGGATGACTTCGAGAGCGTCCTGTGCTGCGGATTTCTCCTCCTTTGCCTGGTTGAGGGACTGGGTCGCCTTGTCGAATTCCTCAGCACTGATGAGCTCCTTGCTGAAGAGGGTCTTCATGCGGTCGAAGTCAATCTGGGCCTGCTTGAGATTAAGCTCTGCGAGGCGAACGCGACTCTGTGCGGAGCTCAGGGAATTCATGTCCGGTATGACCTTGAGCTTCGCGATTACCTCGTTCTCCTGGACGGTCTCTCCAGCCTCCTTGTAGAGTTCGGCGATGATTCCGTTAATCTGTGGCTTGATGTCTACTTCGTTTCGTGGAATGATCTTGCCGGTCACGACAGCCGTGCGATGGATATCCATCACGCTTGCCTCGAGTTCCTGATACTTGACTTCTTCCGGCTTCGATTTCTTGTATAGGAACACGAATGTCCATACAAAAATCAGTGCGACCAGCGCAAAACTAAGGTACTTGATGATCTTCTTCATATCGTTTTCATTTTTTTATTCATCTCTCATTGCGTCCACTGGCTTGATGTGCATTGCCCTCATTGCAGGAGCAAGTCCGGCGGCGAGTCCCAGCACCGTCAGCAGCAGGGCCGCTCCGACCGCAAGCCCGAAGCCGATCTGGAACGGAGTGCCGTCATTGACTCCGGCTTCCACTGCGGCTAGTATGCCCACCGTGAACACTATGCTTGAAAGGCCGGAGACCATGGTAAGGAGAACGCTCTCAGTCATGATCTGACCCAGGATGTCCGAAGGTGTCGCGCCGATGGCACGGCGTATTCCTATCTCCACCGTCCTTTCCTTGACCGTCACCATCATGATGTTGCTGACACCGATTGCTCCTGCCAGCAGCGTGCCCAGACCTATGAGCCATATCAGCATGTCCACACCGCGGAAGATGTTGTCGACCAAGGTGAATATCTCTTCGGCGTTCAGCACGTACACGGCCGGCTTGTCCGTCTCGTCGAACAGGTGTTCGCGTGCGACGATCTTACGTATCCTCTGCTCCAGCGACGACATCTTCACACCGTCTTTTCCTATCATGCAGATCAGGTCGACGTTGTCTCCTCGATGGTAGATCTGCTGGGCGAGAGTGAGCGGAATGCTGACGGTCTCGTCGGCACTTCCGTTGATGCTTATGTTCCCGGAATTGGTGTCGACGCCGACGATCTGGTAATAGCTGGAACCTACCTGGATGAAGGTTCCGCATGGGTCACCTCCGTCCGGAAAAAGGGTTTCGTAAATCTTCTTTCCGATTACGCACACCTTTCGGGCGCTGGCTTCGTCGACGGCGTTGATGTATCGTCCATATCGCAGATTAGGTACCTCGATGCGTGAATACTCCGTGCGCACTCCCTTGATCGAGCATGATGCGGTGAGCTCTCCGTTGACTGCGTTCCCGCCCCATACGGCTATGGTCGGGGTGACAACCTCCAGCTCCGGAACCATTATCTTGAGCCTTTCTATGTCCTTGTTGGTGAGATTCCACGTCCTTCCTTCCTGCATGCCCTTGTATGGCTTCGTCGTCTCGGAAGCGAAGAGGAAGGTCGAGTTGGTCGCAAAACCCTCGAAGTTGCTCATCAGCTTTGCCTTCACTCCCTGGCCTCCGCCGAGCATGAAGAGCAGCATGAAGAGCCCCCAGAACACGCCGAAACCGGTGAGCAGGCTCCTGCTCTTGTTCCTTGTCAGCGTGTCGAACACTTCTTTGTATGAATCGATGTCGAACCTCATGCTAATCTGCCCTCAATGCTTCTATCGGTCTTATACGTCCAGCCTTCAGCGCGGGGACCAATCCTGCCATGGTGCCCGCGACAATCAGTACCAGGGTCGCTTCGAGCGCTATGTCCAGACCCACCGAGCAGTCCCCGGCCATGGCTATATGCTCTCCCATTATCTCCAGGTCTCCGTTGAAGATAGTGTTCATGTATTCGCATCCCAGCATGCCCAGGAACATGCCGATGTACCCGAAAACTGCCGTGATGCTTATGCTTTCTGCGATGATGAGCTTCACGATGCTGGCGGGTGATGCTCCGATCGCCTTCCTGATTCCGAATTCGTGGGTGCGTTCCTTGACGGTGATGAGCATGATGTTGGATACTCCGACGATGCCGCTGAGCAGCGTGAACAGTCCTACGATCCACAGTGCGGTGGTGACTATGCCCATGCCCATGTCCATCTGGAGATTCTGCTTGAAGCTGTTCCTGATCCAAAGTGCACCCTTGTCCGAAGGTGCGGCCCTGTGATGCCTGTTGATCACGGCTCTATACCGTGCTTCGAATTCATCGTTTTCCTGTTCGGAGTCCAGCCCATGGAAAGTGAAGATGATCCTGTCCGGATGGTCTCCCTTCGCGAATACGGTCCTGAGCGTGGTGTAAGGCACATAGGTGTCTGCCTCCATCATGCTGTTGTCTGTCTTGTAGATTCCGACAATTACGAAGGAATAGTCGTCCACCTTGACTCTTCTTCCTATGATTCTGTCGATGTTTATGTTCTCTCCGAAAAGACGTTCCACATCTCCTTTAGAGAGTACTATGCTCTTTCTCTCGTGCTTCAGGTCATTGTCGTTGATGTATCGTCCTGCGAGAATCTTCTCCGGTCGGATCTTGTCTGAGAGCGGTGTCACGCCTCTGAGTGAGGTGGTGAAATGGTTCTTCCCGTTGCTGATGGTGAGGTTGGATGCGTGGACTATCGGCGCGACCTCGTCGATGTTGTCCGCGAACTGCGGGCTGCCGGTGATTCTCGTGTCTTCGTCGTCAAGACGTATGTTCCTTCCTTGCTGGAGGCCGTCGAAGGCAACCGATGTCTGGCCCGGGTAGATGGTCATGTAGTTCATCTGGACATCTGACATGTTCGCCTTCATGTTGCTCTTCAGACCGTTTCCGGCTCCCAGGAGAATGATGAGCATGAAGATGCCCCAAGCCACGGCGAAGCCTGTCAGGCATGTGCGCAGCTTGTTGCGACGGACGGATTCCCATATTTCGTTCAGCAGGTCGAACATCGTGCTATTTCATTATGGTCGTTGTTCCGAATGCAGACGCATTGTGGAGATCATTCAGCTCTATGTTCCCTATGAGGCCGTCCTTGATGTGTACGATCTTGTTCGTGCAGTTTGCGACTCCGCTCTCATGGGTGACGACAATGATAGTGACCCCTTCCTCACGATTGAGGCGCCCGAGAAGCTCCATAACTTCCACGGATGTCTTCGAGTCAAGGGCTCCGGTAGGCTCATCTGCGAGGATTATCTGAGGATTTGTGATAAGTGCCCTGGCGATTGCAACGCGCTGCTTCTGACCACCTGACATTTCGTTGGGATAGTGCTGGGCCCAGTCGGCGAGCCCGAGTCGATCGAGATATTCCATCGCTATTGCATGTCTCTTGCTTCTGCCGACCCCTTGATAGAAAAGAGGCAGCTCGACATTCTCCACGGCAGTCTTGAAACTGATCAGATTGAATGACTGGAATATGAAACCGATCATGTGGTTCCTATAGTCCGCAGCCTGCCTCTCGGTGAGACCCTTTATGAGTTTCCCGTCGAGCCAGTATTCTCCTGTGTCATAGTCGTCCAGGATGCCAAGTATGTTGAGGAGAGTGGACTTACCCGAACCGGATGAGCCCATGATTGACACGAATTCGCCCCTGTCGATGCTGAGGTCTATGCCCTTCAGCACATGCAGGGGCTGTCCGTTGTCATATGTCTTGTTTACGTCCTTGAGTTCTAGAAGCATAGCGTTCAGTTCTGGTGAATTGATTCACCAAATATATGCCATTAGACGCAAGGATGTACCGGATTGTTACAAAATTTACTGTTTTTCTTCGGGGGTCAGCCTGATGGCTTTCAGGATTACCGCCACTGAAATCGCTGTCAACGCCAGGATTATGAACAGCCATTCCACCTTTGCGACAGCTTCCAGTTCGGTTGCATTGCTAGGATTCGAGAAGATTCTTCCGACGACCTTAGGGACGAAATAGAGGCCCATGTTCTGTATCCAGTAGATGAGCGAGTATGCAGTTCCGAGGTTCTTCTCCGGAATGATCTTCGGAACAGATGGCCACATTGCCGACGGTACGAGCGAGTATCCGATACCGAGGAAACCGATTCCGAGATATCCGAAGAATGCCACACCCTGCGGTGCGAATGCAATCGTGAGGTGGCCCATCAGCACGCAGAGTGCACCGGAAATCATCCAGAGCGTAGCCTTTCCTACCTTGTCGACCAAGGCTCCGAAGAGAGGAGTGAATATTATGGTGAAGAAAGGAATCATGGCTACCATTGTCCCGGCTGCGCTCGCCTCGATTCCGAAACGGGGAATCACGACAGCTGTGCCGAATTTCTTGAACGAACTCACGCAGCAGTAGAAAGTCACGCAGAGCAGACCGATGAGAAGGAAGCGGGGGTTCCTCAGGACTGAGAATATGTCACTGAAGCGGAACTTATTCTCCTCTGTCACCTCGCCACGTCTGTATGAAATCCCGTTGGCTTTGTCGAATCTTGCGTCAAGAATGGTGAAGAAGATCCAGACGACAGCCCCGAGGAGAAGAAGTCCGAGGCCTACCAGTGCCGGTCTGGAAGTGTCCGCGAGCGAGTAGAAATCTTTAGGGACGCCAACGATCAGCGGCGCTGTCAGAAGGGCTATTCCTGTGCCGAGCCTTGCGATTGCCAGGTGAAGACCCATCGCGAGAGACAGGTTTCCTCCCTTGAACCACTTTGCTATTGAGCGTGTCACGGCAACTCCTGCAATCTCGCTGCCCAGACCGAAGGTCATTCTTCCTATCCTTCCGAGTGCGATGGCGGTTCCGTCAGGAAGTCCGGATGAAACGGCATAATAGGCGAGAGCCGCTCCTCCGACCATCATCCCGAGGAAGATGGATCCCATGATCCTGACCCCGAAGATATCGAGAAGGATTCCTCCTATTATCAGGCCTCCGCAGATGCAGAGCAGGCTGTAGTCGCCGATGAAGTCGCCGAGCTTGGCGGAATCCCAACCGAGTTCGAGCGTTTCAGGGTGCTGGAAAAGATGCGATACCGTAGAGAACATGTCGTCGAAGAAATACGACGCGAACATCGGTATCACAAGACAGAAAAGAGCCGCCCAGCAGGCGGCCCCTTCTATTTTGAAGCCTTTGTTTTCAGACATTATTTCTTGAGGTTAGGCTGCTCGAGACCATATCCTTTCTTCTTGTCCTCAAGCTTGAGGAGGAGAGCGATCACGACGGATATGATGCCGAAGCAGGCGAAGATGATCATGCTGTTGGTGTAGTCGATCACGCCGTCAGCACCTGTGTTTGCCTGGTTGACCTTACCGATCATGATAGGCACCATTGAGAGACCGATGTTCTGGATGTAGAAAATCACGGAATATGCGGTGCCGAGGAGCTTCATAGGGATGATCTTCGGAACTGAAGGCCACATTGCCGATGGCACGAGACCGAATGCGATGCCGAGGAGAATCATTACGAAGATCGCAAGAATCCAGCTGTTGAGCGGAAGCGCGAAGATGGTATGCACGGCTGTGAGGATGATACTTCCGATGAGCATCAGAGTGGCGCCCTTACCGTACTTGTCATATACGCCGCCGAAGAGAGGGGTGAGGATGATGGTTCCGAAAGGAAGCATCGCAGGGATGAGACCGGCAACGTTTTCGGCAACACCATACTTGAACACCATGAGCTTGGTCGCGAACTTGAGGAATGGGAACACACCTGCGTAGAACATGAGGCAGAGGACTGCGATGTACCAGAATCCCTTGTTCACGAAGAGGGTCTTGAGGTCAGCGAACTTGAATCCTTCCTCTGGTTCTGCGTCTGCCGCTGCTGAAGCTGCTGCATCTTCCTTCTTGTCCATCACGCAGTATACAATGAAGCTGATCATGCCGATGCAGAGCATTGCTGCGCCGAGACCTACTGATGCAGAGGCAGCACCCATGTGCTTTGCGAAAGGAAGTGCGAATGCGAGCGCGCAGGCGGTGCCGATACGTGCGAGTGCTACCTGGAGACCCATGGCGAGGGCAAGCTCATGACCTGTGAACCACTTTACTATGACCTTGCTGACGGTGATACCGGCAATCTCGCAGCCCACACCGTAGGTCGCGAATCCGACGCAAGCCCAGATGACCTGCATTCCATAGGTTCCGATGCCGAAAGGAAGGGTGAGTGTTCCCTCGAAAGGATGTCCTACAGCGTACCATTTGATCAATGCGCCTCCGAACATGAGCGCGGTCGAGAGAATTCCGGTGAAGCGGATTCCGAACTTGTCAAGGATGATACCTCCGAAGAAGAGGAGGAGAAGGAATACGTTGAAGAATCCATAAGATCCGGAGAAGAATCCGTATTCGTCACTTGTCCAGCCGAGACCGCCGTCAGAAACCGATGCGGTGAGGAGTGGCTCGAGTGGGGACATGACGTCCGTGAAGAAGTATCCGAACATCATTGTGAAGGATACGATGAGGAGAGCGGTCCACCTTGCGGCAGCGCTGTCGCTGAGCTTTTTGCTGATTGCCTGTGTCATATTGTGCGTTAGTTTACATGCATGTCAATCCTTGCGAAGATAAGCTTTTTATGCGTTTTGTCAAAAAAAGTCTTATCTTAGCACCTATGTACTCATACCTGGACAAGATAGGAAATCCGGACGACCTCAAGAAAGTGAATCAGTCTGAACTCGGGCAAGTTTGTTCCGAGCTTCGTGAGTATATGCTTGACTGTTGCTCACGAAATCCTGGGCATGTGGCTTCCAGCCTGTGCTCGGTCGAGATCATCACGGGCATCCACTATGTATTCAATACACCGGAGGACAAGATCGTATTTGACGTCGGTCATCAGGCGTATGCGCACAAGATTCTCACGGGGAGGCGCGATGCCTTCCGTACCCTTCGCCAGAAGGGCGGACTGAGCGGTTTCCCGAAGATGGACGAAAGCCGATATGATGCATTCGGCGTTGGACATTCCTCGACCTCCATCTCAGCTGCGCTTGGCTATGCCGAGGCTGCACGCATCAAGGGTGACGGCACCAAGGCGGTCGCCGTCATAGGCGACGGCGCGCTGACGGGCGGCCTTGCTTTCGAGGGAATGAACAATGCTGGTGACAGCCAGTCTGACATACTCGTCATCCTCAATGACAACAACCACTCCATCGATGAGGCCAGAGGCGCCATCCATGAGCATCTGCTTCGCCTCACGACCAACCCTTCATATAATAAGATCAAGGGGAAGGTCTGGGACAGGATGGGCGACGGTAACGCCCGCAATTTTGTTCACAGGTGGTCTAAGGGCGTCAAATCATACATCGTGAGAAAGTCCGGAGGTGACTTGTTCGAGTCCCTCGGATTCAGATATTTCGGTCCCATCGACGGAAACGACATTCAGCAGGTGGTTGATACGCTGCGTGCGATCAAGGACCTCAAGGGACCTCGCCTATTGCACTGCGTCACCACAAAGGGATATGGATATGCTCCGGCAGAAGCAGATCCTACCGTATGGCATTCCCCTGGCAAGTTCGATCCTGAGACTGGCGAACGTATCAAGTCCAGGAAGACGGCAGACCGCTATCAGGACGTATTCGGAGAGGTTCTCGTGGACCTTGCCAGGAACGATGGCAAGATAGTCGGCATTACTCCGGCCATGTCCAGCGGATGTGGCATGAACAGCTTCTCTGAGCAGTTCCCTGGCAGGTTCTTTGACGTGGGAATCGAAGAGGAACATGCCGTCACATTCTCTGCCGGATTGGCTGCTGGCGGGCTTCGTCCCGTGTGCAACATATATTCCTCTTTCTCCCAGAGGGCCTATGACCAGATAATTCATGACGTGGCTCTCCAGAACCTTCCGGTTGTGTTCTGCTTTGACAGGGCCGGTGTTGTCGGAGAGGACGGACCTACCCACCACGGCGCATTCGACATGGCGGCGTACAGGAGCATTCCTAACATGACCATTGCGGCGCCACGCGACGAGCTCTCGTTGAAGAATATGATGGGTACGGCGCTCAAGCATGACGGCCCATTTATTATAAGGTACCCGCGTGGGGGAGGAGAAGGTGTCGATTGGAGGACTGCCCCATATTCTGACGTGCCGGTGGGCAAGGGTGAAAAACTCCTTGACGGAACCCGTGTGGCGATACTCGGGATAGGACCTGTGTGCAACAGGGCGCTCGAGGCAGCCGAGACACTCAAGGCGGAGACCGGCATGTCCCCTGCCGTCTATGATATGAAATATGTAAAACCGATAGATACGGATATACTTGCGGAGGTTGCTGATGCGTATGACTGCGTGATCACCTTGGAGGACGGGTGCGCAGCCGGCGGCCTGTTCGGCGCAGTTGCGGAGTACCTCGCGTCGCACGGATCGCGGGCCCGCTTGCGTCATGCGGCAATTCCGGACAAGTTCGTCCCTCAGGCAAGCAGGGGTGATCTTTTGAGGGATTGCGGGCTTGATTCCGAGAGCATTCTCGGCATGTTGCAGGAAGAAATGAAAAAATGAAGATTTTTGTGAATTTATTTGCAGAATCAGTTTTTATCTCTATCTTTGCAATCCCTTTCACAAGCATCTCGGTGCAGCCGAAAGAAATTGCCGATATAGCTCAGTTGGCTAGAGCACGTGATTTGTAATCTCGGGGTCGTGGGTTCGACTCCCTCTATCGGCTCCCGAAGTTTGACTTAAATTGGGCAGATACCAGAGTGGCCAAATGGGGCAGACTGTAAATCTGCTGGCTTACGCCTACGGTGGTTCGAATCCATCTCTGCCCACTTTTTTTGTGTTTAGTGCGGAAGTAGCTCAGTTGGTAGAGCATCAGCCTTCCAAGCTGAGGGTCGCGGGTTCGAACCTCGTCTTCCGCTCCATTGAAAACTAATGCCAGTGTAGCTCAGGGGTAGAGCGCTTCCTTGGTAAGGAAGAGGTCGTGAGTTCAATTCTCACCACCGGCTCTGAATATAATCATAAACAAATCAGATTATGGCTAAAGAAACCTTTAAAAGAGACAAACCGCACGTTAACATCGGTACTATCGGCCATGTTGACCACGGTAAAACTACTTTGACTGCCGCAATCACTACCGTATTGGCAAAGCGCGGTCTTTCAGAAGTAAAGTCATTCGACCAGATCGATAACGCTCCAGAGGAGAAAGAGCGTGGTATCACTATCAACACTGCACACGTTGAGTATCAGACTGAGAAGCGTCTCTCCGCACACGTTGACTGCCCAGGCCATGCCGACTATGGGAAGAAGATGGTTACTGGTGCCGCTCAGATGGATGGTGCTATCCTCGTAGTTGCTGCTACTGATGGTCCTATGCCTCAGACTCGTGAGCACATCCTTCTCGCTCGCCAGGTGAACGTCCCTAAGATCGTTGTCTTCCTTAACAAGGTAGATATCGTTGACGATCCTGAGATGATCGACCTCGTTGAGATGGAAGTACGTGACCTCCTTTCATTCTACAACTTCGACGGTGACGAGGCTCCTGTTATCCGTGGTTCAGCACTTGGTGGACTTAACGGTGATCCTACCTACGAGGAGAAGATCATGGAGCTCATGGACGCTGTTGACGAGTATATTCCTCTTCCTCCACGTGACAACGAGAAGCCATTCCTTATGCCTATCGAGGACATCTTCTCTATCACAGGTCGTGGTACCGTTGCTACCGGTCGTATCGAGACAGGTGTCATCCACACTGGTGACGATGTTGAGATTGTAGGTCTCGGTGAGGAGCCTAAGAAGTCAGTTGTAACTGGTGTCGAGATGTTCCGCAAGATCCTCGATGAGGGTGAGGCTGGTGATAACGTAGGTCTTCTCCTCCGTGGTATCGACAAGAAGGAAATCAAGCGTGGTCAGGTGCTTGCACGTCCAGGTGTCATCCACCCACACACTAAGTTCCAGGCTGAGATTTACGTTCTTAAGAAAGACGAGGGTGGTCGTCACACTCCTTTCAAGAACCACTATCGTCCTCAGTTCTTCCTCCGCACCCTTGACATCACTGGTGAGATCACTCTCCCAGAGGGCGTAGAGATGGTAATGCCTGGTGATAACGTTACTATCACTGTAGAGCTCATCTACCCTGTAGCACTTAACGAGGGTCTCCGTTTCGCAATCCGCGAGGGTGGCCGTAC
>JAGHUQ010000113.1 GCA_018064725.1 Candidatus Cryptobacteroides caccocaballi
GGCCAGAACCACGCCGATGTTCAGATGGACCGGGACGAAAGAGACGAAGTAGTTCTGAGGAGGGAGCTTGAGAAGATGCGTGGTCGATTGGATGATGCAGAAAAGGATAGCGAGCAGATTACCGGCAAACATTCCCTTGAGCACAATCTTGGACGAGCTGATTAGGAAGACCTTGCTGATATCTCTGTCCTTCATTCCCAGGGCCTTCAGCAGTCCGATGGTCGAGATGTTTTCGAAAAGCATTATGAGGAGGCCGGAAATCATGTTGAAACCGGCCACTATGGTCATAAGTATCAGTATGAACACGACATTGAAGTCGATGAGGTCGAGCCAGTCGAACATCTGCGGATAAGACGAGATCGATGAACTCGCATAGACGGTATCGTCATCCTCGGACAGGTAGCTTGAAGATATGAAGCCTACCTCCTGCTCTATCTCCGAGAGCATTCTCTTCGTCCTGAACGCAGGATGGACCTTGATCTCGAAGGCAGATATTTCGTCCTCGTCCCATCCATTAAGCCTCTGCATGTCATCCATTGAGGCTATGACGACAAGCTTGTCCTGGCTATCCACCAGTCCGTCATATACGGATGCCACATGGAACTTCCTCGCCTTCACCCTGTCCGAAATGAAATACGTGGTCATATCGTCCCCGACTTCGAGCCCTAGCATGGTGGAAAGACGCCGAGGTATGCTGACCGCCAGGCTTGCCGTGTCCGCTGGATTCTCGACACCCTTGAAGAGCACGCCGTGGATATTCTCATCGTGTCTGATAAGACCGGCACGGTAGACAACCGGATTCACAGACTGCACCTGAGGCAATTCCTCTATATGTGGAAGATAATCAGGAGTTCTGCCGATGCTTGAATTCTCGCTGATATAATCCTGGCTGATTGGGATGAGCTGGACATCGCCGCTCACATCACTGATGCCGTTGCGAATCTCCGTCCTGAATCCGGAACTCACTGCGACTGCGACTATCATCACGAGAAAGCTTACAGCCACACAGACCATCGCAAGATGGCCCTTAGTGCTGATCTTTGACGCTATGAATCCAGATGCTCCCATCAGTTGCAAAGTTATGAAAAAATAGCCATCTTTGCCGCCCGAAAAGCCAAAATGAACAAGTTGTTGAAGTTCTTGAAGACGTGGATGCTCCCCATATCCATTACTACAGGCATTCTTCTATACCTGCTGTATCGTGTCGTCGGCTTTCTCCATCCTGCAGGACCCTTCCTTGCAAAGACCATATCCAAGCTGCAGCCTACCCTTCTCTTCTGCATGCTCTTCCTCTCATTCAGCAAGATCACGCCAAAACAGTTGAGATTCAAGAAATGGCACGTATGGCTGCTGTTCATACAGGCGGGATTGTTCATAGGTATCGCACTTCTGCTCGCAGCACTTCCTGAGTTCCAGTGGAAGGTCGTCATCGAAGCTGCAATGCTCTGTCTCATCTGTCCGACGGCGACCGCAGCGGCTGTGGTCACCGACAGGCTTGGAGGAGAAATGCCTGGCCTGATATGTTACCTGGTGCTGATCAATCTCGTGGTCGCCATCGTGGTACCTATCTTCGTACCGCTCATTCACCCAGCGGCTGGCATCTCATTCGTGACGGCATCCGCTCTCATCATAGCAAAGGTATTCCCTACCTTGATATGTCCGGCCCTGCTGGCGTGGACAATACAATGGATTTCCCCCGAGCTCAACGCGAAGATCGTGAGCTACAAGAATGCGGCATTCAACATATGGGCAGTTTCACTCTGTCTGGCAATTCTCATGACAACGAGAGCCATCTTCAACAGCAACACTCCGCTTACAGTCCTTTGCGGAATCGCTGTGGCATCTCTGCTGACCTGCATATTCCAGTTCTGGGCTGGACGAAAGATCGGCACGATATACAATGACAAGATCACCACATGCCAGGCACTCGGACAGAAGAACACCGTCTTTGCAATCTGGATGGGATATACGTTCATGGACCCCGTCAGCTCGGTAGCCGGAGGTTTCTACAGCATCTGGCACAACGTCTACAACAGCTGGCAGATGTATCGCAAGCAGCAGGAAGAACTAATTGAGCGCGGCGAGACGAGCCTTGGCAGAGACTGATTCAGCCTCAGTTCCGTACTTCACCAGGTAAGGGAGATATTTCTTCTGAAGCTTCACATCCTTGGCGTTCACTGCGATAGTGCAGCAATTCTTGATTGCAGGATAATAGTCCGGAGTAGCCTTCAGTATCTTATTGTAGTACTTCATGGCTTTCTTGTTGTCCTTCTTCACGACATAATATGATCCGAGGTCGGACAGGAATTCCGGATTGTTCTTGTCCGTCTTGAGCATCTTCTCCGCAAGCATCCTGAATGAGTCACGGGACTTGTCCGTTCCTATTCCGAAGAGGGTTCCGCAATACTCCTGAATCACCTGGTCAAAGAAAACCTTGTCCACCTCAACCTCGGGATAGCTCCACTGATGTCTGCCGGAATTCCATTCGTCAATGAGGGAAAGAAGGAATTCAGTCGTCATGTCAGGACTGTCCGTCTCATACGCGAGAAGAGCCGTGGCCTTGTCAATCCTGAGGTCAAGCCTCTCCGGATAGAACCTTATGGCTTTCTCAATGTTCCTCATGGCGTTTCCGAAGAGTTCATCGTCAAACACGGGAACCTGGAAATAGTATCTGTTGGTTCCTGTGCTGTCCTTGAGCGTGAGTATTGGATCGAGTCCGAGGTGCTTTCTGGTATCAGTGTCTACGATCTTGGAATCCCTCGCCTTGTCGAAATACATCTGGAAACGTGCCACGAGCATGTCCACGTCGGTTGAATCAACCTGAGCCCATTTGTCAAGTATGCCCTCGACACCGACACCGGAATGTCCGAGCTTTGCGACCAATCTCTCGTAGCGAGCCTTATACTCCTCTGCTGTCTGGGCGAACATCTGGAAAGACACCAGCGCCGCCATCATGACCATAAATATTCTCTTCATCACTTTATATCCATTCTTATCCTCCTCGACTGAGGATGGAGGTTGTTTGTTCTGTTTCCGAGGTTCTTCACGAAACCCAGCGGAACATTCTTATATGTAAGCAGCACTATGCCCTTAGGTGCTTCTGCAAGCGTTATCGCATCCTTGTGGAGGAATGCCAGCGCAGTCGGCTTGTCGATCGCGGCCTCAGCGAACGCTCCCCTGCGGAGTGCGATGCACAGAGCGAGATCTTCGTCCGGAACGAGATCGCTGCCCTTGATCTGTCCCACCGCCGTGCCTGAAGAAAGCAGCGGCATGTTTGATGCGACATGGTCGACGAGATCTGCGATGACGGTCGGGACTGCTATGACCATATCGCCCTTGCGCCTGACGCTGACCGGGCAGTCGAAATATGCGCTGACCATCTTCTGCACCGCGTCCGCTTTCTGAGGTTTGCCCTTACGCAGTTCTGCAGCCGCGTCGCCGTCCTTGACCATGGCAGCACAGTACTGTCCCTCACCGGGCACGAATCCTGGGACCAGGCTCCTTGAGGATAGTTTCTTCGCCCCGAGCTCCTGACATATCCAATCGACGTTTCCGTCATTTTCGAATCTGTTGAATGTACATGTCGAGTACACCATTACTCCACCGCCTGAAAGTGCTGGCCAAACGTCAGCGATGATGCGGCGCTGACGCTCTTCGCAAAGTCTCACATTGTCCGGAGACCACTGTGCAAGCGCTTCCTCATCCTTTCGGAACATGCCTTCGCCGGAACAGGGAACATCCGCGACTATTATGTCGAAGAATGCCTTCATGCACGCAAAAGCCTTCGGATCCACGCTCGTCACGATGACGTTAGGGTCGCCCCACCGGCCTACGTTATCCGCGAGGACCGTCGCCCTTGCCTTCATGACTTCATTCGCAACGAGAAGGAAGGAATCTCCGAAGGCAGCCCTGAGGCTGGCCGCAAGGTCGGTTGTCTTTCCTCCCGGCGCTGCGCAAAGGTCAAGCACGCGGACTGGCCTGTTCAGGCTTCCGAAGCGTCCAAGCATGTCACGGACAGCCTGACCGACATACATGGCGGAAGAATCCTGCACATAGTACACTCCGGCATGGAAGAGTGGATGCAGAGTGAACACCGGCCTCTCTTTCAGGAGATAGCCGAAGCTGCTCCATTCCACGCCCTGGGCGCCGTCGAGAATCGGGAGGTGCACCCCCTCGCACTTAGATGGGTTAAGACGGACCGACACTGACGCCGGCTCATCCAGCGCGTTCTTGACGACATCTATGCTTTCCTCGCCAATGGCCTCGGAGAGATACCTGAGGAATTCTTCCCTGAGTTCCATATTACATCTTCATGTTCTTGAGCATCTCAGGATCGACACCTTCCGGCATCCTGCCCTCTGACACTGCGACAAGCCCGTCGACTATCTTGTCGAGGCCTTCCTGAATCTTCTTTCCGAGCATCATCTTCATCATGAAATTGAGGTCAGCGGAAACCTCGATGCTGAACTGGGTCTTGTCTGCAGGACCAGCAGCGCCGAAGTTGAGACCGACCTTGAATGCGATCGGAGAATTGCCCCAGTCGATGAGCTCTATATATGAATAAGGTACTCTCTGGTTGACCTTCGCACCGATGGAGAAGCCCTGTGCGGACACCGTTATGGTATCGTAATCCGCCTCAACCATATCTCTCTTGTCTTCGGGAAGCATCTGCGAGAAGTTCCTCATGTCCACGAAGGACATATAAAGCTCGAATGGAGCCTTTGACACAATTCCTGTCTTGCTTTTATAATTTTCCATATTGCTTATCTTTGCAGCGAAATGTAAATATAGCAAATTCCATGCACAAGATATATTTCGAGAAGAGAGCTGTCGTCATCTGCCATCCCGATGACCAGGCATTGTGCGACCCGAACGCCGTCACTTTCCATCTGGGAGAGCGTTTCGACATCAGCGCCCTGGTCAACATGATGCTCCATTCCGACTCGCTTTTCAGAGTATACATCCCTGCTGAAGACATCGAAGCGGCATACAGACGTTTCTGTGCCGAATTCGTCGAAGTGACCGCCGGCGGAGGTCTAGTCTCCAACAGAAGAGGAGACTATCTCCTCATATCGAGAAGCGGTCTGTGGGATCTTCCGAAAGGGCATCTCGAACCAGGTGAGGACATCAGAGAATGTTCACTGAGAGAAGTTCAGGAAGAGACCGGCGTGGATGAGCTGATGCTCCGCGACCTGATCTGCATCACGGACCACTGCTATTTCAGGAATGGCAAATGGCATCTCAAGCACACCTGGTGGTACGACATGCTCTATACGAATCCGACGGACCTGACCCCGCAGACGGAAGAAGACATTGCCAAGGCAGCATGGGTGGCAAAGTCCAGCCTGCCTCCTTTCCTCAAGGACAGTTACCCTTCGATACAGGAAGTCTTCAGAGAAGCAAAGGTTTAGTGAAACAAAAATCATTATGATACGTATAATGATTAGTTACGCTTCCTCGTTTTTGGAAGCGGACACTACTAAACCTATCTCAGAATAAGAAAAAAATGAAACTTTCTCAGTTCCAGTTCGACCTTCCGCAGGAGAAGATCGCCACCGAACCTCCGAGATGGAGGGACGAGTGCAAGCTCATGATCCTTCATAAGGACACAGGCGAAATCGAGCACAAGCTTTTCAAGAATATCATCGAGTACTTCGGAAAGGGCGACACCTTCGTATTCAACGACACCAAGGTTTTCCCTGCGCGTCTCAACGGAAACAAGGAGAAGACAGGAGCCAACATCGAGGTGAGCCTTCTCAGAGAGCTCAACAAGGAGCAGCGTCTCTGGGATGTCATCGTTGACCCTGCAAGGAAGATAAGAATAGGAAACAAGCTCTACTTCGGTGAAGACGAGAGCCTCGTTGCCGAGGTCATTGACAACACTACCTCCCGAGGCAGGACACTCCGTTTCCTCTTCGACGGAAGCTACGAGGAGTTCAAGAGCACCCTCTTCTCTCTCGGAAAGACCCCTGTGCCTACATGGGTAAAGCCAGAGCCAGAACCTGAGGATGCAGAGAACTACCAGACCATCTATGCAGTAAACGAAGGTGCGGTAGCAGCTCCGGCTGCCGGTCTCCACTTCAGCCGCGAGCTCTTCAACAGAATGATCCTCAAGGATATAGACAAGGCATTCATCACCCTCCACATGGGTATCGGTCATTTCCGCAGCGTTGACGTAGAGGATCTTTCAAAGCACAAGATGGACTCGGAGAGACTCATCATCACGCCTGAAACCGCCAAGAAGATCAATGACGCAAAGCATGCCGGCCATCAGGTGGTAGGTGTCGGAGTCACCGTAATGAGAGGACTTGAGACCTATGTCACAACCAACGGTGACGTGAATGCATACGACGGATGGACCAACAAGTTCATCTTCCCTCCTTACAAGTTTGCCGTCCCTACGGCCATCATATCGAACTTCCATCGTCCAGGCTCGACCATGCTTATGTCAGTTGCGGCGTTCGGTGGTTTCGACAACGTGATGAAGGCCTACCAGACAGCTCTCGAGCAGGACTACAAGTTCGGTCCTTACGGAGACGCACTTCTCATACTCTAGAAAAGTGAAATCACTCTGAAAAAATACAAATCTTCATAGCAAAAGCCCGTTGGAAGCATTTCCAATGGGCTTTTTGCATATCTTCACGGTCGACAAAAGACTATGACTATGGGAAGATTTGATGAGACGGTATGTCATTGCACACTTAACAGGATTTTCGGTTTCGAGCCGAGAATAGCCTTGGCTCTGATAGAAACGCTGGGGTCGGCATCTGCCGTATTCGAGCTGAGCCGCTCCGGGCTGGACGAGATATTAGGTCCATTCAGCAAGCACAGAGATGATATCTGCTTCCACGCTCTGGAACAATCTGCCGAAGAGCTTAACCGGCTCAGCTTGACGGGCTGCAGGTTCCTTCCCTATTCTGATCCCGCCTTCCCCTCCCTGCTGAAGGAATGCGAAGACCCTCCCATCGGCCTATACTACAAAGGTGTTTCTCCCCCAGATGAGATTTTCGGCAACCTGAACACAATAGCGGTCGTCGGTACGAGAGACCTTTCATCCTATGGCAACGAATGGTGCGAGAGGATAGTCAAAGGCATTGCAGAAAGCGGTTCAGAGCCGACCATCGTCAGCGGTCTCGCACTGGGAACCGACATCGCGGCCCATCGCACGGCATTGACCGAGGGCATACCGACGATTGCGGTGATGGCAACAGGGATAGACGAGGTTTACCCCTATCGGCACAACAGGGATGCGGAAATCATATCGTCAACACCGTCATGCGCACTGGTAACGGACTACCCGCCCGGGACCGCACCCCTCCAGGTCAATTTTCTTCGAAGGAACCGCATTATCGCAGGCATGAGCAGGGCAACCATACTCATTGAATCCAAATTCAGGGGAGGAGGTATGATGACGGCCAATCTCGCCTTTTCCTATGGAAGAGAAGTGTATGCTCTCCCCGGCCGCATTGACGACGTCCGCTCCCAAGGTTGCAACCATCTGATCCGAGGCAGGATAGCAGAGGCCATCAGCAGCGAGGCGGAGCTCGGAAAGAGTCTTGGACTCGACATCAGGCGCTCCAGAAGGAGAGATTTAGCTTCCGAGGCCAAGAGGCTCTATGAAGCCGGCATGGGACAGGAGAAACTCTCTACACTCCTTGAAATGATAGGCATCATAGGTAAGAACCGAGGCATCGACGTCGAAGACCTGGCATCAGGTTGCGGTCTATCATACCAGGAGGCCATGGAATGTGTAACAATGCTGGAAGCCGACGGGCTGGTAAGCATCGATCTGCTCCGCAGATGTTCGCTAAATCTGAAATAATGATTAGATTTGCCGGGTATGATAGATACCCATTGCCACCTGTATGATGAGGCTTTCTCCGGAGAGGAGGATGCAGCTGTCGAGCGTGCCATCGCTGCCGGAGTCACGAAGTTGGTGCTGCCGGACATAGACAGCAAGTCCCGCGAAGCCATGTTCTCGCTTGCGGAACGCCATCATGATGTCGCCTACCCTTGTCTCGGTCTCCATCCGACCGAGGTTAACGCCTCATGGAAGGATGAGTACGCGACCATCGAGAGGTGGATGGGCCATAAGATATACGCGATAGGTGAAATCGGGCTCGACTTCTATTGGTCTCGCGAATTCGCCTCCGAACAGGAAGAGGTTCTCGGCCTGCAGCTGGAACTTGCATCCCAGCTCGACCTGCCGGTCATCATCCACAACAGGGAGGCGACGGAGGCTATAATCTCTATCATCAAGAAACATCAGCACAGCAATCTCAGAGGCGTTTTTCATGCCTTCACCGGCAGCATCGAGACTTTCAGGGAAATCCAGAAGCTCGGTGACTGGTATGTCGGCATAGGAGGTGTAGTCACATTCAAGAAAGCATCCATCGGGGAGACAGTGAAGGATATCCCGCTCGAACGGATCCTGCTCGAGACTGACTGCCCGTATCTCACTCCGGTTCCCCACAGAGGCGAGAGAAACGAGAGCAGCTACATTCCTTTCATCGCATCCAAGATAGCCCTCCAGCAGGGCATATCGGTCGAGGAAGTCGATGCCGTGACGACGGCAAACGCCCGTAAACTATTCGGAATATGATGACAAGCAGCTTTGTGGGGAACAAGGCTTCCCTGCTTATGATCTACACAGGAGGCACGATAGGCATGAAACAGGATCCTGTCAGCCAGACCCTGCGTCCGTTCGACTTCAGCCAGATTCTCGACGAGGTGCCCGAACTGAGCAAGTTCGCGTACAGGATAGATGCGGAATCCTTTGACCCCATCATCGACTCCTCCGACATAGAGCCATCCACATGGAAGCTTATCGCGGAGACCATTGAGAAAGGGTATGACGACTACGACGGATTCATCGTCCTCCACGGCACGGACACAATGGCGTACTCCGCGTCGGTGCTGAGCTTCATGCTCGAGGGGCTGACCAAGCCAGTGGTATTCACCGGAAGCCAGCTGCCGATAGGAATGCCGAGGACTGACGGCAAGGAAAACCTTATCTCAGCAGTGGAGATAGCAGCATCCAAGGACGAGTTTGGCCATGCATGCATTCCGGAAGTATGCATATGCTTTGACAACAAGCTGCTCAGGGGAAATCGCACGTCCAAGGTAGATGCCGAGGAATTCAAGGCGTTCCGTTCCCCGAACCTTGCTCCACTAGCCGAGGCAGGAATCACGATACGCTACAACAATTCTCTGATACTCAAACCAATAGACTGGTCAAAGCGTCCAATATTCCACTATGACCTTGACACAAGGGTTTCCATTCTCAAGATTCATCCCGGCATAACGCCGCAGGTCGTGAGGAACATTTTGTGCGGAGCGGAGACCAGAGCAGTGATCATGGAGACATACGGGTCTGGCAATGCTCCCGCAAGGTCATGGTTTCTGGACATAGTCAGGGAAGCTGTCGGAATGGGTAAGCTGCTCGTGAATGTTACGCAGTGCGCTGCAGGTTCAGTAAACATGGCCATATATGCAAACGGCAAGACCCTGCTGGACTGCGGAGTAATCGGAGGATACGACAGCACGACGGAAAGCATGCTCGCAAAGTTGTTCTATCTGCTGGGGAAATTTGAAAGAAACGACGATGTGAAAGCCTCCCTTGAGGTATCGTTAAGAGGAGAAATCTCCAAATAATTATTGTTGTTTGAAAATAAATTGCTAAATTGCACCGCTTTTAATACGGATTGCCACGTCCGGACGACAAAGAAATTATTGTAACAAACTAATACAGTATTAATTAAACACTCAAAAACAATTATGAAAAAAGTTTTCATGTTTTTGGCAGTTGCAGGCCTGATGGCCTTTTCTGCACAGTATGCAGCTGCTCAGGAGAATGACGAGGCTGCTCCAGCTGAGACTCAGCTTGTTGCCGATGAAGCTCCAGAGGCAGACGCTGCAGTTGACCCATTCGCCGCAAAGTCAGATGTTCCTCTTCACCAGGCCATCAAGACTAAGTTCATTGAGGGTGGTGCAGGCTTCATGAGCCTCGTTATCATCTGCTTGATCATCGGTCTCGCTCTCGCTATCGAGAGAATCCTTTACCTCACTCTCTCTAAGACCAACACAACCAAGCTTCTTGCTAAGATTGAGAAGGCTCTTAAGGAGCAGGGTCCAGATGCAGCTAAGGAAATCTGCCGCAACACCCGTGGTCCAGTCGCAGCTATCTTCTATGAGGGCTTCGAGCACATCTCAGAGGGCATCGAGGTTGTTGAGAAGAAGATCGCTACCAACGGTTCTATCGAGATGAGCAAGATGGAGAACGGTCTTGGTTGGATCTCTCTCTTCATCGCTATCGCTCCTTCTCTCGGATTCTTGGGTACTGTCATTGGTATGATCCAGGCATTCGATGCAATCCAGGCAGCAGGTGATATCTCTCCTAACGTCGTTGCAGGTGGTATGAAGGTCGCTTTGATCACTACCGTTGCCGGTTTGATCGTTGCCGTTATCCTTCAGCTCTTCTACAACTACATCCTCTCTCAGATCGACAGCCTTTCAATCGAGATGGAGAAGGCAGAGGATCAGCTCGTTAACATGCTTGTTAAATACGCAAAATAATTTCCAATAATGGCAAATCCTAACAAAAGGACTTACGCTAAAGTAGTCAAAATCGTAGAGTGGCTTCTCCTTGCCGTCTCTGTTGCTATCATCCTCTTCGGCGTTTTCGCTGGATTCGAGAGCAACGGTGCCAAGGCGATCGACCTCATGCTCTACTGGGCGTATGCTCTCGTGGTAATCGCTCTCGTTGCGATTATCATCCTGGGTGTAGGTGCCAATGCTGCTAGGAGCAAGAAGTCAGCGATCTCCATCGTCGGCGTGCTCGTAGGAGTATGTGCACTCGTTGCCATTGCATACGTACTCGCTCCAGGTTCCGAGGCCATCGGACTTGTTGGTGAGCAGCCTAGCGCTACCACCCTCAAGCTTACTGATACCGTTATGAACCTTACTTACATCGCTGCAGCTGCAGCAGTAGTATCAATCGTTGCAAGCGCTATCATCAACGCTATCCGCAAATAAGGTAGAAAGACATGGCTTCAAAGAAAACACCAGAAATCAATTCAAGCTCTACGGCGGACATCGCATTCCTCCTCCTGTGCTACTTCCTCATGACTACAACCATGGGCTCACAGGCTGGTCTCCAGCGTCGTCTCCCTCCTATGCCTGATCCTAACCAGAAGGTTGAGGACCAGAAGGTAAACCGTAGAAACATCTTCATCGTCAGAATCAACTCTAGCGATAGACTGCTTGCTGGTAGTGAGGCTATTGATGTCAGCCAGTTGAAAGAAAAGACCAAGGAGTTCCTTTCAAACCCAAACAACGATCCTAACCTTCCAGAGAAGTCTGAGGTTGATATCGAGGGTTTCGGCAAATATATGGTTTCTAAGGGCGTTATCTCCCTCCAGAACGACCGTGGTACCAGCTACCAGGCATATATCGCCGTACAGAACGAGCTTGTAAAGGCCGTTAACGAACTTCGTGACGAATTTGCATACAACAACTATGGTAAGAGGTATGCAAGTCTTTCAGAGGAAAAACAGGAAATCGTCCGTAAGGCAATCCCTCAGAACATTTCAGAGGCAGAGCCTAAGGATATCACTAAGAAATAAGGAGGATTAAGAAATGTCAAAATTCAAAAAAGGCGGTAAGAAAGCCGTTCCAGCAGGAAGTACATCTTCTCTCTCCGATATCGTCTTCATGCTCCTGTTCTTCTTCATGGTAACCACTCAGATGCGTGAGACCGAGAACAAGGTTCAGGTCAAGCTCCCTGAGGCTAGTGAGGTTGCCAAGCTTGAGAGAAAGGATCTGTCTTCATACATCAATATCGGATCACCTGTGAGACATCTCCAGGCACAGTACGGTACTGATTCACGAATCCAGCTCAACGACTCTTTCAAGACTGTAGACGACATCCGTGACTTCATTGCTGCTGAGCGTGATGCTATGAGCGAGGCAGACAGACAGTTTATGACAGTGTCAATCCGTGCAGACGAAAATGTCCGTATGGGTATCGTAACAGATGTTAAGCAGGAGCTCCGTAGGTGCTCGGCGCTTAAGATCATGTACGCTGCAAGAAAAGTAACTGAAGAGTAAACTCGAACTATATTAAAAATAGGGTGGCCCCAAAGGTCACCCTATTTTTTTGTTGGGCAATATTGATTAAATTTGCCAAGTTAAATTCATCAACAAATATGGAAACACCAGTAAGAACCAAAGTAAAGGAACTGCTCAAGAAAGAGCCGGGTATTGACGTTCTCGCCAAAGGTTGGGTGAGGACCAAGAGAGGAAACAAGGGCATTGCATTCATCGCCCTCAATGATGGTTCTACGATAAATAATATACAGATAGTAGTCGATAAGAATGCATTTGCAGAAGACCTTCTGTCGAAGATTACCACAGGAGCTTGTATCGGTGTTATCGGCACTCTCGTTGAATCAGTAGGAAGTGGTCAGGCTGTCGAGATCCAGGCAAAGAGAATTGAGATCTATGGCGAATGTGACCCGATGAAATTCCCTCTCCAGAAAAAGGATACATCATTCGAGTACCTCAGGACAGTCGCTCATATGCGTATGAGGACAAACACATTCGGAGCTGTACTTCGCATACGTAACCAGATGGCATTCGCCATCCATGAGTATTTTCATGGAAAGGGCTTCGTTTACCTCAACACTCCTCTCATCACAGCATCAGATTGTGAGGGTGCAGGCCAGATGTTCCAGGTAACGACCTTGGATCTCAACAACGTTCCTAAGAACAAGAAAGGACAGGTAGACTTCAGCGGAGACTTCTTCGGAAAGCAGACAAGCCTTACTGTCAGCGGCCAGCTCGAAGGCGAGCTCGGAGCTACTGCACTCGGTGAGATCTACACCTTTGGACCTACCTTCCGTGCAGAGAACTCAAACACACCACGTCACCTTGCTGAGTTCTGGATGATTGAACCTGAAATGGCATTCTATGACATCAAGGATAACATGGATCTCGCAGAGGATTTCATCAAGTATCTCGTAAAGTGCGCACTCGAGCGCTGCTATGAGGATGTTAAATTCCTCAATGACAAGTATGATGACAGCCTCATCGACAGGCTCTACGGTGTTATCGACACAGAGTTCGTAAGACTGCCATACACTGAGGGAATCAAGATTCTTGAGGAGGCTGTAAAGAACGGCACTACCTTCGAATATCCTGTAGCGTGGGGCGTTGACCTCCAGAGCGAACATGAGAGATATCTCGTCGAGAAACACTTCCAGAAGCCAGTAATCCTTACTGACTATCCTAAGGACATCAAGGCATTCTACATGAAGCAGAACGAGGATGGCAAGACTGTCAGGGCAATGGACGTGCTCTTCCCTAAGATCGGTGAGATTATCGGAGGATCTGAAAGAGAGGCATCACTTGAGAAACTTGAGCAAAGAATTGACGAGCTTGAGATGAGCCGCAAGAATCTCGAATGGTATATCGATACTCGCAGATTCGGTTCATGTCCTCATAGCGGATTCGGTCTTGGATTCGAGAGACTCCTCCTCTTCGTCACTGGAATGACAAACATCAGGGACGTCATCCCATTCCCTAGAACACCGAAGAACGCAGAGTATTAACAGATAAGACTCTTAGTAATATGCTTCTGATAGGTATTGCCGGAGGATCCGGTTCAGGAAAATCAACAGTCGTGAATGCAATCACGAGGAATCTGAAGGAGAAGGTTGCTGTCATCCCTCAAGACTCTTACTATAAGGATCTGAGCCATCTCAGCGAGGTGGAGAAAAGAAACAACAACTTTGATCACCCGAACGCAATAGACTTCGATCTACTCCAGCAGCACTTGTCAGACCTTAAGGCGGGCAAAGCGATAGACCAGCCATGCTATTCCTACATCACATGTTCAAGGAGCAAGGAAAAGACCGTAAGGGTTAATCCTGCAGAAGTGATCATAATCGAGGGTATACTCATCTTCACCTGCAAACCGCTTCGTGATCTGATGGACATCAAGATCTTCGTGGACGCAGACGATGATGACAGACTGATGAGAGTGATGTCAAGGGATATAGTAGAAAGAGGCAAGACCGTGGACTGGGTGATAGAGAGGTACTCCAAGACAGTGAAGCCGATGTATCTCCAGTTCATCGAGCCAAGCAAACGTTACGCAGACATCATAATCCCCCAGGGAGGACACAATAAAGTCGCAATAGACGTCATCTCAGCAACTATCGAGAAAGCCTTAGGAAACAACATATAAAATCTTTAGCATTGGCCAGACTTCCCAAAGAAGACCGCGTTGGAATCTATGTCACCGTGATAGTCCATCTCACGGTGATAATTATTTTCTTGCTGTACCAGATCGGAATGCAGCTTGGAAGAGAGCAAAGCTTCGTGCTCGACTTCAGCAAGCTGGAACAGATAGAAAAGGAAAAGCAGGAGATGGATTTCAAGGACAACATCAGCAAGAAGCTGGATGAAATGCTCGGACAGGCTCCAGTCTATAGAGCCTCAGATGTCAGGAACGTCGCCGTAAATAGAAGCGCTCTGAGAGACGACAGGAACACAGACGCTGAGCAGCTCTACCGAGACGCAGAAAGGCTCGCAAATGAGCTGAAAAACGGCCAGAACGCGATAAAGGAAGACGCCAGGGAAGAAGCCGTTGACCTCAAGCCAACGACAAAGCCTCAGGAAGAGAGAAAGCAGGAGTATTCTGGAAAGGCTGTCGTCACATACAATCTTGACGGAAGAAAAGCAAGTCACCTTACGATACCGGCATATAGATGCATGGGATCAGGTGATGTCACTGTGATAATCACAGTCAATCCACAAGGAACGGTAATTGACGCAAAGATCCTTGACAGTGCATCTTCATCCGACAAATGCCTGAGAGATCATGCCGTGAGAGCTGCAAGAACGTCCAAATTCTCCAAGACAGGCGGCACAAGCAACCAGCTTGGAGACATCACCTACAGCTTTATCGCGCAGTAAGAGCCTTCTTCACGCACTCATCAATATCGAGGTACATCTTGTAGAATGCATTCTCGCCAAGCTTGCTGTATCTGGCGACAAGTGCATTGACCTGCGGCATCATATAAGCCTTGGACTCCTGCCACTCTGCAGACGATGGCTTCAGACCATCCCTTGAAGCAGCAAAGGAGAGGAACTTTGATTCAAGGTCCTGCTTCCTGATAAATGCATCCAATACTGCGTAGTCATCGATATTCGACAATTCATTTCTATGCTGGTCGAAGAAATTGGAAGCAAACCTCATGGCCGTAGCCTTTCTATTGCATTGAACATAGAAATTGGTAGCCTTGGTAGTATCCATCGTGACGAAAACATCAGGGATGATACCTCCTCCGCCATATACCTTGCGTCCCTTGGCAGTATAGTAAACCTCGTTCTCGTTCACCTTAATACTGTCGACATCGGTCATTTCACCGTGCACATATCGCTCATAGATGTCATATTCGTACTCATCGCCTGAAGTATATGGCTTCTGGATACATCTTCCCGAAGGTGTATAGTAACGGGCAATAGTAAGACGGATTCCGCTGCCGTCGGTGAAGTTGAGAGGCTCCTGGACGAGGCCTTTTCCGAATGAACGTCGTCCTATGATCATTCCACGGTCATTATCCTGTATGGCACCCGCAAATATCTCGCTGGAAGAAGCCGAAGACTCGTCAATCAGGACACACAGTTCGACATTCTTCAACATGCCACGACCGTCAGCCTTGAAATCACGGCGTGGAGAATGAAGTCCCTCCATGTATACCACCTGGTCTCCCCTTTCAAGGAACTCATTTGCCAGAAGACAAGCCTGCTCAAAATATCCGCCGGTATTTCCCCTGATGTCGAAGATAAGCTTCTTCATACCCTGTGCAAGCAGCATGAGGGCGGAAACCTGCACCTCGGAATAGGTCGTTCTGGTGAATTTTGTCAGCTTGATATATCCGGTGGCGTCATTTACCATGAATGCGGCATCAACGCAATTGACCGGAATCTTCCCGCGTGTGATATCGAACGCTATCGTTTCCTCACCCCTGAGCACGGTAACCTTGACCTTTGAGCCCGAAGGGCCCTTCATCAACCTGACCATGGAATCCTGTGGAGTCTTAGCTCCTGCTATCACCTTCTCATCAACCCTGATGATTCGGTCACCCTGCATCAGGCCGGCCTTTTCTGAAGGTCCACCGCCGATGACGCTGAGGATGATCGCCGTATCGTTGGGAACATTGAACTGGATTCCAATTCCATCGAAATTACCGGCGAGTTCAGATTCAGACTCCTCCAGTTCGACAGGAGGGAGATATACAGAGTGAGGGTCAAGCTCATGAAGCGCTGCAGCCACTGCGGCATCAGTCATGTTCTTGACGTCTATTGTATCGACATAATGATTCTCAACATAATCGAGTATAAGGGAAAGCTTACGCCAGTTTCCGTATTCCCAGCTCATCTGCTTCTTCCTGGCCGTCGTAACCCTGAAAAAAAGCACGGAAATCAGAATTCCCAAGACGACGCCCATAAGAGCGACGAGCAGCTGATAACTTGTCTTCTTCATCAATCTACCTGTTCTACGATTATTCCTGCCTTGCGGAGAAGATCGACTCCGTCCGTGAGCCTATATTCGTCCCTGTATACAACACGCTTTATTCCGGCCTGGATTATGAGCTTGGCACACTCCACGCATGGTGACGCAGTAACGTAAAGAGTTGCACCGCTGCTGCTGTTTCCAGACTGCGCGACCTTGGTGATGGCATTTGCCTCTGCATGGAGGACGTATGGCTTTGTAACACCATTCTCGTCCTCGCACACATTCTCGAATCCGGACGGTGTTCCATTATACCCATCTGAGATGATCATCCTATCCTTTACGAGGAGTGCACCTACCTGACGGCGCTTGCAATATGAATTCTGTGCCCACACGGCAGCCATCCTAAGATAGCTCTGGTCAAATTTTTCCATTCAGATAATTATTATTTCTGTTCAATCTCGACCTGGTCAGCAGGGACATGGCCCTCGAACTGAGCAACAGGTTCTCCGCCGTCAAATCCGTAGACAAAGGTCTGAGAAGAAGTATAGACGACCCAGTAGTTTTTCTTTCCCAAGAGTATCGACTCAGGAAGAGTGCTGACCTTGTCCTTAGGGACTATGGTCTTCCAGCCGTCCGGCTTCTGGCCCTTGAGATTGTACATGTCAATAGTATTGTCCATATTGAGGACCACCGCGTTGTATCTCCTGAGATTGCGGAAATCATAAACGTCCGGTCCAAGCATGACCGGTTTGTCAAGCGTAGACGGGAATCCCTCCACGATACGTCCAAGTCGGTCATAGAGATAGAGTTTGTCTCCGGAGCAGAATGCGAACTGAATCTTCTTGTTGTTGAAATAATCAACATTTGCCACCCTTCCGCAGATAGCGCCGTCAAATGGCACTGCCCAAAGCTCATTGCCATCTTCGGTAAGAGCCAGCTTGCCATCCGAAAGTGAAAGGAGATTGTCCTTACCCGAACCCGAGTTCCTGACAGTGAATGGTCCGCTTGGAACCACTACCTCCTGGCTTGCGTCTTCTTTCTTTTTCCTCGCCGACGGTTCAGGCTTTGTCATGTCCAAAGTGAGGACGACGCCGGACTTTGTCCTTGCAAGGGACGCGATGAAACTCTCCTCACGACCGTATGACGTTGCTTCCAGGCTTGCACCGAAGTTCTTCTGGAACATGTCCCTGACGAGGGAGGAATTTCCACTTACAGGGAACCAGAAAAGTGCAAGTTGATTCTTGCCGGCAAGCACATCGGAATGCGACATATAAGCCGAAGATTCTGCAAGCTTCACATCCGGCATCTTACTCTCGGCATAGGCGCTGATGACAGCACGGCTTCCGATGAGAAGCCAACCATTCTGATAAGTACAGCAAGACTCGTCCGGAACCTTATAGAAAGCACCCATCACAGAAGCGACAAAACCACCGTATGGAAAATCATTTACGCCACTGGCACAGTTCTCATCCGGATTGCTTACCTGAAGAAGTATAAGCTGCTCCTGATTGCCATCCAACGGAACGGAAGCGACAGCAGCCTCCTTAACGCCTATTGAACTGAACCAGGTCTTCGGCGACACTCCAGTCGCATCCTGAAGTTCCTTCTGACGCGCAAGAAAACGGCTTATACCGATACGGGAGTCGCCATATGACTGATATGCCTTGACATAGTCCGACATGTCGGCACTTGGGATAGAGAAGGCCCAGACGGTCTTTTCAGGGAGCATTGACGCAAGCTGAGACTCTGACGGGCTGACGGACTCAAACACCTTCATATATTTCCTTACCCCATCTGAGCAGTTGACGATACCGCTGACCGTAGACCTTTCCGAACCGTTCCTGTCGAGATTGAATATTGCCCAGCTTCCGAGCGTCTTGAAGAAATCTGCATGCTTGAGATATGGCTTGGAAACTATGGTTGAGAATATCTTTCCACAATTCTCTACGTTCACCAGGATCTGATTGCGGCCGCTGAGAGCGGAAGCCGTCTCCTCGAACCCGGGAGAATCTGCGACTGAGGCGTCACTGGACTGATGACGGAGAGCCGATTGAAGGATGACGTCACTGGTCGACACAAGCAACCTTGAATCTGCCCAGCATGAATACAGGCCAAGTGTGTCGGCAAGTTCGATGACCCTGGATGCGTCTTCACTCTTTTCTGATGAGCCCTTAGGATCCTTGACGACGAGAAGTGGAAGGAGTTCTCCGACATAATGAAAAGAGACCACGGCGGACGCGCCCTTGAGCGACTGTATCTTTCTGTCAGAAGAAAGGAGCGAAAGCTCGTTCAGGAACTTACGGAAATTCGGCGTAGCTGCAGATGCCATGGGAGCCCATCCAAGGTTAGACTCCTCACAGTAGAAATCCAGAGTCGACTGGAGATTCTCCTGCAGCAATACGGCAATCGCATCGGTAGGCACGGACGAAAGGAGTTCATATCCCTGCTGACTCACGATTTCACTGCTTCCCTTCTTGCCTGTACCGGCATACAGCAAAGCAACTAAACCAGCGCACAAGGCCACGCAAACGAGGATCGCCGAAACGGCCAATATGATCAATTTCCTGTTCATAGAAACACTATTTCATGTAATCTACAAATATAACAAATAAACCCCGTAATTATTGGGAGGCAAACAAACAAAAAGAGCCTGAAACTGAACGTTTCAAGCTCTTTTGTAGTCCCTACAGGAATCGAACCTGTATCTAAGGTTTAGGAAACCTCCATTCTATCCGTTGAACTAAGGGACCGTAATCAGAGAATAAGGATTACTCAGCCTTCTTCTCGATAATCTGACGACCTCTGTAGTAGCCACACTCAGGGCATACATGGTGGAAGATCACAGTTGCACCGCAGTTTGAGCAAGTAGCGAGGGTAGGTGCTACAAGCGCATCATGGGTTCTTCTCTTGTCACGTCTCTGCTTAGAGATTTTGTGTTTTGGATGTGCCATTGTTGTATCTTTTTAAAATATTATTCATCAAACAAGCCCTTCAGAGCTGCGAACGGGTTGGTCTCGGATGGTTTCTCGGGAGAGTCCTCCCTGCCTGGATCATCTGTGATATGCTTCATTGCCTCCGGATTGCATTCGCCATCCTTGTGACATCTGCGTATCGGAAGGTCTAGCAAGACATAGTCGTATATTGTCTGGGACAGGTCAAATTCAGATTCTCCCTCCGGAATCCAGACAAGCTCACGGCCATCCTCCTCATCAATATCAACGCTCCCCTCTCCGAACCTGACCTTAAGACACGCTGCTGTGTCTATAGGCATGACGACATCCTCAAGACATCTGTCACACGGTACGGTAAGGTCGCCCTCGATATCGACATCGATCACCACGCTGGCTCCGGTCTTCTGTGCCCTGACATCGACACGGAGATCAGCAGAGCATACCTCCTCGTTCTCAAACTCGTCAAAGAACTCTTTCGAGACGTCCCAACTTTTCGTCAGAACGCCTGATTTCAAATCATTTAGCGGTATCTTGAAACTTTCGCCCATTAAACTGCATAGGGATTTGAGCCCGCAAAGTTAATCAATTATTCCAAAAAATCAATCAACATCACCACTTTTTCTCTTCCTTTCAAGCGGATCGAGAATAATCTTCCTGAGTCGCATAGACTTTGGGGTTACCTCGACGAGCTCATCCTCCTGGATGTACTCAAGAGCCTCTTCGAGAGAGAATCTGATAGGAGGAGGAAGCATGACCTTGTCATCACTTCCGGAAGCACGCATATTGGTGAGTTTCTTGGTCTTACAGATATTGATGTTGAGGTCGCGCTCGCGAGTGTGCTCACCCACTACCTGACCCTCATATATATCCTCACCCGGATCGATGAAGAAGCGTCCGCGATCCTGCAGCTTATCCATCGAGTATGCCACAGAGAGGCCTGTCTCCAGTGACACGAGAGAACCGTTGGTCCTGCTTTCGATGTCGCCCTTATATGGCTCATATCCCTTGTAGCGATGTGCAACTACAGCCTCACCAGCCGTAGCGGTAAGAAGGTTGCTGCGAAGTCCTATGATACCACGTGAAGGGATGTCGAACTCGAGATGAGTACGGTCACCGCGTGGCTCCATCTGCACGAGAGCACCCTTGCGACGGGTGGTAAGCTCAATTGCCTTACCTACATATTCCTCAGGCACGTCGATGGTAAGGTTCTCGATAGGCTCGCAACGCTCGCCGTTGATGGTCTTGTCGAGTACCTTTGGCTGTCCTACCTGAAGCTCGAAGCCCTCGCGACGCATGGTCTCGATGAGGACGGAAAGATGGAGGACACCACGTCCGAAAACAATGAAGGAATCAGCATTGACACCTGGCTTTACGCGAAGTGCAAGGTTCTTCTCAAGCTCCTTGTCGAGACGGTCCTTAAGGTGGCGTGAAGTCACGAACTTACCCTCCCTGCCGAAGAACGGAGAGTTGTTGATGCAGAAGAGCATGCTCATGGTAGGCTCATCAACGGAGATTGGAGGAAGAGCCTCAGGATTCTCGAAATCTGCTACGGTATCACCGATCTCGAAGCCCTCGAGACCGACCACCGCACAGATGTCGCCGCACTGCACGGACTCGACCTTAGCCTTTCCAAGGCCGGTGAAGATCATGAGATCCTTGATTCTCTGCTTTTCCTTTATATCGTACCTCTTGCAGAGGGTAATCTGCTGCCCTGTGGCAAGAGTACCCCTGGTAAGACGACCGACTGCGATACGACCTACATAAGGAGAGTACTCGAGAGACGAGATGAGAAGCTGAGGAGTACCCTCAACGACCTCTGGGGCCGGAATGACGTCAACGATAGCATCGAGGAGAGCTGAGATGTCGGTGGTAGGATTCTTCCAATCCGTAGACATCCAACCCTGCTTTGCACTACCATAGATAGTGACGAAGTCAAGCTGATCCTCGGTCGCACCGAGACTGATCATAAGGTCGAACACCTCCTCCTGAACCTCGTCAGGACGGCAGTTCTGCTTGTCAACCTTATTGATCACGACTATAGGCTTCTTGCCCATGGAGATGGCTTTCTCAAGCACAAAACGGGTCTGAGGCATACAGCCCTCGAATGCATCGACGAGAAGGAGCACGCCGTCCGCCATATTGAGGACGCGTTCCACCTCACCACCGAAGTCACTATGGCCCGGAGTGTCGATAATGTTGATCTTGACACCCTTATAGTTTACAGATACGTTCTTTGCGAGAATAGTGATACCTCTTTCCCTTTCGAGGTCATTATTGTCAAGGATGAGTTCTCCGAGCTTTTCCTGGTCTCTCACCAGCTTCGCCTGGTAAATCATCCTGTCGACCAGAGTAGTCTTGCCGTGGTCGACATGCGCGATGATCGCGATGTTCCTTATATCCATTGTCTTTCTAGAAAAATCGGCGCAAAATTACTAAATAATCATAAAAAAACATAAAAAAAGCGCCGACTGGAAAGCCGGCGCAATACATATCTATCTATTTGATTCTTAGAAGGTGAACTTGACCATTGCCTGAAGGCGGTTGTTGGTCACCCAATGAAGGTCCTTGGTAGCGAGACCATGCTTGAAGTTCTCATCCCACTTACCATACTGGATAGAGGTAATCTCATACTCGAGACCAAGGGTGAACTTACCGAGATTGTACATGAAGGTAGGAGTAACTCTCCACATCTGGTTCATGTTCTTGAAGCTGTTCTTGCTGAAATAGAGACCGTCAATTGACATGAGCTCGTCCTTGGTACCGAAGTTCTTTACATAGCCACCGAAGAGCACGCCCTGGAACTTGCTTCCGAATGCGAGGCTCACCCAGGTAGAAGAGTTGCGGGTAGGAGTGTAGCCATAAGAGCCGTCAGTGCTGATTGAAGAAACACCGTAACCACCGTTGAGGCTGAGGTGTGAACCGTCCTGAGCGACGATGGTCTTAGCCTTTGCAGTGAAAGGAACCTTTCCGATCTTGGTCTTTACCTGAGCATAGATGAATGGGCTCACGGTAGTGATGCGATCCTTCACCTTCACGCTCTTGAGTTCTGCGTTTACGCCCTTGTTCCTAGGCTTGATGCTGAGGACATCGACACCGGCCCTTGCGAGGAATGGACCTACGGTCACGTTGAGACCGAGATACATCTCAGGGACACAAGAATACTTGATGTAGTTTGCCGAAGAACCGTCAGGACCGGTAGAAGGATACTGCTGCTGCCAGATAGCAGCTGCGGTAAGACCGAAGTTGCTGCCGAAGTTTGCGTCGAGCTGAGCGACAGGAGTACGGCTGAAAGGTCCGAAAGGAGCACCTGTGTTAAGAGAGAATACATCTGGCATGTCGGCAGCCATAGGATGCCAAGCCTGACCGATCTTGAGAGTCTCATTGGCATTCTCCTGCTCCCAGCCGAGGGTCACGTAAGCCTGGCGGAGACGGAACTGTGCAGTACCGGTAACTCCGGTAAGACCTGCATAGAAGTCAGCCTCTACCCTTGCGCCGATCTTGGTGTTCTCGATCTGGTATCCGTTCACATCCACCCAAAGACGTGAAGTGAGCGCAAGGAAACGGAACTGTGGCTGTGCATTGAAATCGACATCGTCAACGATGTTCTCATCCTTTGGCACCCAGTAGAAAAGATCGCCGGTACCGGCAACGCTCTCACGGGTATCGAATGCGAAATAATTTCTGATGAATCCATGAACTGCAACGTGGCTCTCAAGATTCTCCTTGAGCTCCTTCCTGTTTGCAGCCCCGGCAGTCGCTGCAGACGCGAACATTGCAGCGGCGAGGGTTAAACAAAATACTTTTTTCATATCCGTATAAAAAATTCAGCAGGGTATGAATAAACCAAATCCTGCTTTGTAATGATCCGGTTTAGGCTATTGCGAATGGGAATATCTTGGTGAGCCAGAAGAATGCGAATACGAATCCGATGGCTCCGATGATGATACCTACAGTTGCCATATCCTTGGTCTTTACCATACCAGTTGCTGATGCAATGGCATTTGGAGGGGTGGAGATAGGAAGGAGCATGGCGATAGATGCGCAGGTAGCAACGAAGATGATCATAGCCTGAGTGCCGCCAAGAGCGACAAATGAAGCATTTGAAGCAGCGGTTGGATCCTCCATTGCAGTAGCGACTACGATGAGGATAGGGATGAGGAGCGCAGCAGTTGCTGAGTTGCTGATGAAATTACTAAGGAAGTAGCATACGAGACCTGCCACAATGAATACGACGATGATGTTCATCGCACCGAAAGGTATGGCGCTGATAAGAACCTTTGCGAGACCTGTACCCTGAAGGTCTGTACCAAGTGCGAAACCACCGGCAACAAGCCAGAGAACACTCCAGTTGATATCCTTGATATCATCCTTGGAGAAGATTCCGAGTGATGCAAATACTCCGAGAGGAATAAGCGCAACTACGTTGGAACTGATCTGAGTAAGCTGCTCGGTAGCCCAGAGAAGGATAGTGCCGAAGAAGGTAACCCAGACCACGATGGTCTTCCAGTCAGTCTTGCGCTCGCTTGGTTTGATGTCAAGATGCAGTTCCTTCGCCTTGAAAGGGAAGAGAAGCATAAGTACGACCCAGGCAACTACGATCATCACGAGGACGTAAGGAATCATATGCGCCGCCCATGAGGCAAAGGTCACATCATAACCAGCCTCACCAAGGAACTTGACTGCAGTTGCGTTTGGAGGGGTTCCGATAGTGGTGCCGATACCACCGACATTTGCTGCCACCGGTATAGAGAGAGCGAGACCGATCTTACCCTTATCGTCGTCAGGAAGACCACGGAGAACCGGAGTAAGAAGTGCAAGCATCATGGCCGCGGTAGCAGTGTTGCTCATGAACATGGAGAAGAGAGCAATCACGATGAGGAATGCGAAGAGTACTGACCACGACTTCTTGAAAGGCTTAAGGAGGAAGCGGGCAAGAGTTACATCAAGACCGTACTTGGTGGCCATGTTGGCGAGCACGAAACCACCGAGGAAGAGCATGACTACCGGATCGGCGAATGACGACATTATGCTCTTGTAAGGGACGAGCTGACCCGCATCCGGGTCACACAGGAATCCAATGCCCTTGTCAGACACGACAAGAAGCGAGAATACGATGATGAGAAGTGAGGTTGTCCAGTTAGGGATGATCTCAAACATCCACATCAAAGCGGCGAAAACGAACAAAGCGATAACTCTCTGTTGAGTTGCGGTAAGAAACTCAATACCATAGAATGAAGTTGGCACTGCCCAAAGGAAAATGGTAACGAGAAGCACTAACGGCAACAGCACGAACAGCTTGACATTAAAGTTGTTTTTTGGCATATCAATAATAATTTGCAGCAAATATAATCAAACTTAAGGTTAATATTACCAGGCAAAGGTAAACTTGATGTCGGCAGGGATGAGTTCAAGTCGAACATTATGTCTGTCAGCATCGAGTTCACTATCAATCTCAGTATATGTCTTCACGAATTCCTTGGCACGCTGATAGTCACCAAGGGCCTGAATTTCCAGGAGCTCTGAGGCGAGAGCGTTGACAGCACTGTCCACTTTGTCCCAATTGATTGAATAAGTGCCGTTGTTATGTCTCTGAAAAGCTCCCTGAGCCTTGAGATAGTTGTAACAGATAAGGTTACCCTGACCAACCACCTCGGTGTTACCGAAGCGGGATGCCCTGAGCGTACTTGCCAGGAAAGTTGCGAATGCATTTTTGCTGGTTACGATATCCTTGGTCTCAATCAGATGAATCATCTGGTTGGTGAAAAATACGCCGAGGATGAGGGCTTTTGCCTCCTCGATCACACCTGCATAGTTTCCAAGAACCTCGCCTACCTCTGCACCCTCAACAGTAGTCTTCACTCCAAGGCCGTGCGCAATCTCACGGAAGGCGACATTCCAGAAGAAAGCATCGTGGTCTACCAGATCACGGTCGGCATCGCCGAGCATGAACTGTCCCATCGGATAAACGATATGGTGGAACTTGGCGCTGATAACATTCTTCATGAGTATGGTACGTGTACCCAGCTCGGCCTGAACGGCGGTATCGAAAGGCAGGTTGATGGCCATGTCCTTGATGGCAGCATTAGCCTCACCGGAGTAATAGAGCGCATCACAGACGAAGAGAGTGGACTTGCCACCTGGGATGAAAGTCTTATACTCACTCTTGCATGGAAGGGATTCCTGCATGGATCCGATCATATCAACAAACTTGCCGATGCGATCGGTAAGTTTCACATCCTTGAGCACGACATATGCGCTGTAGGATCTCTTGATACCGAAACGATGGTCATCCTTGTTCTCGTTAGGACCGATAACGAGGTCCATGCGGCTATCATCCATATTGAGCCACTTTTCCTCGCTCTCCATGTAATCATCTGTCTCGAGAGCTTTTGCCTTGGCGTCGAGATACTCTCTGACAGAAGGGACGATGGTTATGTCAGCTGCTGCACGAAGATATCTGCAAATCTTCTCGATATGCTCGGCATACTCATCATGATACCACACTGCCTTGAGATTACCTTCCTCATCCCTGCGGATGACTGTGTAAGGGCTGTACTTGTCAGGATCATCGCACGCCTGGAACTCCTCGTCAGACATGTACTCCGGATAGAAGCACATGCCCTCAGGCATATGGAGCACATAACCGCGAAGGAATGACTTTCCTGTAAGTCGGTCCCATGGTCCATAATTGATCATGGCGTAGTCCTTGAAAGGGCCATTGTCGAGACTGTCTATCGCAGCCTTGTCGCCGAAAGCCTGCTTCCAATAGATCTTATCCACCTCCATGGCTGCAAACCTGTACAGATTGAGGACTTCCTTTCCGTTATCGCTGATACCGTCAAGAAGTGCATCCTCTCCTTCGGTTCCGATCACGACAGTGGCGTAATCAGCCAGACGTGAATACCTTTTTGATTCAGAGCAGCCAGCAAGTACTGCAACGGCTGCGAGCAGCAAGAATATATTCTTTTTCATTTTAAATAAATTGCCTTGAAAGATATGCGGCCGGCTAACCGATAAATCCATTTGAGCCAAGCACGATGAGCATCAGGTATCCGAGTACGAGGCCGCAGATACCCATGATAAGACCGGTCTTTGCCATATCTTTCTGTTCAAAGAGACCGGTAGATGCTGCAATTGCATTTGGCGGAGTAGAGATTGGAAGAACCATACCGAGTGATGATCCGATCGCCACACCGATGAGAAGGGTTGTGACGCCACCGAGAGGTGCAAGGTTCTCTGCCACCTCCATGCTTGATCCGACTGCAGCGAGGATTGGCACGAGCAGTGATGCAGTAGCTGTATGAGAGATGAAATTAGCCATCGCATAACAGATAAGGCCAGAACCGATAACCATCACCACTGCAGGCCATGTCTCAAATGGGATTGTTGCGATGAGAGTCTTTGCGAGACCGGTTTCCTGGAGACCTACGCCGAGAGCGAAACCACCTGCAACCATCCAGAGTACGCTCCAGTTGATCTCTTCGAGGTCACGCTTGGTGAGGATGCCACAGATTGCGAAGACACCGACAGGGAGCATCGCGACAACATTTGAGTTTACGCCTACTGCCTTGTCGAGCACCCAGAGAAGTACCGTAGCGGCAAAAGTAACATATACGACGATCGAACGCCAATCCTTCTTGGTTTCACCGGCGATGTTAAGTTCGATTTTGTCCGCCTTGAATGGGAACAGTTTGAGAAGCATCACCCAACCGAGAAGAAGAAGGACGATCGTTAGCGGAACCATGAAGGCCATCCACTGACCGAAACCGATATTGATTCCTATCTCACTCATGTACTTGAGAGCAATCGCGTTAGGAGGGGTTCCGATAGGAGTGCCCATACCACCCACATTAGCTGCGATCGGGATTGAGAGCGCAAGTGCGATCTTACCCTTTCCATCTGCAGGGAGAGCTTTGAGGATAGGAGCAAGGAGTGACAGCATCATAGCTGCTGTAGCGGTGTTGCTGAGGAACATGGAGAACACTCCGGTAACAAGGATGAAACCGAGTGTCACAAACTTGGGATTTGTGCCGAATGGCTTGAGCATCACTCTCGCGAGAGTGAGATCAAGGCCGCTCTTTGAGGCTGCAATCGCAAGGACAAAGCCTCCGATGAACAGCATGATGATAGGATCCGCGAAGCAGTGAAGCAACGACTTATAGCTGGTCTGGACGCCGAGAAGCGTCGGATTGCCCTTCGTAAAGAAAATCAAACTGCTGTCTGATGTCATGAAAAGCAGCAATACTACCACCATGACCGATGTAGTCCATGCTGGAACCGCCTCAAAAAGCCACATCAGGATTGCGAAGACAAAAATCGCCATTGTTCTTTTCTGGATGAGAGTGAGGCCCACTATCCAGTTCTCCATAGGAAGACAACAGATTGTCAGGGCGACTACGACCGCAATTACCAGCTTGATAACTCTGGAAACGGTTTTATCCTCTGTCCTGTGCTGTTTCTTCCACTCATGGTACTGTTCCACGAGGTGATAACCAGGGAAGATCTTGAACATATAATACTAAATTAGAAACTTTAAATCGTTCTCAAACGGAGCAGTCTGCTCAAAAAAAACGGTCGCAAAGATAGATATTTATTTAGTATTATTAGAATAATTGTCTAATATTTACGCACATAACAGCACTATCAGAGCGCGTCTGGGCCATAAAAATGAATCTGCCGCAGTCGGATGGCGGCTGTAAGCCTCCGCTGCGGCAGATGTATCGTAATATCGGACCTGCTACTCGGCCTCGTAACCGAGAGCCACGACGCAGAGTATTCCGAATTCAGGACGGATGCCGAGCAGTTCCCTGACATAGTCCTCCGCCATCCCCTCAGGATGGCCCTTTCTGACCTCCGGATCAGGATCTGCGGCATACTTGCTGCGCACACGTCCGTTGACATGTACCCAACAGCTGCCCAGACCGTGTTCCACTGCGGAAAGCTGGAGGAAAGTCGTGCTGATGGCACAGTTGACCTCCCAGAGATCGGTCTTCTCCTTGTTTCCGAGGACGACGATGACAGCTGGAGCATTCTTCATGAATGTCGAGCCTGACTCCCTCATCTCAGAGAGTGCCACTATGGTATCATGGTCCTCCACGACCACGAACTCCGAACTCTTGGTATTCTTGCTTGAAGGTGCGGTAGTGGCCTCCTCGATGATCTTATCGATGATTTCACGAGGGACTTCCCTGTCCTCAAAGCGTCTTACGCTGTGCCTTGCGGCGATCAATTCCTGATATTCCATATTCTTTTTTTAGATAATTCCCTGCTCGAGCATAGCCTGAGCAACCTTCATGAAGCCTGCAATGTTCGCACCCTTGACGTAATCGATGGTTCCGTCTGGCTGAGTACCGAACTTGACGCACTGCTCATGGATGCTCTGCATGATCTGATGGAGCTTTGAGTCGACCTCGTCCGCGGTCCAGCTGATATGGGCAGCATTCTGGGTCATCTCGAGACCTGAAGTAGCTACGCCACCTGCGTTGACAGCCTTACCTGGAGCGAAGAGGACTCCGTTATGCTGGAAGAAGTGGATGGCACCTGGCTGGCAGCCCATGTTTGAAACCTCACAGCAGCACCAGCATCCGTTTGCCTTGAGCTCCTTGGCGTCATCCTCAGAAAGCTCGTTCTGGAATGCGCAAGGAAGGGCGATGTCTACAGGAATGCTCCAAGATTTCTTGCCTGCGATAAACTTAGCCTGCTCTGGGAACCTTGATGCCATATCCTCGACCTTGTCGCGGTTAGAAGCACGCATCACGAGCATATAGTCGATCATTTCCTTGGTTATACCTGCAGGTATGTGGCAGACGCCGTCCGGACCGGAGATGGCTACGACCTTGGCGCCGAGCTGGCTTGCCTTGATACAGGCACCCCATGCCACGTTACCGAAACCAGACACTGCAATGGTCTTACCTGCGATGTCCTTGCCGGCAGTGCGGAGCACATGATCCACGAAATAGAGAGCACCGAATCCGGTAGCCTCAGGACGAAGGATTGAACCTCCCCAAGTGCTGCCCTTTCCGGTAAGCACGCCTGTATTGTACTCGCGAGCAAGCTTCTTGTACATACCATACATATAGCCTATCTCACGTCCACCTACGCCGACGTCACCGGCAGGAACGTCCTGGTCAGGACCGATGCACTGCCAGAGCTCTGCCATGAATGCCTGGCAGAAACGCATGATTTCTGCGTTTGACTTGCCCTTCGGGTCGAAATCGGAGCCACCCTTTGCACCACCCATAGGGAGAGTGGTGAGAGCGTTCTTGAAAGTCTGCTCGAAACCGAGGAACTTGAGCATTGAAGGAGTAACCGCCTTGTGGAAGCGGAGACCACCCTTGTATGGGCCGATAGCTGAATTGAACTGGATACGATAACCGGTGTTGGTCTGCACCTCGCCCATGTCATCGACCCAAGTCACACGGAAAGAGAAGATCCTGTCTGGTTCAACCATACGCTCAACGATCTTCGCCTTTTCGAACTCAGGATGCATGTTGTATACATCCTCGATTGATTCCAAAACCTCCTGTACTGCCTGGAGATACTCATTCTCACCAGGATACTTGGCCTGGAGCTTGGCCATGATTTCCGATGTTTTCATTGAAAAATCAGTTATTAGTATTAGTGTTATAAAACGGGGAGGTCTGTAAAGTTCGTCTTTTTCCTACTTGATTGAATCAACCCTGAGGAACTTGAACGCATTCAGGATAAGCCTTGGGAGAGACTTGTGCTCGTTCTTGTTCTTGAGATTGATGTATATACCGAGTTTCTTGAGGACAGGAATCTTGAATGTCTCGACGAACTCGATGAGAGTGCCGTCCGGATCCTCGACATAGGTGAAATGACCGTCTGCCTCGCCCATCTGGAAATCCTCGCCGCCATCGCAGACGAAGTCGTGTCCGAGAGCATTGGCCCTTTCGCGGATACCCTTCATATTCTTCACGTCGAAGCAGAGCTGGATGAATCCGGGATCACCCCACCAACGACCTTCGAAAAGTTTGACAGGAGTCCTGTCGAGACACTGAAGGAGCTCGATATGGCCGGTGCCATAGACTGGTGAAAGCGGTCCCTCGTTAGGCTCTGTCCTCTCGAGAAGAACCCTGCGGAACTTTCCGTTGCCACATGGAAGTGACTTGAGATCCTCGAACTCGCCAGTCTGGTCATATACGACCTTGTCGAAACCGACAAGCTTCGCATAGAACTCGAGAGACTTGTCCATGTCGCTCACGCCGATGATTTCGCCGTCTACGCCACCTGTAGGATAGCCGAGATTCTTGAACACATAAGAATCCTCGATCACATCGAAGCAGTTGCCGTACGGATCCTGCATGAAGAAATGCCTCTTACCTGAAGGTGCACATACGACAGCGCTCATGAGCTTGGCGCCTTCTACCTTGGAAATATGGGCATAAGCCTTTTCTGCATCGAGGCACTTGATCCTGCCCGCAAACATTCCGAGGTCTCCCGGACGAGCAGGCTCTGTCGGCCAATGGAGGTTATTGTCCATAGGCTGCCAGATTTCGAATCCGCCACCGCCCTGAAGATTGACAGCGAGGACTGCCCTGCGCCTGCGTGGCTTACCTCCGGTGTATGGAAGCATGCGCTCCGCAACGCCGTCTGCATCGACGACCTTGATGTCGCATCCGAATGCCTTGATATACCAGTTGTAGGCCTCTACCACGTCAGGGATGCCTATTCCTATCTGCTGTATTCCGCAAATTACTGTATCCATAGATTGATTTATGTTGCTGATACCTTGCCGGCGAGCTTGAAGAAGAGCGCCGGACAATACTTCTTGATATAGACCATCAGGAGTTCCACACCCCCGATGAGTTGTCTGTGCTTGCACTTGGAGATGGCACGTACCGCAATCCTGGCACACTTGTCCACATCCATTCCGTTTGCCTGTCCGGCATCCATCTGTGAATATGTGGAGCCGTCACCGAGAACCGCGCTCTTGCTTATCTCTGTATTGATGCGTCCCGGAATGAGGAAAGTGACCTTAATGTTCGGATTCTCAAGCTCGAGAGCCTCAAAGAAGCCGAACAAGGCAGCCTTGGCCGCACAATATGCCGAGCGCAGAGGGAAACCGAAAAGTCCAGAGATCGAGGAGGTCACGGCAATGTTGACCAACTTGGCAGAACGGAGCATGTAAGAGAGCTTCTTCGTAAGATAGACCGGACCGAAGTAGTCGGTTTCCATTATCTTCCTGTCAACGGAAATGTCCGTATCGAGGGTAAGCGCCCTCTGAGAGATTCCTGCATTGAGGACGAGGCAGTCGAAGCTTACCCCGCGTCCCTTGACGGTTTCCACGAATGCATCTATGGACGATTCCGAAGAAAAGTCCACGACGAAGGCCTCGGCCTGCGCAGCACCGGCCTCCATGCAGCGTCTGCAAACATCCTCGAGCTTTGCCAGATTGCGCGCAGCAAGGAACAGGCGCGCCCCCTGTGCAGCAAACCTGCACGCGATCGCAGCGCCTATTCCCGAGCTCGCACCTGTCACCAGGATATTCTTTCCCTGATAATCTATCATTATTCTACAGTCCAGGTACTACCGCTATGGAGAAGTTCATCCATGCAGTGGATCTTGGATTTAACTGTAACGTCCTTAACCTGATCACGAACGCCGTCATCATAGGTCATTGCCTTCACGTCACGGATTACTCCGAGTGCGACAGGAAGGTCCGGACCCTTCATGTCAGCAAGCATCATATGGATGCCGACTGCCTCTGAATGTGCGTCATGAACGAGGATATCATCCTCAGTGATGCCATTCTCACCGATAGTCACTGCCCTGAGGCCCATGCCGTCAAGTACAAGACCCTTGTCGCGGTTCTTACCGAAGATCATCTTCTCGCCATGGCGGAGGACGATCGTACGATCTGCGCGAACTGCAGGATCAGAGATTGCCTTGTGGGTACCGTCATTGAAGATCACGCAGTTGGTGAGCATCTCCATCACTGATGTACCGTCATGAAGGGCAGCCTGGGTCATGATCTCCTCATTGAGCTTGAGCTCAACGTCAAGGCTCCTTGCGAAGAAGGTACCCTTTGCTCCGAGCACGAGGCTACCAGGGGTGAAAGGCTGCTCCACTGTTCCGTAAGGAGAAGTCTTGGTGATGGCACCGAGCTTCGATGTAGGAGAGTACTGACCCTTGGTAAGACCATAGATCTGGTTGTTGAAGAGGATGATATTGATATCGATGTTCCTTCTGATAGCATGGATGAAGTGGTTACCACCGATTGCGAGAGCATCACCGTCACCGCAGGCCTGCCATACGGTAAGGTTAGGATTGGCAACCTTCACACCGGTAGAGATCGCAGTAGCACGACCGTGGATGCTATGGAAGCCATAGGTATTCATATAATATGGAAGACGTGAAGAACATCCGATACCGGATACTACCACGTACCTCTCCAAGTCATAGTTGAGAGCCTGGCTCACACGTGGGAGCGCTCTCTGGAGAGCAGCAAGGACGGCGTGGTCACCACAACCTGGGCACCAGCGAACTTCCTGATCGCTCTTGAAGTCTTTGAAAGTAAGGTTTGCCATCTCTTTACAGATTCTTGCTGATTGATTCTACGATTTCCTGAACAAGGAAAGGCTGACCCTGTACCTTGTTGCACTGAACAAAGTTCATCTCAGGATAGATGTTGCGGAGGTACGCTGCGAACTGGCCGCTGTTGAGCTCGCATACGAGTATCTTGTCGAAGCTCTTGAACACCTCTGTAGTGTTCTTTGGAAGAGGCTTGATGTAGTCGAAGTGTGCGAAGCTTACTTCCATGCCGGCTGCACGGGCAGCTGTTACGGCAGAAAGGATGTGGCCATAGGTACCACCCCAGCCAACGACGAGGAGCTTACCGCTCTTCTCACCGTCAACCTCAAGTTCAGGGATGCTGTTTGCGATGCGGAGAACCTTCTCCTCACGCTCAGCGACCATGAGCTCATGGTTTGCAGGATCTGATGAAATGACACCGTTATGATTCTTCTCAAGACCACCGACACGATGCTCGAAACCCTTCTGGCCAGGAACGGCCCACTTACGTACGAGGGTCTCAGGGTCTCTCTCGAATGGCTTGAACTTGCCATCCTCAGGAAGGCTCTTTGCATATGGAGGATTGATCTCAGGATAGTCTGACATAGATGGGATGAGCCATGGCTCAGAACCATTGCCGAGGAAGCCCTCTGAGAGGAGCATGACAGGAGTCATGTGCTCGAGAGCAATCTTGGCTGCATTGAACGCAGCGTCGAAGCAATGTGCTGGAGAATGCGCTGCCACGATAGGCATAGGGCACTCACCGTTACGTCCGTAGAGAGCCTGGTTGAGGTCGGTCTGCTCTGTCTTGGTAGGGATACCGGTAGAAGGGCCGGCACGCTGAACGTCAACGACAACGAGAGGAAGCTCGGTGATGACTGCAAGTCCGAGAGCCTCTGACTTGAGTGAGAGACCAGGACCTGAAGTTGTGGTCACTGCAAGGTTACCTGCGTATGCGGCACCGATCGCAGTACAAACACCGGCAATCTCGTCCTCTGCCTGAAGAGTCTTTGCTCCAAGTTCCTTATGGATTGCGAGCTCCTCAAGGATAGCTGTCGCAGGGGTGATAGGATATGAGCCGCAGAAAAGTGGGAGATGCGACTTCTCGGAAGCAGCAAGGAGTCCCCATGCGGTTGCCTGGTTACCGGTAATGTTTCTGTAGGTACCCTTCTTCTTAGGAGAAGGCTCTACAGTATAGGTATTAGGAATAGCCTGAATATTTGCGGCATAGTTGAAGCCGTCGGTGAGAACCTTCTTGTTAGGAGCGATCACCTCTGGATGCTTCTTGGCAAACTTGCGCTCGAGGTACTGGAAGATGTACTCCATCGGACGGCTGTAGATATAGCAAGCCATACCGAGGGTGAACATATTCTTGCACTTGAGCATCGCCTTCTGGTCAAGTCCGCTATCCTTGAGGCTCTCAAGAGTGAGCGTGGTGATAGGGGCCACGATGATGGTTCTGTCTTCTACCTTGAGTTCTTCAAAAGGATTGGCCGTCTTGAAACCTGCCTTATCCATACCTGCCTCGTCGAATGCATCGTCGTCGACAAGTATCATAGCGGTCGGTTTGCACCATTTTGCATTTGCCTTGAGGGCCGCTGGGTTCATAGCCACGAGGAGATCACAGAAATCGCCTGGAGTCGTGACTTTGTCGCTACCGATGTGTACCTGGAAACCAGATACGCCGGAAACCGTGCCGTGAGGAGCCCTGATCTCGGCAGGATAGTCTGGGAAAGTAGAGAGACCATTGCCGTAGATGGCGGACATATCTGCAAAAAGAGACCCGGTGAGCTGCATACCGTCACCTGAGTCTCCCGCAAACCTGATCACAACATCTTTAGTGTCAATTACTTTGTGTTGCATTTGGGTTATATTGTTAATAGTGGATTAGACTTCGTCTGTCTTTTTACTGAGCCTGGGCAGCCTGCTGAGCCTGAGCCTTTGCCATGAGTTCTGCCTGAAGTGACTCAAGAGTCCTGTCGGCCGGAATGTTGAGAGCCTTCCTTGCCATTGGAGTAAGGTCGATGCTCTGGCTGTCGTTGATGTAGAGAGCTGACTGAACATCGATCACGTAGATGACACCCTGCTCCTTTGCAATCTTGGTGATGGTGTCCTGAGCCTTTTCGTAGATAGGAGCCATGAGGTTCTGCTGAAGCTGCTGGAGCTCTGCCTGAGCTGACTGCTCGAATTCAGCGATTCTCTGCTGCACATCCTGAAGTGACTTCTCCTTGCTCTGGAGGACTGAAGGTGTCCAGGTAGATCTCTTCTGCTCGTACTCCTGGTACTTTGACTGGAACTCCTCGATCATTGCCTGATAGGTCTCCTGAGTCTCGGCTGCCGCTGCATCTGACTGGTTCCTTGCCTCATCCATTTCCGGCATGAGCTGAACGAGCTCGGTAAAATTCACGTGAGCGAACTTGAGGTTCTGGGCTGAAGCAGATGCGCATGCGAGCGCCATCGCAACAAACAAAATTACTTTTTTCATCTTATTCAAATTTAAACATATTATCTGGTTAAACAAAGTCCGTTCCAAACTGTTAGAACTGCTGTCCGATCACGAAATGGAACTGGCTTCCTCCGTTCTTCTTGTCATCGAAACCATATCCCCAGTCAACACCGAGCAGACCGATCATTGGGAGGAATACCCTGACACCTACACCGGCTGACCTCTTGATCTGGAATGGGTTGAAGTTCTTTATGTCTGACCAGCAGTTACCTCCCTCGAGGAAGAGGAGGGCGAAGATGGTCGACTGTGGCTGGAGAATCACAGGATAGCGGAGCTCGACGGTAAACTTATCGAAGAGGTGGCCCGCATAAGCCTGGGTTCCGTTCTCTGTATATGCAATCTCAGTGAGAGAGTAGTTCTCATATCCACGGAGAGAGATCACGTCAGCTCCATAAGTATTGTAACCGGACATACCGTCACCACCGACGATGAATCCCTCGAATGGAGAATAGCCGTAATTCTTGTTGTACCTGCCGAGGTATCCGAACTGGACGCCTGCCCTGAGGACGAGGTCGCCTACGAGCTTGGTGTAGATGTCACCCTTGAACTGCCACTTGTGATACTCGATGAACTTGTATCTGTGAGCCGCATCCTGCTTGCTGTAATCGATCTTTCTCCAGTCATCAACAGGGGTTGGATAATAGTTGCCGTTCTCATCGATATTTCCCCAGTCCTTCTTTCTGAGAAGCGAATATGGAGGAGTGAGCGCGACTGAGAAGCTGAAGTCTGATCCCTGTCGAGGATAGATCTGCTGGTCAGTAGAGTTACGCTGGAGACTCAAGGTATAGCTCAAGTTGTGTGAGATACCTGTGTTGAACATGAAGTAATAGTTCCAGTTGTTGAGCTTGTACGTCTGCCAGCTGAGCTGGTTGTAGAGGACGAAGTAGTTGTCCGGCCACTTGAGTCGCTTACCGATACCTGCAGAGAATCCGTAGACCTCCATGAAGTCCTGGTTGTTCTTGATACCAAGATAGAGGTACGAGTTGGTCTGACGGGTATAGTATGCGGAAAGATTGAGCGATGTAGGCTTCTTACCGAAGAGCCATGGTTCCACAAAGCTTGCTGAGAGACAGGTATAATAGGTACCGTTGGTCTGGAAGCGGAAAGCTAGGTTCTGTGCATCTCCGAGCGGTACAGGACGCCATGCGGTCTTGTCGAAGAATCTCCTGGTAGAGAAGTTGTTGAAGCTGACACCGACAGTTGCGACGAATGTCCTCGCACCCCAACCTCCGGAGAGCTCAAGCTGGCTGGATGGCTTCTCTGTCACGTTGTAGACCAGGTCCACGGTATTGTTGAGCTGGTTAGGAATGATTGAATATCCCTTGTTAGGATCGGAAATTGCCTCAGGATCGAACTGGCCCATCGACGCGATCTCTCGGATGGACCTTTCGAAATCAGACTGGCTGAAGAGATAGCCCGGACGGGTGAAGACCTGACGGCGCACTACCCTCTCGTTGGTAAGGTCATTACCGTTGATCACGATATTGTTCAGCGTGGCTGGCTTTCCCTCGACGACTCTGAGCTCCACATCCACTGAATCGCCCTCGATATTGAGCTCTACAGGCTGGATGTTGAAGAAAAGATAACCGTTGTCCCTGTATAGCTTCGACACGTCGTACTCGTTCTGCTTACCACCGCCGAAGAGACGCTTCTCCATAGTCACGACATCGTAGATATCGCCCTTGTTAATCTTGAGTATCTCATTAAGCATATCACTGGTATAGACAGAGTTACCAGTCCATGTAATATCTCTGAAGTAGTACTGCTTACCCTCGTCGAAAGTGAAGTCGATCTCGAGCTTGCTCGGGTTTGCCGTAGGATCCTTGGGAGGAAGGAGATACATCGTATCCTTGACGATTCGGGCATCGCGGTAACCAGCCTCGTTGAACTTGCTGATCAGGTTCTTCTTATCGTTAGGATACTCCTTCTCATCGAATTTCTTGGAGCTGAAGAAGCTGACGAGACGTCGGTCCTTGGTCTTCTTCATGGCCATGGCAAGCTTGACGTCCTTCACATGGTCGTTACCTTCGAACTTGATGGTTCTCACCTTGATCTTCTCACCGCGGTTGACGGCAAAATTTACTCGGACCGCGCCGTTGATCATGGTATCCACCTTCGACTGGACATCCACCGTAGTATTCTGGTAGCCTTTTTCCTTATAGAATCGGGTAATGATATCAGCCGATGTCTTAGCCACGTACTCGGAATATTCGCCACCTCTGCGGAGGTTGAGACGCTCGTTGAGATCCTTCTGCTCTCCGCTCTTCACGCCGGTGAAAGTCCAGCGGGACATACGTGGGCGCTCCTTGACCGTAACCACGATGTACGCAGAATCCCTGTCCGATGAAAGATGGTCAAGCCTGAAGCCGACATCCTCGAAACGCCTCTGTGCCCACAGTCTCTTCAGGATTGCAGAGATATCTTCACCAGGAATGGTCACTTCCATGCCTTTCTGGAGGCCTGTCACCTGAATGATCTGTTCGGAACTGAAATATTGATTACCCTCGACGGAAACACCGCCGACAATGTACTTCTTCGGGTTGTTATAATCCACAACAACCCCCTGGGCGTAAGTCGTTACCGATGCCGCAAGGAGAAATAATGCCGTAAAAACCCTTCTTATGTTGATCACTTATCAGTCGATTTAAGGTTGCAAATATAACAATTATTTGACTTTTCCATATCTGCGGTCACGCTTGGAGTACTCCTCGAGTGCCTCACGGAACTGCGGCTTACGGAAATCAGGCCACAGGACAGGAGTGAAATAGAACTCGGTATACGCGCTCTGCCAAAGCAGGTAATTGCTGATACGGCTCTCTCCTGAGGTGCGGATTATAAGATCCGGATCCGGGATTCCAGCAGTCACGAGGTAATCGTCGAAATCCGCGATGGTCATATCCTCGACCTGCTGCCTGCGCTCCGGGTGCTCCAGAAGTTCGACGGCAAGCTTCTTTGCTGCCTGAAGGATGTCCCATCTTCCACTGTAGCTGAGGAATATTATCAGCGTCATCCTATCATTTGCGGCAGTCATCTCCTCACAGCCCTCAATCGCTGCAAGAAGGGCCGGATTGAGACGCCTGCGGTTGCCCAGCACAAGGAAGCGCACCTTGTTCTTCATGAGCGTGTCAATCTCGCCTTCGATACATTTCGCCATCAGGCCCATAAGGGTGTTCACCTCCGCTTCAGGACGATTCCAGTTTTCTTCAGAGAAAGCATACAAAGAAAGATACTTCACACCGGCCTCCACGGCGGCCTCGGTACACGCGCGGACGCTCTCGACTCCGGCTTTATGGCCGAAAACTCGTTCCTGTCCCCTTTCCTTTGCCCATCGGCCGTTGCCATCCATGATCATGGACACATGCACCGGTATGTTCACGTTTGCTTCGTTTTTACTGTTCATTTCCATTTCTGATATCTTCACCCCAATAGAGTTTCGTGGTTAATGCATTGATGAAATCTGAATCCTTGAGGCAGACTCGGTTGAGCGAAAAGCGTGCCAGTTTCACCTCGATCTTGCTGTCCGCTGGGATTTCCTTGTTTCGGTTGTCGACACCCAGCACCACACTCGCATCCCTGGACCGGAAACGGATGGCTATCTCCGAGCTGTCCGGTACTATCATCGGCCTGACGTTGAGATTGTGAGGAGCAATAGGAGATATGATCAGCACCTTGGATTCAGGAAGGACGATAGGTCCTCCTACACTGAGCGAATATGCCGTGGAACCCGAACTGGTGGCAACAAGGAGGCCGTCCGCCCAATATGTAGGCAGGGAGACGCCGTTGATGGTCACGTCCACGCCCAGCATCGCTGCACCATTCCTGTGGAAGGAGACCTCGTTCAGGGCACATGGCCAATCCATATCGACCCCGGAAACCTGAAGAAGCGACCTCTTCTCTGACCGCCATGAGCCGGAAGTCAGCTGAGAGGCGACCACCTCCGGTACGTTTTCCGAAAGAAAGCCCAGCCTGCCGAGATTGACACCCAGCACAGGAATGCCGCTGTCCCCTACTATCGCAGCGGACGAAAGGAAGGTTCCGTCACCGCCGACAGCCATGATGAGGTCGGTATCTGAGTCCAGACCACGTTCAGGATCGTAATCAGTCACCACGTGTCCAGCCGCAGAAAGGGCGGCAAGGAGTTCCTTGAGCCTGGGTTCTGACGAAAGCGCCGGGGTTCTGGTATAGACTGTAATCCTCATAATGACTTGGAATAGCTTACAAAAGTAATCATAATTGTTAGAATTTTGTGAATAATACCTACTTTTGTGCGTTATAAATAATGAGTAGACATGACACGACTCAGCGTTAACATAAACAAGATTGCGACAGTCAGGAACGCCCGCGGAGGCAACATGCCTGACGTCACCAAGGCAGCACTCGACTGCGAGAGATTCGGAGCCGAAGGAATCACCGTACATCCACGTCCTGACGAAAGGCACATCAGATACTCTGACGTAAGAGAGATCTGCCCTCTCGTCAAGACAGAGTTCAACATAGAAGGAAATCCTATCCCGTCATTCATCGACCTCGTCCTCGAGGTCGTGCCGACCCAGGTCACACTCGTCCCTGACGCACTGGACGCCATCACGTCAAACGCAGGCTGGGACACTCTGGCCAACAGGGAATTCCTTACAGACGTCACACGCAGATTCCACGAGAAAGGAATACGCGTATCCATTTTCGTCGACCCGGATCCGAAGATGGTCGAAGGCGCAGCAGCCTGCGGAGCCGACAGGGTCGAGCTCTACACCGAAAGCTATGCAAGGAATTATCCCAAGGGAAAGGAAGAGGCCATAGCACCTTTCGTTGCGGCAGCAGAGGCAGCAAGACGCTGCGGACTCGGCCTCAACGCAGGACATGACCTCAACCTCGAGAACCTCGAGTACTACATCCGCACCATTCCTTGGACTGACGAGGTATCAATCGGACACGCCATCATCTGCGACGCACTTTACATGGGTCTCGAAAAGACTATCCAGGAATATCTTAAGAAAATCAGGATTTTTTAATACCTTTGCATTTCCCGCGTGAAAATCACGGGCAAACCGATCAACAAACAAAAAAAACAACAATACAGCAATGAAAAAAGCATCACTTCTCTTAAGCATCGCAGCTCTCGCAGTTGCCTTCGTTTCCTGCAACCAGCAGCCAAGCCAGACAGCCAGCGAGCCTGCAGCATCTACCGGCGCAGCAGTTGCAGGTTCCATCGCATACATCCAGCTTGACGACATCCTCGAGCAGTATGACATGGCAAACGACCTCAGGGCTATCGTCGAGACCAAGGTGAACAACATCCAGAACGAGATCAACCGCAGGGGCAAGAAGCTCGAGAGCGACGTGAACTCTTACGCCGAGAAGGTACAGAAGGGTCTCATGACCCGTTCGGTTGCCGAGGCACAGCAGGCAAAGCTCCAGCAGCAGGAGCAGGAGTTCAACGCTTATGCAAACCAGAAGCAGAACGAGATCAACGAGGAGCAGATCGTGATGATGAATCAGATCAGCGACGCCATCAAGACCTACATCGACAGCTACAACGCACAGAAGGGTTACGCAATGATCCTCGTGAACCAGGCAGGTGTCCCAGTCATCGCAGCTGACGCTTCCCTCGACATCACCCAGGAGATCCTTGACGGCCTCAACGCCGAGTATGTCAAGTCAAAGAACACCAAGTCTGCAGAATAATTGAAGATAGCGATACTGTCCTGCTTCTATCCCTACAGAGGGGGAATCTCCCAGTTCAACACTTATCTCTACAACGAATTGGGCAAGGACAACATTGTCAAGGCATTCAATTTCAAAAGACAATATCCTGAGTTCCTCTTCCCCGGAAAGACGCAGTACGTCAGCGCGGAAGATATGGCCGTACCGATAGAGAGCACATCTCTGTTGGATACGGCCAATCCATTTTCATACATCACCACGCTCCGCGCCATCAAGGAATGGGACCCGGACGTGCTGATCGTCAGGTACTGGATGTCATACTTCGCTCCTTCGCTCGGCTTCATCGCACGCCACATGAAGGATAAGTGCAAGGTCATATCCATACTTGACAACGTGATACCTCATGAGCCTCATTTCTTTGACAGGCCGCTTACCCGCTACCTTCTTTCCGGAACCGACGGCTGCGTGACGCTTTGCGAGGCCGTATCGAAGGATCTCCTTGAAATCAGCCCGGATTCACGGTACGCCGTCATCCAGCATCCTCTGTACTCCCAGTTCGGAGCACCTAAGGACAGGACACAGATGGAGGAAAAGCTCGGACTTGAGCACGGAAAGAAGAACCTCCTGTTCTTCGGACTCATAAGGGATTACAAAGGTCTTGACATATTGCTCAAGGCATTCGACGAACTGGACGAAAGCTACCAGCTCATAGTCGCAGGAGAGCCTTATGGCTCATTCGACAAGTACAGGGAACTAATCGACGCATCGCCTGCAAAGGGCCGCATCCATCTGTTCCTTGACTTCATAAAGGACTCGGAAGTGGCAGACTTCTTCTCGACGGCAGACCTCGTGGTATTGCCTTACAGAAGCGCAACCCAGAGCGGCATCAGTTCCGTATCATACCACTTCGAGGTTCCTCTCGTCGTCACCGATGTCGGCGGTCTGAAGGAGACAATCGGCACTCGTGGCACGGGACTTGTCGCAAAGGAATGTACGCCTGAAATGATAAAGGCGGAAGTTCAGAGATTCTTCGCTGACCCTGTCCTAAGGGAATCATGCGTAGAGAATATAAGGAAAGAAAAGGTACGCCTGTCATGGGGAAACTTCTGCAGGCAGCTTTCCGAATTCATCCAAAGTTTGTGAAAATGAAAGATATGGGAAAGAAACTTATACTCACTATTATGTTGATGCTCGCATTCATGGCAGGTGCGGGTGCTCAGGACTATGTGGCGACTCCGGTCACCATCTCCAAGGAGAAGGTGAAGCTTGACGGAAAGGTTTACTATTCCCACATCGTGCTCGAAAGGCAGACGCTCTTCGGCATAAGCAAGGCATACGACGTCCCTATCGAGGACATCTATAAGGCCAATGAGAGCATCAATCTCAGGGAAACCGGCCTCAAGAAGAATTCCATAATCCTGATTCCGGCACCTCAGCCTCAGACCGGAAGGAAAGGCAGAAGGAAGGATGAGTCGGCTAACGTTCCGACTGTCGAAATCGCAGAGCAGAATCAGCCGGAGCAGGTAGAAGATACTGTTGAAATGCCAGCTGTCGATGCCGACGCACAGGTGGTATCCTCAGACGAAGATGGCGTGAGCGAGGAGCTTGCTCAGGACGACGAACCCGAAAGCGCCCCGATACTCAGTTTCGAGCCGAAGAGCGATGTCGACGTAATGCTCTTCCTCCCGCTCAAGGCATCCAGCGGACGCGGCCAGAGCGGATATATGGACTTCTATAGCGGAGCACTCATGGCTGCACGCGCAAAAGGAAATCAGGGCATCAACGTCAACATCAGCATATATGATGTGGCCAACGGTGTTCCGGCGATCAAGAGCGAGGAGCTCGACAATGCGGACGTGATCATCGGCCCGGTATTTTACGACAACATGAAGACCCTTCTCAGCAGGGTCCCATCGCATACACACGTCGTATCTCCAATGGATGCAAGGACCGAATCACTGATCCCTACGAACGGAAACATGATTCAGGCACCGGCAAGCAACGACAGACAGTTCCAGGACCTGGTGGCATGGATGGAGCGTGAGTACAGCGAGGGCGAGAAGATCATCATCGTATATGAGAAAGGCAGAGATTCCGAGATTGCGAAGGTTTCGAAGCTCCTCAGCGATGGAGGGCACGAATTCCAGACACTTTCCTACAATCTTCTCGAGGGCCGCAACATCGATTCCGCCCTCAAGTCAAGAATGAATCCCGGTAAAGTCAACAGGGTTTTCATAGTATCCGAGAGCGAGGCCTTCGTAAACGACGCCATAAGAAACCTTTCACTGCTCTGTCATGAGAGCGCTGGCTACAACGTGGCCTTGTACGGAACATCCAAGATCAAGACCTTCGAGACCATCGAGGCTGAGAATCTCCACCTCACCAATCTCCATCTCGCACTTCCATACAATGTGAATTACGACGATGCAAGGGTAAAGGACTTCCTCATGAAATATCGTGCGATCTTCAACACTGAACCTACTGCTTTCGCATTCCAGGGTTATGATCTCACCTATTTCTTCATCACCGAGATCGCAAAGTATGGAGACAATTGGTATGATTGGTTCACGCAGGACAGCGCCAGTCTACTTCAGGCAGACTTCAAGTTCAGCAAGGCAGACGACTCCGAGAACAGCGGATACGTCAACTCCGCCCTCAGACATGTAGTCTACGGGCCAGAATTTACCGTAACTTCGGTCAATCTCTAGAAAGGCAATACAAGGCCAAGGAGCGACTTCGCATTTGCGATGGCTGCCTCAGTAAGGACTGAGCCGCTAAGCATCCTGGCAAGTTCGAGAACTCTCTGCTCTGCGGAGAGTTTTTCCATTGTGGACACGGTTCTTCCGTCAGGTTCAACTGTCTTCGTCACCAGAAGGTGTGCAGAACCCTTTGCAGCGACCTGAGGAAGATGGGTGATGGCGAACACCTGCATCCTGGTGCCCATCTCGCAGATCATTGTACCCATCTTGTCTGCGACGCTTCCTGAAACACCCGTATCGATCTCATCGAAGATCATCGTCGGCATGTTACCGAAACGAGCCATCATATCTTTGAGGGCAAGCATGATTCGGCTGAGCTCACCTCCCGATGCACAACGTGCGACGTCAACGGCATTCCTTCCTGTCGCAGAAAAACGGAAAGCAACGGCATCACAGCCGGAAGCGCTCATGGCCACATCCTGCAATTCCACCTCAAAAATTGAAAGCGGCATTTCAAGAGACCTTATGCTGTTCTGAATATCTGCAGCGAACGTAGGCGCAGCCGCAGCGCGCGACTCATGAAGTGCAGCCGCAGCAACACCGAGTTCCTTCTGTGCAGAGGATATATCGGAAAGAAGTTCTTCCCTCTTCCCCACCAAGGCAGAAGAATCTGCGAGGTTAGTGCCGAGGGCATCCCTTACTGCTATGAGCTCCGTCAAAGTAGCGCAGCCATGCTTCTTGAGGAGTGAATAGATTTGGGAAAGACGGTCATCCACAAGCTGAAGACGTTCCGGAGACACATCCAATCCTTCATTGATGTCGCTGACCTCTGCGAGCACATCCTCGAGTTCAAGCCTTGTAGACTCGACACGGGATGCGAGCTCGGTGGTCTTCGGAATAAATTTGGAGAGTTTTTCCAGCTTGCGCTGGATTTCCTTGAGAGAGTTGGTCATGGAGATCTCCATATCTCCAGAAGACACGCTTGCAAGACTCTCGCACTCACAGAGAAGTTCCTTGATCTCCTCTGCATTGGCGAGCCTCTTCTGCTCCTCCTCAAGCTGTTCCAGTTCACCATCCACAAGCTTCGCTGCTTCCAGCTGCGCGAACTGGGTCTCGTTGTATTCCCTATCCCTCTCGACAGAGGCTATCCTTGCCTCAAGACGGCTGAGCTCAGAGCGAAGAGAACTCAGACGGGACCAGCAAGCCGAGCAAGCCTCAAGCCTCGACGCATTTCCGGCATATCGGTCCAGCATAGACAGCTGGAACTGATGGTCAGAAAGCATCATAGTCTGGTGCTGGGAATGGATGTCAATGAGTTTCGACGAGAGTTGGCTGAGGACCTGTACGGTCACAGGCAGATCATTGACAAAGGCACGTGAACGCCCCGTAGACGCCACCGTCCTCCTTATAATGATCTGTCCTCCGTCCCACTCAAGATCATTCTCGTCGAAGATGGTCTTGAGGTCCGGATCGTCCGGGTCCATGTCGAACTGTGCCTCTACGACGCACTTGTCAGCACCCTCGGCTATGGCACCGGAATCAGATTTTCCGCCCAGGACAAGAGACAGCGCTCCGAGCAGGATGGACTTCCCTGCACCTGTCTGTCCGGTTATGATGACCAGACCCTCCGGGAACTCAATGTCCAGAGAGTCTATCAACACATAGTTCTTGACCTGAAGCCTCGAAAGCATATCGGACTATTCCTCCTCCTTCTTTGCCTGACGGTAGTAGATCTCACCCTCCTGGAACTCAGCGATTGCAGTAAGGGTTGGCTTTGGCTGACGCTCATAGTACTTTGAGATCTCGATCTGCTCGCGATTCTCATATACCTCCTCCATGGTGTCACGCTCGTTCTTGAAATCGTTGAGCTTCTCGTTGAGCTCCTTCTTCTCGTCGATGGCAATCTGGTTTGCCCTCTTCGAAAGGATTACGACTGTCTCATAGATGTTACCTGTTGGCTCCGCGAAATCCACGATGTCGCGGGTAATGGTGTTTGTTGGAACTTTGGTTGCCATATTCTGTCTGTTTTTATTTCTGTCTATAAATTATACACCCACCCCGGAGGGTGGGTTTCAAAAAAATTCCTATGTAAAGTTGATTATTTGCTCTATTCAGCTTTCTTTGCGGCCTTCTCTGACTTTGCAGCCTCCTTCTCGACGGCTGCCGCAGCCTTGTCCAGCTTTGCCCTTTCCTTGGCATACTGTCTCTCCTTCACCTTGTCGAGGGTACCCTCATACTTGCCCAAAGCAGTCTGAGACCTCTGGTAGAGAGCATCGAGCTCCTTTCTGTACTTCGACTCAGGGTTCTCCCCGATGAAGTTGAAATAGTCATCCTGGAACACGAGATAACGATCCTTCTGCTTCGACTGGACGCTGAGCTTGGCGTACTTGTATGAAGACATTGCAGTATAATAGAGTATATCCTCGCGGAATGTGTTATCAGCGTTGTCCTTGAGCACATTCACGAGAGCGGTACGCGATGCGAGGTAATCCTCCATCTTATAATAGAGCCTTGCTGCCTCGTATGCCTTCGTGTCAAGACGGAGATTGAGATCCTTGATCATCCTCTCGCAGTCCCCGACATGACCATTGAGCGGATACTCGCGGAGGTATGACGCGATCTCGGAGAGAGCCTTGGTGGTTGGAGACTGGTCAAGCTCCCACCTGAGAGTCTCGCGATAGAGGCAGTCGATCCTGAGGAAGCGGGCGTCAGGAGTGAAAGGACTGCGCGGGAAGTTCGTGCAGAACCTGTCGAAATTGGTCTCCGCGGTGTAGTAGTCCTTATAATTATAGTTGCTGAGACCCCAATAATAGAGAACCGTATCCTCCTTTGCAGTTCCGCTGACCTGCATCGATAGAGACTCGAAGAGCTGAGCGGACTTGGTGTACTTGCCGGCTTCGAAATACTGGAACGCAGCAGCGTACTTCGTATCCACGTCCGTGCTCTGAAGGAGAACTTCATACTGCGACTTGCATGAAACCGACAAAGCGGCTGTTGCAAGCATGGCAACCATTGTTAGTCTGAATGTCTTCATCTGACCTTTATGTCTGTCTAAATATTATCGAAAATATGTCCGTACTTCCTGAATACCCATCCGAGGAAATTCTCCGGGATTATCGGGCAGAACACGCGGGCGACCTTGTTTATGAAACCGGGCATGGTACCCTTGCGTCTCTTGAAGGTGGCGTCCAGCGCACATTCCACCGCGCGTTCCGGCTTAATCATCACGCCCAGGGAGCGTGCTATCTTTTTCAAGTTTGGTGCCAAAGGAACCAGCGGGGTATCCACTGCGCCGAAGTATGCGTTGGTGACGCTGACGCCGGTCTTGCGGCACTCTATCCTGAGAGAGCGGGAGAACGAACGGACGAACAGCTTCGTACCTGAATACATGCCTATGCATGGCCAAGGCATCCACGCAGCAAGCGAGGAGACATTAAGGACATATCCGTTGTGTCTTGCCTGCATCTCAGGGACATATGCACGGCAAAGGAGCATAGGAGTGGTACAGTGGACCATCATTATGAGCTTCAGTCTCCTCTCGTTGGTCCTGACTATTCCAGAAGCGATGAGCATGCCTGCATTGTTCACGAGCACCTCGACCTCTATTCCTTCAGCATCCGTCCTGGCCTTGATTGTCTCGGCAGCATCCATGAGCGAAAGGTCCTGAGCCAAGGTGAGGACACGGAAAGAATCCTTGGAAGATGCCCTCCAATCGTTCAGGGAAGCGACTTTCTCCCTTACCTGGGCAGCTACCTTCTCAAGCCCGTCCTCCTTTATGTCCACAAGAACGAGATTATATCCGAGCATCGCGAGACGCTCAGCATAGAGAGCACCCATCCCGCCGGCAGCACCGGTGATGAGCGCGAAGCTTCTATAAGACCTGAAATTCTTTTCCGTTACCTTCATCTTTGCCTATTGCATGCAACCTGCAAATTTATCAAAAATCTTGGTAAAACAGTTAAGCCTTAGGTGCCTTTCTCCTGGTAGGATGTACGATTATCTGGATATCTATGTCCTTGATGGAATAACCGCGGAACTTCTTCCTGCCAAGATGCTCTGAAACCATGGTCATGAGATCGTTGTCGACAACGTCCCTGTACACGTGATTCTCGCAATCGTACATGTGCACATGCTTGAAGGTATTGACGTCGAAATACATCTTGTTATTGGCACTCAGCCTGTGACCGTACACGCCGAGGAGGGCAAGCTGCGACAGAATATTATAAACGGACGCCGCAGTCACGGAAGTCGTGCCGGACGAGTTGATCTCGTCCACGACCATATCAGCACATGCGTGGCCGAGCTTCATCATCGTCTCATGTACAGCTATGCGCTGAGGGGTGGCCTTGAGGCCATGTTTCTTGAGGATGTTCTTGAACTCCCTGAGGTCCGTAGTCTTCTGCGTATTCATACCACAAAAGTACACGAAAAAAACACGGCGAGCAAATAATTTTGAATTATTCCAAATTAAAAGCTATACGAGCTCGCACAGGAGAGTCGCCGGAGTTGCATCAACCACCTTCACGGTGACATAATCACCGACCTTGTGGGTCAGGTCCGGCCACACGCACATCATGTAGTTGCTGGCACGGCCGCAAAGTTCGTCCGCGCTCTTCTTTGAAGGGCCTTCTACAAGCACCTTGTGGACCTTGCCTATCTGGTTGCGATAATTCAGCGCGCCCATCCTGCCCTGGAGCTCTATGATCTCATTGAGTCTCCGGGTCTTCTCTGCCGGAGTGATGTCATCGGGATATTTCTTGGAAGCAAGCGTTCCCGGGCGCTCGGAGTACTGGAACATGAAAGCTGCATCGAACTTCACGATCTCGAAAAGGCTTAAGGTATCCTGATGATCCTGCTCGGTCTCTCCGCTGAATCCGGCAATGACGTCGGTGGTCAGGCCGCAGTCCGGAATGACCTCGCGAATCTTCGCCACTCTCTCGAGATACCACTCCCTGGTGTACTTGCGTCGCATCTTCTCGAGCATCACGTTGCTGCCCGACTGGACAGGGAAATGGATATGCTTGCAGATATTCTCATGAGCAGCCATGGTATAGAGGACCTCATCGCTGATGTCTGACGGATAAGACGTAGAGAAACGGACTCTCAGTTCAGGGCTGATCGAAGCGACCTTTTCAAGAAGCTGCGCAAAATTCATGGTCTCACCTGCATGCTCAGCGCAATCGGCAGGAGCCTTCCATGAATAGGAATCCACATTCTGACCGAGAAGGCTCACCTCCTTGTATCCTGCAGCTAAAAGTTCCTCTGCCTCACGGATTATGCTGTACGGATCACGGCTGCGCTCGGCACCGCGGGTATAAGGGACGACGCAGTAAGAGCAGCAGTTGTTGCATCCACGCATGATCGAGATATAGGCGCTGACGCCGTTCTTATCCATGCGGACAGGGGTGATGTCTGCATAGGTTTCCTCGCGCGAGAGCTGCACATCGATCTGAGGGCAGTCAGGAGTGATTGCCTCCACCATCTCCGGAAGATGCCTGTAGGAATCCGGACCGGCAACGAGATCCACGATATGGCTGTCAAGGAGTTTGTCCTTGAGACGTTCTGCCATGCATCCCACGATGCCAATGATTACGCCAGGTCTCTTCTGCTTCTCAAGGCGGAACACATCGATTCGGCCATACACCCTCTGCTCTGCGTTTTCCCTGATCGAGCAGGTGTTTGCAAGGATGATGTCCGCTTCCTCCATGGACTCAGTGCGCTCATAGCCTACCTTGGAGAGTATGGAAAGTATCACCTCGCTGTCATTCACATTCATCTGACAGCCGTAAGTCTCGATGTATATCTTCTTCATGTCTGAAACCGTTTGAGCCGCAAAGATATTATTTTTCGCACAATATTTGTACCTTTGCATGAATACTATGGCAACGATGAAGACAATTGGCAGACATATCGGAATCCTGGTTTTGGCAGTCATGATGCTGTTCGGGACAAGTTGTTCGAAGGTGAGCGACATCAGCCTCACATCGTATAGGATAGAGGACTTCAACATGAGAGGTCTCCGATCAGCGGACGTCACGCTTAGCCTGGGCATCCATAACCCTATCATCCAGTTCACTCTCGAGAACAACAGCGCCACCATCTACAGGGGAGGCACTGAGATTGGCACGGTTGATGCAACTGACGTCACCATCCCGGGCAAGACGGACGGTGTCTACCAGGTCACAGGAACCGCAACACTCGGCGAGGGAATGAGTATTCTCAAGCTGATGACGCTGGCCAGGAACTTCAACCCTGAGGAATACACGGTCGACATACACACGACCATAAAGCTTAAGAGCGGAGCCAAGTTCAAGGTAAACAAGATGGGTATTCCCCTCAACGAACTTACGGACAAATAAAATGAAAAAGATTCTTTACATATTCATGGCAGTCGGCATGCTCCTTACAGGAATGTCGGCGAAGGCCGATGCGCAGGAACGTTACGAATTGGTCGATTCAGTCATCTTCAGGATGGCTGATGCCGCAGACTCCTCACTCTACGGAAGGAGCATACTTTCCCTCATGCCGTCAAAGTCAAAGGGAGATGTCGCAACCGTCACCGTAAAACAGTCCAGCGCAATCGCCTCGGCGATGGACGCGCATGTCCGTTCGAACTCCAACAGGGCTCTCAAGGGCTACAGGGTCAGGATATATTTCGATAACAAGCAGAATTCAAGAAACGCCTCCATGGCCGTGTACAACGCATTCTGCCAGTCCCATCACGACGTTCCCGCATACAGGACCTACGTGAATCCGTATTTCAAGGTGACCGTCGGTGACTTCAGGACAAAATCGGAAGCCATGCAGTTCATGGCAAGAATAAAGAGTGAATTTCCTAGCGCGTTCGTCATAAAGGAGAACATCAAATCACCTGTCGTTGACAAGGCGAATGCATTCGTGGCAGACACAATCAAGGTCCGCAGAAAAATCCAATAAGCGAGGAAACAATGGCAAAACAGACACTCGGTCTTGAGCTCAAGCAGCAACAGAAGCTCTCACCTCTCCAGATTCAGACGATCAAGCTGATCGAGCTCCCCGTACAGGAGCTGGAGCAGCGTATCAGAAAGGAGCTGGAGGACAATCCCGTGCTTGACGAGGACACAGCTCCAAGAGATGAGTCCCGGGAGGCTGAGGACCAGCCAAAGGACATCTCGCTTGACGAATATAAGGAGGAAGATCAGATTCCATCATACAAGCTGAGGGTCAACAATTACGGAAAGGATGATGACAGCAGGTCCCAGTTCAGCACCTTCTCGGTGAAGGAAAGCTTCACCCAGAGCCTGATGGACCAGCTCGGATACAAGAACCTTGACGAGCACGAGAGAGCTGTGGCGGCATTCATAATCGGAAGCCTCGAAAGCAACGGTTATCTGCGTCGTTCCATCGACAACCTCGTCGATGACATGGCCTTCAGGGCAAACATAGAGACAGACGAGGAAGAGGTCCAGAGGATGCTTAAGGTCATTCAGGAGTTCGAGCCTGTGGGAGTCGGCGCGAGGGATCTCCAGGAGTGTCTTGCCCTCCAGCTCAAGAACAAGAAGCCAAGTCCTGCCAATCAGCTGGCACTGACCATCGTAGAGAAATATTTCGAGGAATTCAAGAACAGACATTTCTCCAAGATTATCAGCAAGCTCGGCGTCACCGAAGATGAGTTCAAGGCAGCAATGGTGAAGATCACCAAGCTGAATCCTTCTCCAGGAGGCCAGATTGACGATTCCTATACAGACCAGGCCCAGCAGATCGTTCCGGATTTCGTACTGGACTACGTCAACGGAAACATGGAACTCTCCATGCCTAGATTCTCCGTACCCGAACTGAGAATCAACAAGAAATATGCTGACATGCTCATGGAGGCAGCCGGTTCAGGCTCAACCAGAGAGCAGAAGGAGGCCGCGACCTTCGTCAAGAAGAAGATGGATTCGGCCAAATGGTTCGTGGAGGCGATCAAGCAGAGGCACAACACCCTCGAAAGCACGATGAAAGCCATACTCGATTACCAGCACGACTACTTTGTGGACGGAGACGAATCCTGCCTCAAGCCAATGGTCCTCAAGGACATCGCTGAGAAAACCGGTTTCGACATCTCAACGATTTCCCGTGTCGTAAACAGCAAATACATCGAGACCCATTTCGGAATCTTCCCGCTCAAGTACTTCTTCTCTGAAGGACTCGAGAACAAGGATGGAGAGGAAGTATCGACGAGAGAGCTCAAGAAGGTGCTCAAGGAACTCGTAGACAACGAGGACACCCGCAACCCTCTCACCGATGACCAACTCGTCGTCGAGATGGAGAAGCGAGGCTACAAGGTCGCAAGGCGTACCATAGCAAAGTACAGGGACATCCTCAACATTCCCAAGGCACGACTTCGCAAGACGCTCTAGTCCTCCGACGTCAGTGCCGCAGGGCTCTTCACCACAACTTCCTGAGAAAAGCTGTAGTATCCGCTGTCTGAGAGTATCAGATGGTCCAGCAACTGCTTGTCCAACGACTCCAAAGCCTTTTTCAGGGCGATCGTTGCATCTATGTCATTCTGCCCAGGCATAGGATTGTCTGACGGGTGATTGTGGAACATGATGACACCGGTGGCGTTCTTGTCGAGCACTTTCTTGAGTATGCGCGGGATATCAAGAGAAGTGCTGCTTATGTTGCCTACCGAAATATGCTCCAAGGATATGACATAGTTGGCCCTGTTCAGCAGCATCACCCAGAATTCCTCATGGTCAAGCCCTCTAAGCTTCGGCGCCATGACCCTCCAGGCCAGTTCCGCCGAACGTATGGGTACCTTTGCGATGTCCGTGGATTCCGACATCCACCTGCGTCCCAGCTCAAATGCAGCGGTCAGAGTCGCAGCCTTGTCTTCCCCTATCCCCGGGACCTTCATCATCTGCTCTGCGGACAGCGCATACAGCTTTGACAATTTTCCTTCCGAAGCGACGAGCAGCGACTGAGCCACCTCGAGCACATTGCTTCCGACGACGCCCGTCCTGAGAAGCACGGCAAGCAGCTCACCGTTGCTCAGATTGCGTGCGCCATATTTTCTGATCTTCTCCCTCGGCCTCTCGTCGAGGCACATATCCAACATCTTCATGTCGTCAAAGTTAGGTTTGGCAATTGAATTCCCGGCACGCAAGATACACTCGGAAACGACATTTCAAGAAATCCGGAGACTTTTCACTTTTTTGCGGGCACCACGAATTTTTCCACAGGAAGAAGTAATCATAAATCGTCGTTCTACCTCTTAAAATGGAGAAAACGGCTTGCAGATTCCAAAAATATATCTATCTTTGCATTCCCAAACCAACATGGTGCCTGTAGTTCAGTTGGTTAGAGCGTCAGATTGTGGTTCTGAATGTCGTGGGTGCGAGCCCCACCAGGCACCCTGGATAAGCCTTGCAGGAAACTGCAGGGCTTATTTGTTTTTTTACTACCTTTGGG
>JAGHUQ010000030.1 GCA_018064725.1 Candidatus Cryptobacteroides caccocaballi
TCGCCGCCGAGGCCGAGGGCATGGTAGAGATGGCCGAGCTCATGGAGCACCATGAGAGGCTGGTTCTGGTTGGACCATGCCACGTAGTTCTTGTAGTTGGTAATCTCCACACAATGTCCCTTGTATGACTCGCCGTAAGAAGCAGGGTAGTCGGCGTTGACGTGGCACCATGCGGCACTTGGGTTGCGGGTGTTGTTCTCTTCCATCCAGATAGGGTGCTTTCTGAGTATCTTGAGAGCGTTCTCAGGGAAGTTCTCAGCGATGAAGTCGAGGTCATCGCGCATGTGCTGGATAGCTTTCTGTGCGTCTGTAGTCGTGATAAGACCGGCCTTCACCTTGAATTCGAAACCCTGATGGGTGTAGGTTGCATAGCCATACTGATCTACAGTATACCCTTTGTCATCAGTGTTCTCTGTCTGGTCTTTGTCCTTCTTACCTGGGTCATCAATTTTCTCCTGACATGATGAGAAAGCGAACATCGCTGCTACGACAGCAAAAGTGTAGAGAATTTTCTTCATATGTATGATATGTTTCTATTTACAAATCCTTAGTACTCACAATTCCTGGACCATTGACAAATTGTCAGAACTTGCGTGGTCCCCAGATCTTCTCCATGAGAGCAAAGGCGGTGGAGTCGAAGGCCTTCAGCTGCTCGTAGTTGTATGGGAAGTAATCATTGCCGCCCCAGTATGCCTCGCTCATCTCAGCAAAGAACTCGAATGAGTCATTGAGGCAATAGACATGGTTGGTTTCGTCAGCCTTGTACTCTGTACCCTGGAGGTCGTCGAGAGAGTATCTCCTGTAATAGGTGTCATAGAGATGCCTGCTCTTCGCATTAAGGTATGCGGCCTGGATCTCCTGGTTGCCGAAGCTGCCGAGAGCCTGGTCATGGTAGAGGTGGCAGAGCTCATGGAGCACCATGAACGGCTGGTTCATGGCAGTGGATGAAACGTACTTGTTGTAGTTCGTGATCTCGAGACACTTGCCTTTAGCTGGGATATCTCCGATCGAGGCAGGGTAGTCCGCTGAGGTGTGGTACCATGCTGCGCTCCTGTTGTGGGTGTTGTTCTCCTCCATCCATATCGGCCTTGACCTCATGACCTTGAGAGCCTCCTCTGGGATGATGGACACGATCTTGTCGAGGTCGTCGCGCATGTGCTGCATGGCGATCTGTGCTTCCGGGGTGTTGATGACAGATTCCTTGATCTTGAACTGGAATCCGGCGTGGCTGTATGTCGCGTAGCCGTACTCATCGACGACGTATTCCTCATTTGAGGATTTCTTGCGGGCGTCTGCGGCGCAGATGCTTGCGAAGACGGCTGCGAGAAGAACGAGTGTATAGATTGTCCTTTTCATGTTCTGAGTTAAGATATCTGCAAATTTAACACTCTTTTTGTTATTTGCCGTATGCCCGGCGCATAAGCGACAGGCCGGCAGAGGCAGAAAGAAGGCCCGGCACATAAGCCCGGCGCATAAGCAGGAAAGGCCGGCCCGGAGGCCGACCTTTCATATCATTGTCCACAAAGTGAATCCTGCTGAAAAGAGACTTAGAACTCGCGCGGTCCCCAGATCTCCTCGCACATTGCGAAGCCGTCAGGATCGAATTCCTTGAGCTGCTCGTAGTTGAAAGGATAGTAGTCGTTCTCGCCCCAGTAAGCCTCGCTCATCTCTGACCAGTACTCCCACTCAGTGTTCATGCAGTATGCATCGGTGGTCTTGGTCCATTTCTCCTGAGGGTCGTTGACGTTGTACCTGTAATATATCTCTTTGTAGCGGCCGCTGTTCTTGGCCCTTCTGTACGCCTGCTTGATGGTCTGGTTGGTCGATCCGCCGAGACCGTGGTCATGGTACATGTGGCAGAGCTCATGGAATACCATGAAAGGCTGATTCTGGTTTGACCAGTTGACATAGTATGTGTAGTTTGTAATCTCTACGCACTTGCCCTTGTCTGGAATGTCACCGTATGAACCTGGATAGCCGGCATTGGTGTGATACCATGCAGCGCTCGGATTCTTGCTGTTGTTCTCCTCGAGCCAGATAGGCTTTGTCCTCATCACTTCGAGAACCTTCTCGGGAACGAAAGAGACGATCTTGTCGATGTCGGACTTCATATGCTCGACAGCAGCCTGAGCAGCTTCGGTCGAGAGTCTGTTCTCCCTTACCTTGAACTGGAAACCCTCATGGGTGAAGGTCGCGTAGCCCCAGTTGTCGACCTCGTACTCCGGACCCTGATCTCCAGGCTCGTCTGAAGGCTCGTCAGTCGGGTCATCTGTCGGTGTCGAAGGGGTTGTTCCAGGCTTTACCACAGGTCCTGAAGGAACCTTGCCGGGATCATCGATCAAATCCTTGCTGCAGGAAGGGGATGCAAGGATCACTGCCAAAAAGGCGAAAGAGAGAAAAAATCTTTTCATAACGTATATCTGTTAAGTGCTTAACAAATATACGAAAAAAATTTCATTATTTCCCACCTCCCCTGCGGATTCTTGTCTGACCGGAATTGTCGTCTGTGTACAGGGATGGAAGTTCGATACCGTAGTGGACACAGAGTATCCTGATCATGAGCACTGCGATGGCGGCGATGATCTCGCACGCGATGGTCTGGAGACCCATCTTCATGCTGAGCCAGTAGAAGAATCCGCCGCCGATGCAGGCCATCGCGTAGATGTCCTTGCGGAAGATGAGCGGCACCACGTTGATGAGCACGTCACGGATCACACCGCCGGCCGCACCGGTGATGCATCCCATGATGATATTGATCCATGTGGGATTTCCCGCGTTCATGCTCTTCTCGAATCCGACCACGGTGAAGAGTGCGAGGCCGATGGCGTCGAATATGAAGAAGGTGTAGTTCAGCCTGACTATCCATTTCTTAAACACGATCACGGTGATGAGCGAAAGGAAGGTGATAATTGCGTACGACGGCTGAACCATCCAGAATGGTGTGACGCCGAGGAAGAGGTCACGGATCGTACCGCCGCCCACCGCAGTCACGAATCCCACGACGAACGCGCCGAAGAGATCGAACTTCTTGGTCGAAGAGAGCCTGACACCGGAAATCGCGAATGCGAAGGTACCGATGTAATCGATCATGTCGAGGAAGGTGACGTGGAAATCTATGAATGGTATGGTCATCGTTTCATTGTGTTT
>JAGHUQ010000050.1 GCA_018064725.1 Candidatus Cryptobacteroides caccocaballi
TCCATGATTTCCGCAACGCCTGCCTTGTCATCAGCTCCGAGAAGGGTCGTACCGTCGGTAGTGATGAGGGTCTGGCCCTTGTAATCGAGTATCTCAGGGAACTCGGATGGTTTGAGGAAGAGTCCCGGAACACCCTTGAGGGCGATCTCAGAGCCGTCATAGTTCTCAATGATCTGAGGCTTCACATCCTTGCCTGAAGCATCAGGAGACGTATCCACATGGGCGATGAAGCCGATGGCCGGAATATCCTTGTCAGGGCAGTTCGAAGGAATGGTGCCCATCACATAACCGTACTGATCGAGTTCGGCGCTGACGCCCATCTCCTCGAGTTCGTCACGAAGCATGGAGAGAAGATTGAGCTGCTTTACTGAACTTGGCTGAGTCTCTGACTCCTCACAAGACTGTGTGTCTACTGAGACGTATCTCAGGAATCTGTCGAGTATGTTTTCCATATATGTCAATGTTTTTTCTTTGCTTTCTTAGCTTCCCTGTTTCTCAGTCGCTCCGTCCATTCTTCGAGCTTGGCCTGGTCCTTTGCGTCCTGACGGGCCTGTGCGCGAAGCTGCTTGAGTTTCTTGTCACGGAGTTTCTGAGCGGCCTTTTCTTTCTTTGCAGCCTCCCTCGCATCCAGCTTTGCGTCCTTCTCCGCCCATTTCTTTTCGAGGGCCGCCTTGTGTTCGGCCTTTTCCCTCTCCTTCTGGGCCTTGGCGGCCGCCTTCTGTGCTGCCGCTATCTGTTCAGGGGTAAGTTCCTGATGTGTATCGTTCACAGGATCTATCGAAGGAGAATTTCCGACGGTCGTACTGTCCTCAGGAGCATCAAGCTGAGGCGTCTCAGTACGCGACAGTGAATCCGGAGCCACATGGCCAACGTCCACGAGAGAGTCCAGACCGGCGTCAAATGCCAGGGAATCGCTACGCTCCTGAGTCTCCATCTGCTCACGAAGCCTACGGTTCTGCTCATCTCGCTCGGACCGTATCCTGTTGAGAGAATCTCTCACCTCGATCTGGCGATGTATGTCACGTATGTATCCAGGGAAGTACATTTCGGTCTGGATAAACCTAGGTTCCGGAACATCCTTGTATTTCGACCGCTGACTCGCCCGGAGATTGAGGTTCGTCACATCAAGTCTGCTCTTGGGCCTTGAATCCGGTTTCCAGTCAAAACCCTTCAGATACATGTCGTCATGCTTGAGCTGAACGACCGGATATCCGTCACTCTTTGCGGTCTCGAAATAATATACCTTCTCTATGTCTCCATCCTTGAACAATGCAGACATCATCTTGCAGTCCTTCTTGTTCACGGTGGCGAGAACATCATTCTCCTCGAGGTAGAACATTGCCGTGACACCTCCCAGCGCGTCGAAGCGCCTGAGTGCATTGTCCTCAGTGAAGAACGCTGTCATCTCGGTTGAGCGGATCTGATCGAAATGTACGGTATCTTCCTGAATGTGTATGAAGGCGTCGGAAAGGAGATTCGCCTTGTCAAGACGCTGGTTCACGACAGCCGCATAAATGCTGTCGGCACTGTACTGATGTCTGCCCTCCTCATTCCAGATCTTAGGGGCATAGTAAAGCCTGGCAAGGGAATCGAGGTCAGTATAGCTGAGAGAGTCGCAGACCATCTGCATTGACTTTCTGTACATCCTCACGTTCCTGTATGCATGCACGAAACCGACCTTGGTGGTATCGAGAGGCTCCGCCGGTGCCTGTACATCAACGGAAACTGAGTCAGCGTCATCGCCGCCAGGGACAGGCGGAGGTGTCATTCCCCTGTCCGGAGAAGGGTCTTGGGACTGATCAGAAGTGTCATCCTGGTCATCTGCAGCAGGTTCATCCGGCATTGTCGCACTCTGTCCCAGGGTATCGGCGACGACACCGATGGAATCAGCGATATCCGTAGGGGTGTCGGCCATGTCAAGAGTATCAGACGCAGAGCCACCCTGACCCTCGTCCTTTGTCTCGTCCTTCGCGCGTCCCCTGGCCTTAGGCTTCTCGCGCTGAGCGACTCTGGCATCGTCAGCCTGCTTCTTCGCAGCCTCAGCATTCTTTCTCGCATTCTCAGGATTGTTCGGATCGTTGGCAGCAGCCTCCTCGGCAGCCTTTCTCGCAGCCTCTGCCGCCTGCTTTCTCAAAGCAGTCACAGGATCGTTGCCCACTGACTCGAGGCGCTTTTCTGCCTGTACCTTCTCAAGAGAATCGACATCGCACATCCTTATGCTGAGATATATCAATGTATCCGCACCGAAATAGAGAGAATCCTTCTGGACGGTTCCATCCGACTGCTCCTCCTCCATCTCGGCTATGACCGCAGGCTTGCGGGTCATCATCGTCCGTCCGATAGAATCCACATAGTCCAGCTTGCCTGCGAGAGCATAGACATTCCTTGTAGTATCAGTCACCTGAACATTTCCAAGCATGGTCACGTCGTTGGTAAGACGATGGAAATAGAGGGAATCGCCCCAGGCCTCCTGCGTCTCGGACATGACATGGACCTGACGCTGGAAGAAAAAGACCTCCCTGTCCCTGTCGTACCAACCTGCATTGGCGGAAAGCATATTGTCGTCCTTCCATGCATTGGTATTGTAGCCGAAGGTTGCGACGTTCCTGTCCGACTCGTACTTCAGGTAGGAAGTCTTCACGAACATCGAGTCAGTGAACATGTTCACGTCATCGTTGAAGGTGAAGGTGTTTATCTTCGAATCATAGGTTCCGGTACGGCTCTCGATTATCTGGCCATCCTTATCCCTCATCGAGCCTCCGTTACGGAACACGGCAACGGAATCCTTGGTATTGTAGTCGAGATACTTGGTCTTAAGGGTATTGTGATCTGCGTCCACGAGCTGCACGAGATTGCCTCGGAACTCAGCAAGGTCCCTGTCGACATAGTAGGTCAGGTTGTCGCTTGTAAGGACGGTCTTTTCCTGCTTGAGCTGGACATGACCCATCGCGTCGATCACCTTGGTGTTGACGTTCCAGAGCGCAGAGTCACATATCAGGTATGTATTGTTGTGAAAGAATTTGGCATGACCCTTCACCTTACGGTAAGTGATTCCATATCTTTCCACCATCTGCAGCGTGTCCGCCTGAATCAGGCGGGCAAGACTGTCTTCCTGCTGAGACTGTTTCCTCTGATTCTGAGGACGGTTCTGGGCAGGAAGGGCAAAAGGAAGCACGAAAAGCGCCACCAGGATATATGCCAGGTGCTTACGGGTCATCCGCAATTATGCTATCTGAATTTCTCGGCCCAACCGGCATTCTCGAACTCGCAGTCCTTGAACATAGGGTCGATGACGATGTAGGTAGACTTTATCTTATCCGCGATGAATTTGTCGATTGCCTTCATTGACGCCGCATTCTGAGCTTCGCTCTGAAGGACAGGGAAATCCGTGCTGAAGGATGCCGGATGCGAAGGGATGATCTTGTCCACCTTGATGATCTTGTACACGAGATAGCCATTACGTCCCTCATTGTCGAGTGACTCGAAAGGCTCAGAGATCTGTCCTTCCTCGAGGTCCTGAATCTCCCTGTAATCCTGAGGCTTGAGCTGGTCAATCTCGAAATATGAAGAACCGGTGTTAGGGTCTGCCATACGACCGCCGTTGGTCCTTGTAGGGGCATCCTCAGAGTAGAATCTCGCTGCAAGGTCGAAGGTCACCGCGTCGTTCTCTATCTCAACCTTGAGAGAATCGAGCGTGGTGAATGCCTTGGTCCTGTCATCATCGGTATACTCCGGCTGAAGCAGGATGTGACGGGCATTGAACATATCGCCCTTCTTCTCGAGTACCTCGATGATATGGAAGCCGTCAGGAGTTTCCACGATCTGCGATACCACGCCCGGCTTGAGAGCCATGGCGGCATCAGAGAATGCTGGCCAGAAGATGCTCTTCGAAGCCATACCGAGCTCACCACCCTTGCGGGCGCTGCCTGGGTCCTGCGAATATATTCGTGCGAGGGTAGAGAACCTCTCACCATTGATAATACGTTCACGGATGGCAAGAAGGCGCTCCTTCACGGCAAGCTTCGCAGCCTCACGGTCCGGATAGAGGCAGATCTGGCTGAGCTGATACTTGATAGGAACGAGAGGAAGGTCCTCTGGGTCGAGGGTCTCCACATACTTCTGGACATCGTAAGGAGTAAGGTCAGTAACCGCACTTGCAACCTTCTGCTGCATCTGCTGAGTAAGAGTCTGATCCTCGAGAGATTCGCGCCATTCCTGACGAAGCTTGTAGACAGGCTTGCCGAAGTACTCCTCTACCTCCTCATCTCCTCCGAGGGAAGTACGGAGCTGGTCGATACGCTGGGAAAGCTCGCTCATCACGACATCCTGATTGACCGTGAGGGAATCCACACGAGCCTGCATGAGGAAAAGCTTGGCCACCATCATGTTCTCCAGACTCTCGCAGCGTGCGTTCCTGTCCGCCGACATGCCCTGGGCTCTCATCATCTGGATCTCTTCCTCAATCTGAGAGAGCGTGATCATCTCATTGCCCACCACTGCGGCAGTCTTGTCGATGAGGCCGCCTTCGTATCTCTGGGCGAACGCTGAAGTAGAAAGGCTGCAGAAACACAGCAGCACAAGGCTTCTAAAGATATTCTTCATTGTCTATTCGAAAATTTCAAAAACACCGTTTTCGCGTGCATCCTCAAGCAAGTCCCGTTCCAAATCGTTCAGAAGGGTCTGCTTTCGTGCACTGATTATTACGTTTTCTATGATGTCCCGGCAAAACTCCACAGGAGGGACGTTGCCGGAGCGCATGTAATCTGAGATATATGCAAGACATATCCTTCCCTCAGAGTCCTCCATCTCCACGAAGGAATTTCTCATCTGGGATAAAAGGGTACCATAGTCGATGCTGAATTCACGTGCCAGGGCAGTGATCTCCACCCATGCTCCCCCGAAGTCGTTATAACGGTCAGAGCATGAATAGACGATGCTGTCGAAGTCGACCAGGTCTTCCGAAGCGTCGGAAGCAATCTTCTTCCTGACCTTGTCGACCGAGATAGTACCGGGGATGATTCTGATGAATCGTGCCTTCACGATAGGATAGTCGAGCTTGAGACTTTCCTTATGGTTCTCGTAATATTCCTCAACCTGAGCATCGGTCACCGTTGTGTCGAGTCTTTCATTTATGTAGAGATTCTCGTAACGGTACTTGAGCAACGCATTCTTGTACTGTTCCAGCTCCTTGGTGAGATTCTTCTCGCTCTTTGAAAGCTTCTGCTGCGCAGTTCCGAGGAAAACAAGGTCCGCCGCCCATGAATTTATATACTGCTGCGCGAGGGCAAGGCTGTCCTCGGCCGGAAGGCCGGCAGGAATCAGACCCTCCAGGTCGTGACGATACAGTTTGTTCTTGCCGACAGAAGCCACGACCTCGCCGTCATGTATGAAGGTCGAGACCATCTCACATGACTGAGCTGCAGCAAGTGTCAGCAGGACAACGAATATGTAAGCCAGACGGCGCATAATAATCGTAATATATTACAAACTTACAAATATAGTAAAATAATCAAAAAAAGGCCCCGCCCTGACGGGCGGAGCCTCCTATTATCACTGTTGTGACCTTTCTTACTTGTTGATAGCTGATGAAAGCTTCTCGCAAAGCTGATCGAGACCAGCGAAGAGGTCGTTGCGGATTGCGTTGTAGTATGCCTTCTTTGGCTCATCAGGATGGTTGATCCTGGTCTTGAGGTCATTGTAAAGGTCTACTGACTCGTCGATGATCGCTGCGATCTCGTCTGTGTTCTTCTCTGGGTTGAGTGCCATGAAGAGGGTGCAATCGTCAATAAACTCACCGATGAAATACTCGATGTCTTTTTTGATAACTCTAAGGTTCATATTGAATTCGTTTAAATTTCAGGCCTCAAAATTAAGCATTATTTTTCAATAATCAAGAAAAGTCGCACGCTGTCAGCATCTACAGCATCCTGCGTGCACGGAGAAGGCGGGACACATTCTCGTAACAGTCCGAGTCGCCCTTGATGAGTGAATTGATCCTCACCACATGGGACGAGTGGATAAAATGGTTTTTTCCTATGTACATACCCACGTGGGTCACCTTCTCGTTTCCTCCGTCATCGATGGAACCGAAGAAAAGAAGATCTCCAGGCTTGAGATCACTCAGTTCCACATTCTTGCCCAACTTTACCTGCTGACTGGCATTTCTGGGGAGTTCAATGCCATTCATCAGATAGCAGAGGCGTACGAGGCCGCTGCAGTCGAAGCCCTTCGGACTCATGCCACCCCAGAGGTATGGGATGCCGACAAAGCGCTTTGCGAGCTTCACGATATTGTCCGCAGTCTTGCCAGCGACAAGGTTGTCAGCACACTGCCTCTTCCACATATCCTTGTCCATAAGGTCTTCCTCCGGCACCCATCCCCTCTTGCCGGAAGGGAGAATCACCTTCACGAAACCCTTGGACCTGTAGATCTTTCCGCTCATATAGACCTTGCGGAGCACATCACCCATCACAAGGTCGGAGATAGGATCGGAATCCCTTGACGCATCGCTGTATACGGTGCTGACATTTGCGACACAGATATACTTGGGAGCCTTCTCATAGGCTTCTATGGACTCCCTGTTCATCTTTATGTATCCCTTGTCAGTCGCCCAGGCCTCATAAGGCTGAGGACTCTTGATCTTCATCCAATACCCCTCGGTATCAAGATACTCGACCACGGTACCCATCAGTTCCTGGGTCTCGAGCGGAGACTCGTAATCGGGCTTCTGGCGCAGGTTGCTGACGGAGAACTCCACCACTGCGAAAGGCTGCGCGGAAAGAAGATTGCCCATCAAGAGCATGAATGATATGATACAAAACCTCTTCATTGACGCAAATTTGGCAAAATTCCACGAAAGAAGCAATTTCCGCAAGCTTTTCCTAACTTTGCAACATGGACAAGCGTTACAACTCATTCGTCGGCTATTTCAAGAAGGTCTATGGAGAAAGGCTCCAGAAAGTGGTTCTGGATGCCGGTTTCAGCTGTCCTAACAGGGATGGGACCATAAGCACCGGAGGATGTACATACTGCGACAACGCAGCCTTCCACCCCGGCTACAGCACATCCGGGAAGCCGCTTCTCCAGCAGATTGACGAAGGCATAGAGTTCCACCGTGTACGCTATCGCAACGCCCGCCACTTTCTTGCATATTTCCAATCCTTCAGCAACACCTACGGAGCTGTCGAGAAGCTGGAGAGAATCTACAGGGAAGCACTTTCCCATCCGGATGTCGTAGGAATAGTCGTCGGCACCAGACCGGACTGCGTCGACGGGCAGAAGCTCGACCTCCTGGCCGAGCTCAACAAGGATTCCATAGTCATCGTGGAGTATGGAATCGAATCATGCTACGACAAGACCCTGCGGAGAATCAACCGAGGGCACGACTTCGAAACCGCACGAAGGGCCATTCAGATGAGCGCGGAAAGAGGACTTGACATGGGTGCCCACTTCATTCTGGGCCTGCCGGGAGAGAGCAGGGAAATGATGCTGGAGCAGTGTTCCATGATAAATGAACTTCCCATACGCTCCGTCAAGTTCCACCAGCTCCAGCTCGTCAAGGGCACGAAGATGGTGGAGGACTACGCCGGGCATCCCGAGGATTTCGTGCGCTTCACCCTGGACGAATATCTGGATTTCATCTGCGACATGCTGTCACGCCTGCGTCCGGACCTGTACATAGAGCGCATAGCGGGAGAAGTGCCTCCACGCTTCGTCACCGAGACACCATGGGGGCTGATCAGGAACGCCGAACTGCTGAAACTTCTGGACGAGAGGCTGGATCAGAGAGACATATACCAAGGCAAGGCGCTCGGCATTTGCAACCCATTTGAATAGGAGAAAGACATGAACATATTATTCAGCATAATACTTCAAAGCATCATAGCTGCGCTCGCGATCACCGAAAGCGGCGAGACCATCGTTTCCACAGGCAGCAATCAGATGCTCGTCCCTGCGTCCAACATGAAGGTCATAACCACAGGAACAGCGCTCACCAGACTCGGTGGAGACTACCGCTGGGAGACAGGGATAGGCTATTCGGGTACAGTCAGCGACGGCGTTCTCCACGGCGATCTCTACATCATCGGCGGCGCAGACCCGACCCTCGCATCCCCCGTATCATTTGCATACCCCATCGACGAAACATTCGCGAAATGGGCCGGATTCATACGCGATGCCGGAATACAGAGAATCGAAGGATCCATAGTCGGAGACGGCAGATACATCGAAGGGCCGATGGAAGACCCCACCTGGCTGTGGGAAGATCTCGGGACATATTATGGAACCGGAGTCAGCGGACTCTCATTCTTTGAGAACAGGAAGGATTTCAGGGTAGGTCCAGGCAATGCTGTCGGAGCTCCCGTGAGGATAGAGGACTCCTATCCCAGGACTCCATGGATGGAATATTCATACGACTGCACGACCGGAAACAAGAACACCGGCGACCAGCTTTACCTGTACACGACGAGGCTGGCACCCGTAGGTTCGATACGCGGAACCTTCGCCCTGGAAAAGGCACAGAAGGTACTCATGTGCAGCAACAAGTACCCGGAGTACACATGTGCATGCTACTTCCGCGACTTTCTCGAGAAGGCCGGCATCAGCAGCCAGGGCTCTGCGGACACAGGAAGCTGCTTCGCATTGGGAAATGGCAGAATCGTCGCACAGGACAAGCTTACCATCATAGGAAAGACCAGGTCTCCGAACCTTGCGAAGGTGATAAAGGAGACCAACTTCGAGAGCAACAACTTCATGGCGGAGACAATCTTCAGGACGCTCGGAAAGGTCGTTTCCGGAAAGGGAGACATAGAATCCTCCAGAAGTGCACTTAACGCGGAGCTGAGGAAAATGGGAGTGAGCACCACCGGACGTGCCCAGTTCAAGGACGGCAGCGGTCTTTCACGAGGAAACTATGTGTCCCCAGACTTCTTCTGCAACTTCCTCAAGGCTATGACAAAGACCAGGGAATATCCCGTATTTCTGGAAAGCTTCCCGACAGTGGGACGTTCCGGCACAGTCAGGACAAGGCTCCCAGGCGTTCCGGACTCACAGAGAATCAGAGTAAGGATGAAGAGCGGATCCATGGATGGAGTACGCTGCTACTGCGGTTACATCCTTCCTTCCGGCTCGGCCGTCTCTGCAGGCGGGAACGGTTCAGTCTCCGGCCAGACCATCATATTCTCCTTCATGATCAACAACAGCACGGCTTCGACCGCTGAGCAGAACGCAGCGGCAGACAAGTTCATCACGGAACTTCTCGAAAGGAAATACTAACCGCGGAAAAGCGTGCGGCAAAGAGCTGGTATGTCGGCCACCTTTATGACCTGGATACCGTTCGGAACATTCTCGACACTGCTGTAGGAAGACACGTAGATCTGTCTGAATCCAAGACGTGCCGCCTCCTGTATCCTTCGGTCTACCTGCGCAACCGGACGGATCTCGCCGCTCAGACCGACCTCACCGGCAAAGCAGACATTCGAAGGGATTGCAAAGTCGAAGTTGGACGAAAGGACAGCGCATACCACGGCAAGGTCGCAGGCAGGTTCGGTAATTCTCATACCGCCGGCCATGTTGAGGAACACGTCCTTCTGGCTAAGCTTGAACCCGGCCCTCTTCTCGAGGACGGCAAGCAACATGTTCAGCCTGCGCACGTCGAATCCGGTAGCAGAACGCTGAGGAGTGCCGTATACCGCAGAACTTACCAGAGCCTGGACCTCGATCAGGAACGGCCTTGTTCCGTCCAGTATGGCACCTATGGCAACGCCGCTCAGATTCTCCTCATGCATGGGTATCAGCATCTCGGACGGATTCACCACCTCACGGAGTCCCTTTCCCGTCATCTCGAACACCGCCAGCTCTGCCGTCGAGCCGAAACGGTTCTTGATGCTGCGGAGAACCCTGTACGAGCCTCTGTTCTCACCCTCGAACTGAAGCACGACATCCACGATATGCTCAAGTATCTTTGGTCCCGCTATGCTGCCCTCCTTGGTTATATGGCCTATGAGGATGACAGGAATGCCTGTCTCCTTCGCAAGGCGGAGAAGCAGGGCCGCAGTTTCCTTGATCTGCGAGACTGAGCCAGGAGAAGATTCGATGTTCTGCGAGAACATGGTCTGCACGGAATCGACTATCATCAGGTCTGGCATTATACTCTTTGCCTCAGCGATTATGTTCTCCATGAGGGTCTCGCTATATATAAGGCAGTTGCTGTCTTCTCCCCCGAGTCTTTTCGCACGGAGCTTAACCTGCTTGGTACTTTCCTCTCCAGTCACATAGAGAGTCTTGAGACCAGGGCAGGAAAGAGGTATCTGCAGGCTGAGGGTCGATTTTCCTATACCCGGTTCGCCACCGATGAGCACCAGCGAGCCCTGGACAAGGCCGCCTCCCAATATCCTGTCGACTTCCTCATTGTTGAGGGATATCCTAGGTTCCGAAGCATAGTCAATGCTCGAGAGAGGCTCCGGTCTCCTACCCGCACTCGCAGCCACCGCCGCAGACTGGGCCGTCTTCTTGCCGGTTACCACCGTCTCCTCGACCATAGTGTTCCACTCCCCACATCCCGGGCATCTGCCCATCCACTTCGGACTCTCACTTCCACACGAGGTGCAGAACCATGTACTTTTTACCTTCGTCGCCATATCAACCTGTTGTTTACAGACAAATTTAGACAAAAAAAAAGACATTGTCCCTCTGGACAACGTCCTTTTTGCCGTCTGGCGAAAACCCCGCCGGTTGATTACTCAGCCACGCAAGAGTCGCAAGCTGCACATGAATCGCAGCAAGCGGTGCAAGAATCGCAGCACTCAGTGCACTCCTCGCAGCACTCGCAGCTCTCCTCAGCCTCAGCAGCCTTCTTAGAGTTGTTTCCGCATGCAGAAGCAAGAGCGATCATTGCAACTACGGCAATTGACATAAATACCTTTTTCATTTCAAATGAATGTTTAATTACACTACTAGTAAAATTTTCAGCAAATGTAAACCAAATTTCGGTATCTCCAAAAGTTTTTTAAAAAATTTAAAAAAATCTGTAAGTCCGGGCTAACGACGTTCTAACTCAAAGACTTCCATATCGTGTATCCTACCCTCGTCTATATGGAAACGAAGAGCAGTCCTTACGAGGTGAAAGCCCTGGATACCAGCAGCGCCAGGATTGATTACAAGCATGTTGCGACGCTGGTCATTCACGACCTTGAGTATATGGGAATGTCCACAAACGAAGATATCCGGTTGAAACTGATCGATCAGTTTCCTTGCATACGGGTCATACTTTCCGGGGTAACCTCCGATATGGGTCATGAGTATCCTCATCCCCTCTCTTTCGAAGCTCTTATATATGGGATAGTCGAACATGAGGTTGCGTTCATCGCAGTTGCCTACGACTCCCACGGTCGGCTTGAACTCGGCGATCTCCGCGATAGTCCTGTAGCCTCCGCCGAAATCCCCGGCATGCCATATCTCGTCAACCGGTTCGAAAAACTTCCTGAACGGCTCCTCGAAGACGCCGTGAGTATCTGAAAGCAGTCCTATGAACATGCGAGATTAATCCATGAATGTAAAGTATACGGCCTCGGCTGCAGTCACGGCAGCTGTCTCGGTGCGCAGACGCGATGCCCCCAGATGGACGGGGATGAATCCGGAGTCAATGGCAAGCGATGCCTCTTCCCTGGAGAAGTCGCCCTCCGGGCCTATGAGTATGATGACATCCCGTGAAGCCTCGGAAGACTTGGCGAGAGCAGCCTTCACGGAAGTCCTCGGATGAGACTCGTCCTCGAAGCAGTATGCTATCAGCCTAAGGGCATCCGAAGATGCGTTTGCCTTGATGAAATCCCTGACGCTTACGGGCTCCGCCACCTCGGGAACCGCCGATTTGAGAGACTGCTTCGCTGCCGAGAGAGCGATTTTGGAGGCACGTTCAGTCTTGTACACCTTACGCTCGGAATGGTCGCCTATCACAGGAGATATCACATCCACTCCGACCTCCGTCGCCTTTTCAACGAACCACTCGAAACGGTCATTGTTCTTCGTCGGGCACACGGCCATGTTGAGTCTGTACGGGTGAGAACCCCAGCCCGGGAAAGCCTCCACTATCTCTGCCTGGCAGGACTTAGGCGAATCCGAAACAAGACGGCAACGGTACATGGTACCCTCTCCGTCTATCACGTTTATCTCGTCGCCGCTACGATGGCGAAGCACCCTGACGCAATGAGCCGCCTCATCCTGGCTCAGGGAGCAGAGGCTGCCAGTAATCTCTTCAGCGTAGAAAAGCTCCATATCAGCCGCGTATGATCTGTATGGAATAATCCATTCCGACCTTGATGATCTGAGAAGCAAGTCCTGTGGCTCCGGCCTCCAGGGCAGGGTCGACTATATGGTCAACCGAACTACGGATGTCATCGGAAACATCGGCATACTTCTTCGGCGTTGCTTCTCCGGATATGTTCGCAGAAGTGGACACGACAGGACGGCCGAGCTTCACGCAGAGATCCTTGCAGAAATCCATCATGGGAATACGGATTCCGACAGTCCCGTCCTCAGCGACGGCATTCTCAGCCAGGCCGTACTTACCGGTCACCGCATCCGGATATATGATGGTCATAGGCTTGTCATTGACATCGATGAGCTGCAGCGCGATCTCCGGGATTTCCTTGACGTACTTGCATATCATGTCCACGTCGGAAGCCAGGAGCACAAGGCTCTTGCTGTCCGAGCGCTTCTTGATCTGATATACCTTGGCAACGGCCTCAGGATTGGTGGCGTCACAGCCTATTCCCCATACGGTGTCGGTCGGATAAAGAATGATACCTCCTTCTCGAAGTACCTTCACGGCCTTGTTCAATTCTTCTGTATTCATCATTTGTCAGAGTTGTACTATCACTGGATAGTGATCGGAATAATGCAATTTGGGAGAGCGGTGGGAAGTTGCCTTCATGCCGCGCGGGTAAAACACATAATCTATCCTCAGCAGTGGCCACAGCAAGGAATAGGTGGCTCCGAAGCCCTTACCGGCCGAGCGGAAGCTGTCATGTCGACGGGAGCTGAGGCGATAGTATGTATATGAGACCGGGCTGTCGTTCAGGTCTCCGCAGACCAGCGACTCCACCGGGCTTTTCTCTATGTCGGCAAGCACCTTGTTGACCTGTGCAGGACGGCGTACGATCGAGCTCTTCATCTTGCTCTCAGTCTCCTGCATCGCAGCCTTGTAGTCACCGCGAAGGGAACGCGCAAGAGCAGCCAGAGAGATATTGTAGCTCTCGAGATGGCAGTTGTAGACGCGCACCACCTTATCCCTTATCTTCACATCCGCATATACGGCAAGATTCGAGCTGCCCTCGAACTTGACTGAGCCCTTGTCAGAAACAGGCAGGCGGCTGAGAATCACGTTTCCGTACATTCCCTTCTCGCTCGAGTACATGTAATATATCGGGGTGTAGCCCTTGAAATGGGACTTTATCACAGCGGATGCCTTGTCCGGGTATGGAACGTAGAATTCCTGCAGGCAGATGATGTCGGCATCCTGGCGGGAGATATACGCGGCCACAGAATCCAGACATTCCGGACGAGTGTCCAATCCCCTCTTCTTGTTGGGAGAGAATCTGCCGACGTTATAGCTGATGAACTTTATCGACCCCTCCTCATCCGGGCGGGAATTATCGCTCAGCTGCACGAAGCCCCCCATGAACACGAGTGACGGGAGCAGCGCCAGAAGAGGGATCAGAACGGCCTTGGAACGTCGCAGCAGCGACCAGACCAGCAGAAAGAGGTTCAACAGGAAGATCGGCACGAAGAGAATGCCGAAGAGGGCAAGGAACCACAGCTTTTCCGGATTGACCAGCACGGACAGATACGAAACGACGAGAAGGCCCGCCGCCATAAGCATCAGAAAACGTGCTGAGAGTCCGAAAAAACGGTTCTTACTCATATTGATACAGTCTGTGCTGCTTCTTCCAGATGAGGATAAGGATATATCCGAATATCATTCCTCCGAGGTGAGCGAAATGTGCCACGCCCTCTGCAGTTCCCGTGACTCCCGTGAAAAGTTCGATTGCCGCGAATATCAGCACGAACCACTTTGCCTTGAGGCTTATCGGAGGGAATATCAGGGTGAGCACAGAGTCTGGATACAGCATGGCAAAACCCATCAGGATACCATATATTGCGCCGGAAGCTCCGACAGTAGGTGTCGCGAGAAGCCTGCTGTATGCGGTGACCGCACCTGGGACATTCTCTGCAATCTGGGTCATAAGATGCTGGGCCTGGATGGCAGATACCCCGGTATGGACGGCAGCGGCGCCAAGGCCGGTCACGAAATAGAAGATCAGGAACTTCCTGGTACCCCATACTCTCTCAAGCACTCTTCCGAACATGTAGAGTGACCACATGTTGAAGAAGAAATGCATGAATCCGCCATGCATGAACATGTAGCTGATGTACTGCCAGAAATGGAAGTACCTCGATGACGGATAGAACAAGGCGAACTTCTCTGTCATGAGATCCGGCTTGAGATACATCATGATGAGGAAGAATCCGTTGATTATGATAATGTTCTTGGTTGCAGGAGGCAGGTCGGAAAGGAAACCGCCGCGTCCGGAACCGTTGCTGTAGTAGTAACTCATCTTTCTTGATTTTTAGAATTTCTTCTCGATGTCCTCCATCGGAATGATGGTCATCGTCCTGCGCCCGGAATTCGTGAACTCTGCATTTGCGCAGCCGAAGAGAGTATCAATCAACCTCTGTGCCTGAACAGGGGAAGTCATCGGTTCGTCAGTTGCCGCTCCCACACGGGCGAATTTCTCTGCCAAGGTGGCAGTCATGGTCTCAGAGAGCGAGGCAGTGTTGGACTTGAGGGCATCTATGATGTTGTCAACCATGACTGGTATCCCCTCATGCTGCACGCCGTAACCCTCAGGTACCGCATTCACCACCACGGTATCGCTGCCGAACAGCCTGATGTCGAAGCCGAGCGACTGGAGCATGGCCTGATTGTCCTCGATGAGCAGACAATTCTCCACGCCTATCTGGACAGGCTCAGGGAAAAGGGAGCTCTGGGATGCCGGAGCATCCTTGGAAAGAGCCTCAAGGAAACGCTCGAAAAGAATGCGTTCCTTGGCCCTGCGTATGTTGATGACGAGCAGGCCGGACTTCACGGCAGTAAGTATGAACTTGCCCTGAAGGACGAGGGAACTCGTCGAAGGGAGCATCCTGTCCTCGAAAAGCTTGCCGTAGCCCTCGTCGTGTGAGAGATGAGCCGAATTGCCCATGAAGTTTGCCTTCGAAGGAGTAGGGACATCAAAGCCGGCATCGGGCGAACCTGTACCGAAGGACGAAGATGACCCACGGCCGCCGAATCCGCCGCCGTATGATGCTGTACCGCTGAAGGTGTCGACCTCCGAAGGGAAACCGTCACTGTCGAAAGGATTGAAGCTTTCATCAATCTTCACGCTTGGTTCCGACACAGGATGGAACTCCTCGAAGTTCCTGCTGAATGACGGAAGTTCCGGTGCGTCTCCCCTGTCGAAATCCAAGCTGTCACCGAATGACTGCTTCGCAAGTGCTTCCTTCAGGCAGGCATAGATAGTCTGGAAAATGATACCGTCCTCCTCGAATTTCACCTCGCTCTTCGTCGGCGATATGTTCACGTCAACGGTATGGGCAGGCACCTCGAGATAGAGGTAATATGACGGTGTCAGATCGCCTGGGATGAGATTCTCGTAAGCCTTCATCACCGCCTTGTGGAGGTATGGGCTGCGGAAGTAACGTCCATTGACGAAGAAATACTGGTTGCCCAAGCCCTTCTTCGCACCTTCAGGACGTCCGATATATCCATGTATGTTCACGATGGACGTTGATGCATCGACGTCGAGGACCTCTGCCGCAGCTCCGGTCCCCAGGAGGTCCTGGATCCTGAACTTCAGCGACTTCGCCGGCTTGAGGACATATATCTCCTTCCCGTTGTGGGTGAGTGTGAATCCCACGTCGGGACGCGTGAGGGCAACTTTCGTGAACTCTGCGACTATATGCTTGAACTCGACATTGTCCGACTTCAGGAACTTGCGCCTTGCCGGAACGTTGTAGAAAAGGTCACGTATGGCGAAATTGCAGCCGCGAGGGCATGCGACCTCCTCGGTAGAAACATGGTTGAATGCCGAAATCACGACCTCGCAGCCGACCTCATCCTCTTCGCGACGCGTCTTGAGCGTCACGGCAGCGACCGCGGCGATGGATGCCAGAGCCTCTCCTCGGAAGCCGAAAGTATGTATGTTCTGTAGATCCTCTGCCGTGGCAAGCTTACTGGTGGCGTGCCTCTCAAAGCACAGCACAGCCTCGTCGGGATTCATTCCGCAGCCGTCGTCGATCACCTGGATCAGCGTACGGCCCGCGTCCTGAATGACGACGGTGACATTGGAGGAACCCGCATCGACTGCATTCTCGACGAGTTCCTTCACGACGGAAGCCGGCCTCTGGACGACCTCTCCCGCTGCTATCATGTTGGCTATATTGCCCGGCAGTATCCTGATAGGCATAATCCTACTGCCAGATCATAGGGTAATACTTGGCGATGAGCCAGATCACGGCGAAGGCAAGCACCAGAGCCACAGCTCCGAGCACCTTCTGAGCCTTGTTGGCACCACGCTCGACCCTGTAATTACGGTCTGTGATGCTGCCCTTGATATACATGCCGGGAACATAAGGCTTGTCATCGACATCCTCTTTCCTTTCACCGAGACGTTCGAGGCGCTCCTTGCGTGCCTCCTTCTCAGGATCGTAATAAACCGGCTTGTAGTTGAACTCCCTGTGCTGAGGGGTTCCGAAGAATCCGAAATTGAAACCCATAGTTCCGTAATTTATGATTGAAAGACAAAAATAACTATTTTTGCTGAAATTGTTGAAAGATATGGAAAGCATAAGGATAGGCAACGGATATGACGTCCATGCATTGGCGGACGGACTGCCGCTGTGGCTCGGTGGAATCAGGATCGACAGCCCGATAGGCTGCATTGCACACTCGGACGGAGACGTAGCCATCCACGCACTCTGCGACGCACTTCTCGGCGCCCTTGCACTTGGTGACATCGGGAAACATTTTCCAGACACTTCTGACGAGTTCAAGGGTATTGACAGCAAGATATTGCTCGCAAGAGTCATGGAACTCATTTCCAAGGAAGGATGGAAAGTAGGCAACGTTGACATCACCATCGCCTTGCAGCGTCCTAAGCTCAGACCGCATATCGATTCGATGAGAGAGTGCCTCGCAGGCATCATGGAAATACCAATGGACTGCGTCAGCGTGAAGGCGACCACGACCGAAAAGTTGGGATTCGTCGGACGCGGAGAAGGTTGTGAGGTCTATGCTGTGGCTCTCCTTGTCAAATAGAGCGGCTAATACCTAATAAATCAGAAGTTTTTTCAAAAAATTTTTGGATTTGTAGAAAACCTTCTTACCTTTGCAATCCCTTTTCGGGGCTATTGAGATATGGTGTAATGGTAGCACTACAGATTCTGGCTCTGTCAGTGAGGGTTCGAGTCCTTCTATCTCAACAAAAAAACGCACCAACGTGCGTTTTTTTAATGGAAATCCTGATGGCGGGGTAGCTCAGCTGGTTAGAGCGTCGGATTCATAATCCGGAGGTCGTGGGATCGTGACCCACTCCCGCTAC
>JAGHUQ010000029.1 GCA_018064725.1 Candidatus Cryptobacteroides caccocaballi
TTCCCTCGAGTGCAGGGTTGTACCTGTAGAGGTGCCAGTAACCGCAGTCGACAGCGAGCTTCTCCTCCTTCTGGCTGAGACCCATACCTGCCTTGAGGCCAAGGTTGATACATGGAGCGTAAGCGATGATGAGTGATGGACCATCGTAAGCCTCAGCCTCACGTACTGCCTTGATGAACTGAGCTGGGTTAGAACCCATTGCAACCTGTGCAACGTATACGTAACCGTAGCTCATAGCCATCATGCCGAGGTCTTTCTTGCGGACCTTCTTACCTGAAGCGGCGAACTTGGCGATCGCACCTGCTGGGGTAGACTTAGATGACTGTCCACCGGTGTTAGAGTAAACCTCGGTGTCGAGTACGAGGATGTTGACATTCTCACCAGAAGCGAGTACGTGGTCAAGTCCGCCGTATCCGATATCGTAGCTTGCGCCGTCACCACCGATGATCCACTGGCAGCGTGCAGGGATGAAGTGCTTGTACTCGAGGAGAGCCTTGCAAGTGTCGCAACCGCAAGCCTCCATGAGAGGAACGAGCTCGTCAGCAACCTTGCGGGTGATGGCTGCATCCTCCCTGTTCTCAAGCCACATTGTGAAGAGAGCCTTCATCTCGTTTGAGCAGCATGAACAGCTGAGACCCTTCTCCATGAGACCGGCAACGGTAGCACGAGCACGGTCAGAACCGAGCTTCATACCGAGACCGAACTCGCAGAAGTCCTCGAAGAGTGAGTTTGCCCAAGCTGGGCCGTGGCCCTGAGCGTTGGTGCAGTATGGTGATGCTGGGAATGAAGCACCATAGATTGATGAACATCCGGTAGCGTTGGCGATCATCATGTGGTCACCGAAGAGCTGGGTGATGGTCTTTACGTATGGAGTCTCACCGCAGCCTGCACATGCACCGCTGAACTCGAAGAGAGGCTGTGCGAACTGGCTGTTCTTGACGTTTGCAGTCTTGTCACCAACTTCCTTGTAGCCTACCTTAGAGTTGAGGTAGTCGAAGTTAGCCTGCTCAGGAATCTGTGACTCGTAAGAAACCATCTTGAGAGCCTTCTCCTTTGCGAGGCAGACGTCAACGCAGTTACCGCAACCGGTACAGTCTGCTGGAGATACCTGCATGGTGTAGATGTAGTCCTTGAGGTTAGCCTTACCCTGCTGACGCTTGATGCTTGCAGGAGCAGCGGCTGACTCGTCAGCTGTCATGAGGAATGGACGGATTGCAGCATGAGGACATGCGTATGCACAGTTGTTACACTGGATACAGTTCTCAGAATTCCACTCAGGAACAACGACTGCGACGCCACGCTTCTCGTATGCGGCAGTGCCTGCAGGAATAGTACCGTCGGCGATATCCTTGAATGCGCTTACAGGAAGCTTGTCGCCCTGCTGTGCATTGACGATATCTGCGATGTTCTTGACGAATGCAGGAGCGATGCGGTCCTTGTTAGGGTTCTCGAACTTGCCGGTGATGTTCTTCCAATCTGCAGGAATCTCAACCTTGGTGTACTCGCCACCGCGGTCAACTGCAGCGTAGTTCATGTTGACGATGTTCTCACCCTTCTTGCCGTAGCTCTTGAGGATTGCCTTCTTCATGTAACCGACTGCCTCCTCGTAAGGGATGATGCCGGTAATCTTGAAGAATGCCGACTGGAGGATGGTGTTGGTACGTCCGCCGAGTCCGATCTCTGCTGCGATCTTGGTAGCGTTGATGATATAGAGGGTGATGTTCTTGCGACCGATGATTCCCTTTACGTGGTCAGGAATTCTCTGGAGGGTCTCTGCCTCATCCCAAAGACTGTTGAGGAGGAGGGTACCGTTTTCCTTGATTCCCTCGAGCACGTTGTACTTGCTGAGGTATGAAGGAACATGGCATGCTACGAAATCAGGAGTACCTACGAGGTATGGAGCCTTGATAGGGCTCGCACCGAAGCGGAGGTGTGAGCAGGTGTATCCACCTGACTTCTTCGAATCGTAGTCGAAGTAACCCTGTGCGTAGAGAGGGGTCTGGTCACCGATGATCTTGATGGTGTTCTTGTTTGCACCGACGGTACCGTCTGAACCGAGACCATAGAAACGGCACTCGGTGGTACCTGGCTTCACGATTGAGATCTCCTCCTTTACAGGGAGTGACTTGAAGGTGACGTCGTCGACGATACCGATGGTGAAGTCGTTCTTTGGCTCCTTAGATGCGAGGTTGTCGTAAACTGCGATGATCTGTGCAGGAGTGGTGTCCTTTGATGAAAGACCATAGCGGCCTCCGATTACCATAGGTGCATCCTCGACGCCCTGATAGCTTGCCTTGATGTCAAGGTAGAGAGGCTCACCTACTGCGCCTGGCTCTTTGGTGCGGTCAAGGACTGCAATCCTCTTCACGCTCTTAGGCATAACCTTCTGGAAGTACTTGGCTGAGAAAGGTCTGTAGAGACGTACGATGACGACACCGACCTTGCGACCCTGAGCCTCGAGGTAATCGATGGTCTCCTTGATGGTCTCGGTAACAGAACCCATTGCGATGATGACATCCTCAGCGTCAGCTGCACCGTAATAGTCGAAAGGACGATACTCGCGGCCGGTAAGCTCGCTGATCTCACCCATATAACGTGCGACGATATCCGGAACAGCATCATAATATGCGTTAGCAGCCTCGCGAGCCTGGAAGTATACGTCACCGTTCTGTGCGGTACCGCGGGTTACAGGTGCGTCAGGAGTGAGAGCATTCTTGCGGAAAGCAGCGAGTGACTTCTCGCTGATCATGCTCTTGAGGGCAGCCTCATCGAGGAGCTCGATCTTCTGGATCTCATGTGAGGTACGGAAACCATCGAAGAAGTGTACGAAAGGAACGCGTGCCTTGAGAGTAGAGAGGTGAGCTACCGCTGCGAGGTCTTCAGCCTCCTGTACGGAAGCGGAAGCGAGCATTGCCCAACCGGTCTGACGGCATGCCATTACATCCTGATGGTCACCGAAGATTGAGAGAGCCTCAGCTGCGAGTGCACGTGCAGAAACGTGGAACACTGCAGGAAGGAGCTCACCTGCGATCTTGTACATGTTAGGAATCATGAGGAGGAGACCCTGTGATGCGGTGAAGGTTGTAGTGAGGGCACCAGCCTGGAGTGAGCCGTGTACTGCGCCGGCAGCACCACCCTCGCTCTGCATCTCAGTGACCTTTACGACTTCGCCGAAAAGGTTCTTCTTGCCCTGTGCAGCCCACTCGTCGACATATTCAGCCATCGTCGAAGATGGGGTGATAGGGTAAATAGCCGCATGCTCACTGAAGAGATAAGCTACATGGGCAGCTGCATAGTTACCGTCACAGGTAATGAATTTTTTCTCGTTTGCCATAGTAGATATTAAAATGTTTGTTGTTGGCTATAGTTGTCATTGCACGACGCGTAGCGCACGCCTGCGCGTACGAGCATGTATACATTCGTGCAAATTTAGTCTTTTTCTCCCACGAATGAAAGTAAGATTTGATGATTTCTGAAATTTTGGAGTTGCTTTGTCTGTTAATGTGCAATATCGCAAATAGTTTGGTAACTTTGCAAGCGACAGATTTCATACGCGGAAATCGGTTTTTCAACAGATTCGATATATGAAAGCATATGTTTTTCCAGGTCAGGGCTCGCAGTTCCCGGGTATGGCCAAGGACCTTTACGACAGTTTTGGGCTTGCAAGGGAGTTGTTCTCCCAGGCGGATGATGTCCTCGGATTCCATATTTCTGATGTGATGTTCAACGGCAGCGATGAGGACCTCAGGACGACAGCCGTTACCCAACCGGCGGTATTCATCCATTCCTTTGTCGAATTCACATGCAAGGCGGAGTCTGCTCCTGATATGGTTGCAGGACATTC
>JAGHUQ010000106.1 GCA_018064725.1 Candidatus Cryptobacteroides caccocaballi
CCGAAAGAGGACATGATAGCTGGCACGCCGTCAAGCGACCTGTTCACGAGGGTCTTCTCTCCGGTAAGATGCACAGGGCCGTCACCGAGCTGAGCGGCAAGCGGAATCATCAGCCTTGTGAGAAGGCCGGACTCGCCGACATGGATCTCATTCACGCCCAGCTTCTTTGCCGGCACATCAGCGGTACCGACGCCGGCAGATATTCCCTTGATTGTGATGGTACCGTCCTCAAGCTTCACATCCGCGCCGAGCATCCTCGCGACATTGAGCGCAGATTCGCTGTCCTCGCAAGGGGTATAGTGACAGAGATGGGATTCCCCATCTGCAAGAGCCGCAGCGATGATTGCGCGCTGGGCAAAGCTCTTGGAAGCCGGCATGCGAAGTCCCTCTGTCTTGATGAAAGTCCTGTCTCCGTAGAGCTCTTCCATCATCTCCGATGCGACCCACTGGCCCGGAGCCGCAGATTCCTCCTCGTTGTATGCGGCATAGGTATATGGTGCGCCACATGCAAGGCAGGCAATACGCGACTGGCGTCCGGCCTCTCCCATGCAGAACGCAAGGAGACCGTATGGCTCGTAGTCATTGTAGAGGGAAAGGACATTGTCCATATCCTCCTCGCTCTTCGCAGTGGTCACGATCTTGACCATGTCAGCACCGTGGTAGCGGCACTTGTCCACGAGAGCCTTGAGGGCTTCATGGGAGTCAGTAGCCTCGAAATCATGGTATGAGCGGATGAAGACGGCTCCGCACTCATGCGCAGCCTGACGCACGCGCTTCGACATGGACTTCGGAGCCCCGAGTTCAATGTCCACGAAGCTCGCACCGGCCTCAACGGCCTTCAGAAGCTTCTTCTCCGCCTGATCCACCGTCACCTCCGGAGAGATGCGGCAGGTCGCCACGAGCGGAACGTCAGCTTCCATGAATATATTCTCGATCTCACGCATGGTGAGCTCGCACTTGTCAAGTCTTATCTCAGCCATCTCGCAGAACTGGAGCGCGTCCATGATCTGCTGATAGTTCCTATTCTGCAGTACAGTACAAATCATTTTCTACAGTGTATCTATTTCAAGTTTACGTACCGGAGTATCTCCTATGCGGCTCATGAGCACGAAGCTTACGCTGCTTCCCTGAGCCTTCTTGTCATGGTGCATCGCCGACTTGAGCTGCTCCACCGGATATGGGCATTCAGCCGGGAGACCGCACGAAAGGATGTCTGCACGGACCTTGGCCGCAAGGCCTTCTTCCGCAATTCCGAGCCTCTCCGAAAGTTCTGCCGCAAGCACCATTCCCATCGCCACGGCCTCGCCATGAGGCACTGGTGCAGGGATCTTGCCCTCAGCAGCTTCCTGCTGCGAGATATGCTCTATAGCATGTGCGAAGGTATGGCCGAGATTGAGCTTCTTGCGCTCGCCTCCCTCGCGGAAATCCCTCTCGACTATGCCGGCCTTGACGGACACGGCTGCCTCCACGATCGGAGTAACCTCCTCGGATGCCGCAGAAGCCTCGCCACGGCTATAGCGTGAGAGGAAGTCCACGGCCTTCTCGTACCAGCCACCGTCCTCGATGATGAAGGACTTGAGGACCTCAGCCGCACCGCAGAGAAATTCCTTGCGCGGAAGTGTCTCGAGCGCCTTTGAGGTGATGAGTGTGAACTGGGGAAGGGTGAAGGTTCCGACCATGTTCTTGTATGAATCGAGATTCACTCCCGTCTTGCCTCCGACAGCCGCGTCAACCTGGGCGAGAAGGGTCGTCGGCACGTATGCGCATTTTATTCCCCTCTCATAGACAGACGCAGCGAAGCCGACCACGTCGGTGGTGATGCCGCCTCCGACGGCGAGCACGAACGAGCTTCTGTCCGCATCTCCCTGAAGCAGCCAGCGGCAGATCGAGCCAACTGTCTCGAGAGTCTTGTTCTCCTCGGAGATCTTCAGGGGCAGAGCAGCCCTGAACTTCTCAGACGGGATACGCGCTATCACCTCCGCCTCGGCAAAAGCCTCGACATTGACGTCATACACCACATACACGGAACCATATTCCTGGAGGAGCTCCGCAAGACAATCGGCAGTTTTAGATACGACAATTCCTTTCATAATGCTAATAACTATACAAATATAGTAATTAACTTTGGAGGTAAACCATAGAGCCATGAAAACATCACGTATCATCGCGTTCTTGTCTGCCGTCCTCGCGGCGAGCTGGTCATTATCCGCACAGCAGAGCGGCGCAACCGCATCCGCAGACAGCACAGACATTGAACTGTTCCGTATCTATGAGGCCAAGATCCGCCATCAGCCGATACCGACAAAACGTTTCAGCAAAGGTGACGCGCTGACTGTCGGGGCGTTACTTGAGACAATCCTGACGGATGGCGGAGCATCGGCAGAGACCATGACAGTCAACGCAATCCATAAAGAAGGAGAAGACAGCTACGTCATCACCGGCAAAGGCGGAGTCTTCAATTTCGACATTGCCGAGGCAATGCTCGAAAAGGACGCGAACGGTGAATATAACGATAGGAAAAGCCAGGAGAACCTCGTACTGACAATCCATAACGGCAGCGAAGCCTCCCTGGTCCTCCATATACGCTGCCACAGATGCACACAATGCGCTGCGTACTTCAGAGTCTCGCTGATCGCAGTTGGAGAAGAGCCTTTCACATCCAGTCTCATGGTGGTGTATGATCTTGAGGACAACGCCGAAAGGCTGGCTGAACTCGCCATATTTGAAGAGGAAGCCATAGATGCATGGAACAACAACACGGAAAGCATTGACCAGTACGTTTATGTAAGCAGCTGCCGCGAGCGGTTCACTCTGGACTTTTATGCAGGTTCAGGTCTGAACCATGTCCAACACTCCGAATGGTTCGATGCATATACAGACTTCTCGAGGCTGATGACATTCACCAGGGATTCTGTCTGCATATATGGGCCTATGCTCACCGCCCTGGAACATCTCGACAACCCGATCGAAAAAAACTATTTCGAAGGGCTCATCGCATGGAGCGAAGGCAAAGACTATCTGGAGGATGATTTCCTCACAAAGATGAAGACTCCCGACAAGGACCTCACGGTCGGCTACACGCTCGAAACCCTGTTCAACGTTCCCGAGAACAGCGTCACCGGCATGTCTCTTTTCCAGAAGAAGGGAAAGAAATATACTTCCTCAACCCTGGATGACCAGGGAAATATCTGGAGCACAAAGATCAGCGACATATGCAGTGGAGACGCCACGGCTGTCTTCAGATACTCAAGGGACTGCTCCGACCTCAAGGATGTGTCCGACAGTTCCTCTTCATGCTGGGCGAACACAATCGTCCTCAGAAGCGAACCCCTGGACAAGGGAGCCACCATGGTCAGCATCATGATACCGAACTTCATCGGAGATGACGACAAGCATGACCTGACCCTTAAATCAAACACACCTGTTTTCCAGACCTTCACATTGCGGAACGGGAAGCAGTCCATCCTCAACGAAATCCATGACGAGACCATCAAGATCCTTGAGGCGATCAAAGCGGACAAGGTGACGAAGGAAACACTTTTCAGCTGTTACAATATCGGATACGACTTCAACGATTTCGGGCTGTACAACAAGTCAATACCATTCCTGAACGTAGCCAGATATACATTGGACAAACAGTGCATCATCGAATTCATCAACGGGCTCGTAAACAGTGGAGACCCAAGGGCGCTTGAGTTCATAGATGCTTATCTTGCACAAGTGCTCCAGCAGGATCCTGACGGGACAACACTCAGAGACCTGAATCGTTTCCTCAACAGAAGGAAGGCATATACTCTGATCGAACTCGACAGGCTGGAGGAGGCAAAGAACGTGCTCCGGACACTCCTCTGGGATCCGGAGACCAAAGAGTACGCCGAAGGGGAATTGGAGTATATACGATCATTGGAAGAAGACCAATAATACACAGCAGATTACATCCGCATTTTCACATTTCCAAAAAATGCCTATATTTGCATCCTCTACTGAGGCATAGGCCTACCGCGCCCAGATGGCGGAATCGGTAGACGCGTTGGTCTCAAACACCAATGCCGCGAGGCGTGCCGGTTCGATCCCGGCTCTGGGTACGAAAAAAGGCGAGGATTTCTCCCCGCCTTTTTTCGTGTCCGGCATCCGATTGCCGGCATATTACATAATACTGAACTAGTTTTCCTCTTTCTCGACGGTGATCACGAGACCTTCTGACTCATACACTCCGTCATACCAGTGACCGTCACCCTTCTCAACCTGGGTGAACCTGCCCAGAGGAGCCTGCCTGGACTTGTACAGCCCGTTCTCCACGCCATCGACATCCTTCAACGAAAGCCTGTCCGGACAGCCTATGTCGTCGCCGTTGATCAGGAACTTGCCATCGACATCCGTCGTATCCTTCTGACCGTAACCGTCACGGGTGGAGACCTCGATTCCGGCAACCGGTACACCTTCCCCGTCAACCACCTTTCCAGAGATTCTATAATCGACATGCGGACATCCGTACTCGACCCTGCCGATACACGACGAAGCCATCGCAGTAAAACCGAGAAGTCCGAGAAGATATTTTGCAGTTCTTTTCATTTCTGTTCCTGTTACCCGATAAAGATGCAGCGCCGAATTGAAACGTTGCATGATTGGGAAATCCGGCGGCCTTTGCCTAGAACTGGAAATAGATGAACGGCTGGAAGCCTGCGGTGGCGAATTGATACAGGATGAATACTACAACGACAACGCATAGTCCTATCACCGGTACCGGAAGAAGCGCGAAATTAATCCTGTACCACCTCTTGAACCTGGCAGGGAGAAGATGGATCACGAG
>JAGHUQ010000066.1 GCA_018064725.1 Candidatus Cryptobacteroides caccocaballi
AGCTGTCGGCACGGGAGCGGCAAAATGCAGATCGGCTGCGCTCCGCTCGCCGACCCTGGTCCGGGCAAATGCATTTTGCCTGCTTTCCGTGCCGCCATCCTCATTTCATTGATTTATTTCTTCATGCCATACCGAATACTCCTTGCATAGCTATGTTTTGTACACGCCCTGCCGCCGGATTGTAGCTTTGATTCATCGTTTTTATACAATGCTACTGACTTGTTGCGCGCGAATCAATACGTAACCGTGGAGACGCTTACCGCCGGATTATGTTGCGAGGTGAAAAACGCTCTTTTCTGTAACTCGAAATTCGGAGCGCACATGAAAATGCCGTACAGGCCTCTCTATTGTAGTTCAGTGTGCGCTCCGCGACGATTTTGGCTCTGAGCGCACGCTGATCAGCCCTGGAAGTGCTTCTGTGGCACATCGGCGTGCGCTCCGATTTTCAGGTTGCTCAATAACTGGTGTATCACCTTGATGTGTGTCGAATACCTAGGCAAAAGTCAAGCGCGAGCGAGCCACTCCATCTAGCATGGCGCTGCGCTTGACCTTTAGCCGCCGGAGATACTTCATTCCGGCGGTGGTGCCACCTAAGTCAAATGCACTTTTCCTGCAAAACGCCAAGAAATAGAAGAGAAATGCAGCAAAATGGAAGAATCGGCTCCCATGCAGGGATACTTTCCACTTAATGCCACGTGATGGAATAAGCTATATCCAGCGGATTTCGGAGGTGTCAAGTACTTTTCCTGCGCCGGACGGGCTGGAGGCGTAGATGAAGACGTAGTTGCGAAGCTGGCGGTCGGCGATCTTCCAGTGGCTGAAGTCCGGGTACCCGAAGTCGCCTGACGACCCGTACAAGGTGATCGTGCGTGTTTCGTCATTACGGGACCACCAGCCGCCGCCCCAGATCTTCTCGTATCCGATGCGGAGGTCTTTGTGGTTTATGACCATGCCCATCCTGAGGCAGCCTTCGCCTGTCCTCGCGTCTCCTGCTATTATGAATTTAGGGTACATGTTCCAAATATACACATTTTCGCTGGTCCCGGCTGGTCGGAGCAGAAACAATTATTTCACGTTCCCTGGGGCGTCCGGTCGGAGACAAGCTAACGCACCGCAGCCGGAATAAAGGCCCTCCGGCTGCTGCCCCACACAGCTGCGTCGAGCTAAAAGGAAATGCTCTCCTCGCTGTGGTGGCTGCGATATTAATCGGGCTAATTGCTTGTCCAAGAAAAAGTGGTGCATCCGTGTCCGGGGGTGGCCACGCCTCTCCGGTGCCTGTCTCCGCCAGACATACTGACGAAGAACAGAGCTGCAGGAAAGGCTGGGGGCTGGAGAGAAATACGGATGGCCCCGAAAGTCACGAAGACTTTGCGAGGCCATCCCTGTCTAAAGATTCACGCTTAGACAATTAGATATTTTTTGCAAGGATATCTGCGCTGCGAGATATGAAGTCAGCGAGATCCTTGCCCTTGAGCATGCCATTTGCGAGGAGTGCGAGATCGGCAACTTGCTTGAGGAGTCCCTTGCTCTCTTCCGAGGTCTTGTCAGCCATGATCTTGGCAACGACAGGATTCTCCATGTTCACGGTGATGACGTATGCGTTCGGCATCTGACCGTAGAAGTTCATTCCGCCACCGAGTGCGCTCATCTCACGATAACGACGCATGAACTCGCTCTGGGTGATGAGGAGTGGTGCAGCATCCGCACCAAGGTTGTCTGCCTGCACGAGGTATTCGTTGCCTGTAGGAAGTACTGCCTTTACAGACTCTTCGAGCGCCTTCTGCTCATCCTCTGAGAGGGTAGGCTTTACCTTGTCTTCCTTAGGGATGAGGTTGTCGACTGAGTCTGAATCCACACGTGCGAACCTGCTGTTCTCGATCTTCATCTCGAGGAGGTTCACGAAGTGTGAGTCAAGCTGGCAGTCCATCAGGAGGACGTCGTAGCCCTTGTTCTTTGCTGCCTCGATGAATGAGTACTGTGCATCCTTGTCGGTGGCATAGAGGAATACGGTCTTGCCGTCCTTGTCGGTCTGGTTGCCGGTGATGGCTGTCTTGTAGTCGTCGATAGCATAGTACTTGTCCTCGGTGTTCTTGAGGAGGCAGAACTTCATCGCACGGTCGCAGAACTTCTCATCGCTGAGCATTCCGTACTCGATGAAGAGCTTGAGGTTGTCCCATTTCTCTTCGAGTGCCGCACGCTCGTTGCGGAAGATCTCCTCGAGACGGTCTGCGACTTTCTTGGTGATGTAGCCGGAGATCTTCTTGACGTTGGAGTCGCTCTGGAGGTAGCTGCGTGAGACGTTGAGCGGGATGTCCGGAGAGTCGATGACGCCATGGAGGAGGGTGAGGAAGTCAGGTACGATGTTGTCGACACTGTCGGTCACGAACATCTGGTTGCAGTAGAGCTGTATCTTGTTCTTCTGCACCTCGACCTGGTTCTTGATCTTAGGGAAGTAGAGAATACCGGTGAGGTTGAATGGGTAGTCGACATTGAGGTGGATGTGGAAGAGCGTGTCCTCGGCCATAGGGTAGAGGGCCTTGTAGAACTTGTCATAGTCCTCGTCCTTGAGGTCGGATGGTGCCTTTGCCCAAAGCGGCTCGACCTTGTTGATGACATTGTCCTTGTCTGTGTCGACGTACTTGCCGTCCTTCCATACCTGCTCTTTGCCGAATACGACAGGGACAGGCATGAACTTGCAGTACTTCTCGAGAAGGCCCTGGATGCGGCCCTTGGTAGCATATTCAGCCTCGTCATCGGCGATGTAGAGGGTGATGCAGGTACCACGGTCGGTCTTGTCAGACTCTTCCATGGTGTATTCCGGGCTGCCATCGCAGGTCCAGCGTACGGCCTTTGCTCCGTCTTTCCATGAGAGGGTGTCGATGGTGACCTGCTTTGCCACCATGAAGGCTGAGTAGAAGCCGAGTCCGAAGTGTCCGATGATGCTTCCGAGCTGGTCTTTGTATTTCTCGAGGAATTCTCCTGCGCTGGAGAATGCTATCTGGTTGATATATCTGTCGACTTCCTCTTCGGTCATTCCGATACCGTTATCGATGATCTTGAGGGTTCTGGCTGCTTCGTCGAGTTCGATTCTTACCTTGACTTCGCCGAGTTCATGGGTGAAGTCTCCGCTGAGGGCGAGTGCCTTCATCTTCTGGTTTGCATCGACTGCGTTTGCTACGAGCTCTCTGAGGAAGATCTCATGATCAGAATAGAGGAACTGCTTGATCACCGGGAAGATGTTCTCGGTGGTTACTCCGATTTTACCTGTGTTTGCCATATCTTTTTTCTTTTTATCTGTCGTTATCTAACGTCCGCCGAAATCACCGCACCCGCCGTCGGTTTGGCAGAAGGGCTGGACTTCCGGACGCAGTACGATGAATCAATTAATGTTCCAATGCGTGCGGACTGACAATTTGTCACTGCATTGATGTTTTTTTTGCGGGAATTGGGACGAAAATCAGACGGAGAGTCAAGGAATTCTTGGGTATCGCCAATTTTCTTATATTTGTAGGATTAAAGGATAATTGAATGAGCAGCAGGAAGAAGCCTATCGTGGCATTGGTCTACGATTTCGACGGGACTTTGTCTCCCGGCAACATGCAGGAGTTCGGATTCATTCAGGCCATCGGCCAGAGTCCGGCTGAGTTCTGGAGGGGTAGTGACGAGATCGCTATCCAGCAGGATGCGAGCAATGTGCTGAGCTATATGAAGCTCATGTTCGATGAGGCGAAGCGCAAGGGTGTCATCCTTCGCCGCGAGGATTTCCGCAGGTTCGGCGAGCAGGTGGAGCTGTTCGAGGGTGTGAAGGAGTGGTTCGGGCTCATCAATGAGTATGGTCGCAAGCATGGGGTCATAGTCGAGCATTATATCAATTCGTCCGGCCTTACCGAGATGATCGAGGGTACGTCAATCGCCAGCGAGTTCAAGAGGATTTTCGCATGTTCATTCCTGTATGACAAGGATGGCGTTGCCGAGTGGCCTGGCGTTGCGGTGGACTATACTGCGAAGACTCAGTTCCTTTTCAAGATCAATAAGGGCATTCTTTCGGTGAGGGACAATATCCTCGTGAACGAGAGTCAGGCGGAGGACCGCAAGAGGATTCCTTTCCCGCACATGATCTACTTCGGCGATGGTGATACCGATGTGCCTTGCATGAAGATCGTGAAGATGTTCGGCGGTCATACGATTGCGGTATACAATCCGGAGAATAAGCGCAAGGTCGCCACGGCCCGCAAGCTCCTGTCCCAGGGTAGGGCAAGTTTCATGACTCCTGCCAATTACAGCAAGGATGGTCGCACTTACCATCTCGTGTGCTCTATCATCGACAAGATTGCGGCCGATTACGAGCTCGCCCGTCTCGCCAAGCTGAAATAGCCGTCATCCGACGCCTACAGTAACTATCTGATTATCAGCGGCTTCCTAATTGGACGGTTCCCCCGAAACGGGGAGCCGTCCGTACAGTATATTGCTGACATACAAGCATTTGTGATCGCGGGGTAATCGCGGGGTGATTTCGGGGGTGATTTCGGGGGTGATGGCAGAGCAAATAAAGAGAGCGGACCTCACGGCCCGCTCTCACACACTATACATCTTTTATTCCTGATGGACTAATGTCTACCAACCCGGGTTCTGCTCGATGTTTTCATTGATTGAGAGTTCACCGAACGGATAAGGCATGAGCTCGTTCTTGCCGGCCTTGAATCCGCAGTTGCTACCGTTGTAGTATGCATCTGCCTCATTGAGGACTGCATGATGTGGCTTGGTCTCGTTAGAGAGCCAGAACTCATCCTGGAAGTTAGGTACGTATGAACCGTTTGCACCAAGTTCCTTGACTGCGTCACCCCAACGTACGAGATCCTCGTAGCGAACGCCTTCCTGGTACATTTCGAACATCTTCTCCTTCTTCACGTTTTCCATGGTAAGTGAAGTGCGAGGTGCACCTGCACGGTCCTGGATAGCGTTGAGATACTGGAGACCATCGTTGTCATTGGTCATAGCACAAGCCTCAGCATAGAGGAGGAGAACCTCAGCATAACGCA
>JAGHUQ010000013.1 GCA_018064725.1 Candidatus Cryptobacteroides caccocaballi
GGACTCAACGGACAGTCGTTCGCGTTCTGCGGTTATCTTCCGGCCAAGACTGAAGAACGTCGCGCAAAGCTCAAGAGCATAGAGAAACTCTCTTCACAGCATCGTCAGACGCAGATCTTCATCGAGACTCCATACAGAAACGACGGTATGCTTGCCGATATCCTGAGTGTCTGCAACGGCAATACAAGGGTATGCGTCGCAGCTAACATCACCATGCCGGATGCGTATATAAAGACGAAGACTGTCTCCCAATGGAAACAGTCTCCTATCAGCATAGGCAAGCGCCCATGCGTATTCCTTATGCTTGCCTAGATCAGCATCAGCATTATCATCTGAGCGGAGATCACACGAATGAATACGGCGAGGGGGTAGACGGTGGCGTAAGCCTCTGACGCCTCCTCGTCTGCCGTTACTGAGCTTGCGTAGGTGAGTGACATAGGGTTGGCCATAGCTCCACAGATCACGCCGGCGTTCTGTGCGTAGTTGAGCTTGCCCCATTTCTTGCCGATGATCGCGCAGAGGAATGTCGGCACTATCGCGATGAAAAGGCTGACGATGACCCACATGAGGCCCTTGAGGCAGAGTATGGTGGGGAAGAAGTCCGCTCCGGCGAAGAAGCCAAGGCATGCCAGATAGATTGTGATTCCCATCTGACGGAGCATGAGGTTCGCGCTTCTGGTACTGAAGGTGACGAGGTGGAAGCGAGGGCCGAACGCGCCCATGAGGATACCGATGATGATAGGGCCACCGGCGATTCCGAGCTTGATAGGGGTGCTCATTCCGGGGATGGCGATTGGGATCATTCCGATGACGATGCCGACCACGATGCCGATGAACACGGTCACGAGGTTAGGGTTGCGGAGGTCCTTCTGCTCGTTTCCGAGAATCTCGCTGACCTTCTCGACAGCTGCTTCCTCTCCGACTACGGTAAGGCGGTCTCCGAGCTGAAGGCGGAGGCTCTGATAAGGTATGAGCTCCACGCCGGCGCGGTTCACGCGGGTGATGTTGATCGAGAGCGTGCTGCGGAGATGGAGCGAGCCGATCTTGACTCCGTTGAGGGAATTCTTCGAGACGAGGATGTGCTTGGAAATGAGCTTGCTGCCGTCAATCGTGTCCCAGTTGATGTCCGGACGGTTCCAGTCGGTGGACTCCGCGGTACCGAACACGACCTTGAGATAGTCTACGTCATCCTTTGCGAGCACTACGAGCAGGTGGTCGTTCTCCTTAAGTACGGTGTCTGAAAGAGGGAAGGTGACCTTTCCGTCACGCCATACGCGGGAAATGGTCATGTGCTTCTCGCTCATCTTGGCGATCTCGGCGATGGTCTTGCCGAATATCGCCGGATTGCTTACGCAAAATTCGCAGATATAGGTGGTGCTGGACGCGTCTGCCTTGTGGTTCTCGTCCTTCCTGTGGATTATGAACCTCATCATGATGAGGCAGGCCAGTACGCCGATGACGCCGCAAGGGTATCCCACGGCACATGCGGTTGCCATGCCGTTGGCGATATCGTGCTGCTCCGGATGTACGTCGAGCAGCGCCTGCTGTGCGGCACCAAGCATAGGGGTGTTAGTGGCGGCACCGCTGAGCAGTCCCATCGCGTCCGGAAGGGTCATTCTGGTGAAGGAATAGAGGGCAAGTGTCGCAGCAGTGGTCATGAAGATTGCAAGCAGGGCGTATAGGTTGAGCTTGATTCCGCCCTGCTTGAGGGACGGGAAGAAGCCCGGACCGACCTGTACTCCGAGTGTGTAGGTGAAGAGTATGAGACCGAAGTTCTGAGCGACTGTCAGCATCGTGGGCTCCACGGCGATGCCCAGCCTCTTGCAGATGTCGCCGAAAATGATTCCGGCGAAGAACACGCAGGTGACGCCGAGCGAGATGCCCTTGACCTTGATCTGGCCGAGAGCGAGGCCTATTCCGCTTATGAGGGACAGGAGCACGATGGCCTGGAGATAACCAGGTACTGTAAATATTTCGATAAACCAGTGCATATCAATAGATTAAGTATCCGGCGACTCCGGCGCCGACGATGATTAGGATGGGACTGAGCTTCGTCCACATTGACAGGACGAAGGAGATGGCAAAGAGTACCCAGCTCTTCCAGTCGATGAAGTTCTCCGGGGTTATGAGCACCACCGCAGCAGCTCCGATCAAACCGACCACGGCAGGACGCAAAGCTGACATGACGCCGGAGAAAACCCCGTTGCTCCTGAGCTTTTCGTACAGACGTACGATCACCATCATGATTATGAACGACGGCAGCATGATGGCGACTGTGCTGGTGAGAGAGCCGAGTACGCATATCCACTCTGCCGAGCCTTGTGCCTGAACTACGCTGTAGCCAACATAGGTCGCGGTGTTGATACCTATAGGTCCCGGAGTCATCTGCGAGATCGCCACGATGTCGGTGAACTGGGCTTCGGTGAGCCATCCGTGAACGGATACGACCTGACTCTCGATGAGGGACAGCATCGCGTATCCTCCGCCGATGGTGAAGGCTCCGATCACGAAAAATGTCCAGAAGAGTTCTATGAAGATCATTCCTTACCTCCTTTCTCCCTGTGGAACATTATGGCGGTCGCGATGATTATGGTCACGAGCAATATGTATATAGGTGAAACCTTGAGGAAGGCGACGAGAACGAGTGCGGCGATGCTGAGCACCCATGTCCACCAGCTCTTGTTGGACTTGCGGGCCATCTCTATCATCGGAACGACTATCAGCGCGACCACGACCGGACGTATGCCCTTGAATACACGTATGACTGTCTCGTTGTCCTGGTAGTTGCTGAAGAACATCGCGATGAGCAGTATGATGAGAAAAGGCGGTGTGCAGCTTCCCAGGGTAGCGGCGATCGCACCCTTCCATCCGCGGATGCGGTAGCCGGCGAAAATTGAGGTGTTCACAGCGAGAAGTCCTGGTGCAGACTGGGCGATTGCCAATATGTCCGGGAACTCCTCTTCGGCTATCCATCCTTTGCCGCAAACGGCCTCCTTTATTATTGGAACCATGGCATAACCGCCGCCGATCGTGAATGCTCCGACCTTCGCAAAAACGCCAAAAATTCGCAAGAGACTGACCTTTCCCTGTTCCATTACGGCGGCAAATGTACACATTCTGAAAAATTTTCTAAAAAAATACGAGAAAAATTTGGAGAGAAAGATTTTGTGCGTATCTTTGCAGCCCGTTTGAGAAACAACGGAAGTTCATTGAAAAGACTGGAAGAACAAGTACAAGCAAGTACCGAAAAAGAATCTGTAACAGATAAATTCGAGAAGCGTCATTTCTTTTTAGGAAATTGAT
>JAGHUQ010000112.1 GCA_018064725.1 Candidatus Cryptobacteroides caccocaballi
TGGCCTCAAGGCAGGTATGGGTCTCAGCCAGAAGGAGGAGAAGCTCGCTGTCGACTGCGGTTACTGGCACCTCTACAGGTACAACCCTGCACTCGAGGGAACTGACCAGAACCCATTCGTTCTCGACAGCAAGGAGCCAGACTGGACCAAGTTCCAGGACTTCCTCAAGGGCGAGGTTCGTTTTGCATCACTCTACAAGATGTTCCCAGACAAGGCTGGTGAGCTCCTCCAGAAGACAGAGGAATTCGCTAAGATCCGTCTCGAGACCTATAAGAGACTCGCAAAGTAATTCTTACTTCATAAAAGATAAGAGGTCGACCATCTGGTCGACCTCTTATCTTTTTGCTGTGACTGACAAGACGCATCAGCGCGGTGTCGGCGTTTGCGAAGGGAAAGGTATACTGGCTACTCTGCCGGCATCATCTCGATCTCGATGTAGTTCTTTGACTCAAGAAGAGTCTTGGCCATGTCAGCAATCTTCTCCTTTGTGAGAGCGTTGATAGCAGCCTCCTGCTCGGCGTCGGTATTCTCATTGAACTCATAGTAATTGTTGAGGACGCCCATCCAATAGCTGTTTGAGATACGGTTCTGTGGAAGTGCTGTCTTGAAACGCTCAATGGTACGTCCGAAGAACTCGTCAGAAGGTCCGTTCTCAGCAAGCTCCCTAAGACCCTTCTCAACGAGAGCCTCGAGTGCTGCGGCCTGCTCAGTATTGGTGTCGAAATATACCTGGATAAGAGCGAGCTCATAAGGACGGCGGATGAACTCCTGTGACACTGAAGCACCGTAAGTGCCGCCTTCCTCCTCACGGAGAGTGTTGACATAGGTCATATCGAGCACATAGCTGACTGCATTGAGGAGAAGACGATTCTCAACGGTCGATGGAACTTTTGCGCTGTATACCTGGATTACGCTGGCCTTTGGTGTAGTCATAGGAACAGAGAAATGATCCTTGAACTCGCCGCTGCGGAAACGAGCGCCATCATCCACCCACGAAGCAGCCTTCTTGCCCTTAGGAAGAGAACCCACATACTTCTCGAGAAGAGGCTTGAGCTGATCCATATCAACGTTTCCGACCACGTATACGGTAGCACCGGCTGCGTCCTTGAAGAGCTGGCGATATGCCTTCTCGAGATGCTCCACGCTTGCCTTTGCAACGACATCCTCGCTGATGGTGAAGCGACGTGGATTTCCACCGTAGATATCCTCCGGAATCCTCTTCTGGAGCTGGAACATTGGATCAGCCTCCATGTTAGGAAGCACCGCATTGATGCGGTCGATACCAATCTGGAACTCGTCTGAATCGAAACGAGGCTGAGTGAAGAACATGTACATGAGCTGGAACGCAGTCTCGATATCCTTTGGCGCTGCAGAAGCACTGATTCCGTGGTTGGTGAGGTTGATCACAGGGGTCGCATGGGCGTTCTTGCCGGCGAGGATCTTATTAACTTCGTTTGAAGTGAACTGACCGATACCTGTATTCTGAAGATAGAGGCTCCAGATGTTGTCCTCGAATGAGTAAAGGTCCTCGGTAGCTATGGTAGACTCTCCACCTGGCATCACGAGCTTGACAATGACCTCATCCTTCTTATAATCGGTAGGAAGAACGACAACACGTACGCCATTCTTGAGCATATATTCTGTAGCACCGGCCACGGTAGCCTTGCCACCCTTGAGCTTTGAGCCCTTGAGCCTGCTTGCATCGAGAAGTTCAAGTCCGCTTTCCTCCTCTGCAGGAGCCTCGATCTCTGCTGAACGGGATGCAAGGATAATGTCGAGGATTTCCTTCTCGCTTGGATGCTCAGCGGTAGATACACCTTCCAACAGGACTACCATGTTCTCATCAGTGATGTACTGAGGCACGACCTGATTGACAGCAGCTGCGCTGAGCTGGCCAAGAACCATCTGAGCGAGCTGGTAAGAGTCCGCAGGAGTCATGAAAGAAGTATTGTCGGTGAAAGCGCTGATGAGAGGTCTGATAAAATCAGGATTCTTGCGGCTCTCAGCGCCCTCGGCAGCCTTCTCGAAGTAAGAGAGGAGGTTATCCTTGGCACGCTGGAACTCAGCCTCGGTCACGCCATATCTCTTGAGCTTCTCTACCTCATACATAAATGCTGAAAGAGCTTCCTTATCCTTGCCGTTCTCATATACGAGCGCACCCATGAGAGCATCGCAGCTCTCAACGAGATTACCGTTTCCGAGCTGAGCGCTGAAGAAAGGAGCACCCGGCTTGGATGTAATGTCATTGAACCTTTCAGACATCACGAGAGACATGACATTATCGATGAGATCAAGCACGAACACCTGGTCTGTATTGTTCATCTCCTCCGGGATTGCAGGACGCTTCCAGATTATCTCTATCTCATTGTTCGTAAGCTCAGCGTCGGTGAGGACGCCGATGATAGGATCGACATTGTCAGGAATAAGGATTACTTCCTTCTGACGAGGATTGACAGGGGCTGGGATATCTGCAAAAAGCTTTACGAGCTTTGCTTCGATCTGGTCCACATCGATGTCGCCGACCACGATCACCGCCTGGTTGTCAGGACGGTACCATGTCTGGTAGAAATCGACGAGAGTCTCTGGCTTGAAAGTCTTGAGGTTCTCCTCTGAACCGATGATGTTGGTGGTAGCATACTTGGTATCACCATATAGATATGGAGCGCTCTGCTCGAACATTCTCCAACTTGCAGTGTTGCGGGTTCTCTTCTCCTCGAGGATGACTCCCCTCTCATTGTCGATCTCGACCGGGTCATTCACGACAAAATGGGAATAGTCATGCATCACAAGAAGGCAGGTATCCACCACTCCCTCACGTACGACAGGAATGTTGTTGAGCATGTACTGGGTAACCTCCACGCCGGTAGACGCGTTGATGTTTCCACCGAAAGATGCACCTATGCTCTGGAGATAATCAAGCATCTGCTTGCCAGGGAGATTCTTGAGGCCGTTGAAGCACATATGCTCGAGGAAATGTGCAAGGCCGTCCTGGCCTGGTCCCTCCTGTATCGCACCTACGTTTGAGACGAGATAGAAGTCTGCGCGCTGGGCAGGCTTTTCATTATGACGTATATAGTAGGTAAGGCCATTTTCAAGCTTTCCTACTCGAACTTCCGGATCATTCGGGAGCGGAGTCTGGGCGAATGCAAATGCTGATGCTGCAAGAGCAATCGCTGTAAAGATCAATTTTTTCATGATGTATTGAGTGTCTAACAATTCTAAAATACGCTGATTAGACGCGAGGTCTCTGCACTTTATTACAAGCTGTCGAGAAAAATCGCACTAAGTTATACCATTCTTTGCTAAATTTGTAATCATGTTCGAAGATTTCAGGATCAAAGTCTTTCTATCAGCCGCGAACGAGGGCAGTTTCACTGCCGCCGCCCGCAAGTTGGGCATATCCCAGCCGGCTGTCAGCCAGAACATATCCGAGATAGAGAAGGGCTTCGGGGTAAGACTCTTCGAGAGGAAGAAAGGGTCTGTCGAGCTTACTGCTCAAGGTCAGGTCTTCAAGGCCTATGCCCAGAACATCGTCGCCAGCTACCAGGAACTTGAGGCAATCTTCAGCAGTTTCGATGAGATCTCTTCTCTCAAGCTGATTCGCATTGCCGTAGACCAGGATCTCCTGGCTGAAGTTACGGCAAAGCTCCTGCCATACATCTACAGCATACTTCCAAAGGTCGCCGTAGCCATCATGCTCAATCCCGTAGACGGTGCTGACATGACAGTGTCGAGAAACGGGAAGGAGATCACTGCAATTCCGTCCTCATCCTTCCTTGAGCACCCTGTATGGCCACTGATCCGTGCCCAGTTCCAAAAGTTATAATCAGGACCTACTGATTATACGACAAGAATTGCAACTATTCCGACGGCGACAGCCAGTACGCAATTTATCAGCTTTGCAAAGATGAAGCTCCTCTTGCTCTCAGCAAGAAGAGGCAGTCCGGCATGTCCATCCTGCGCAATGCAGCTTGCAAGAAGCACGGGAAGAGGCAGAATTCCTGATGCATAGAGGGTCACGAAGACCAGATGTGGTCCGGATTCCGGAATGATGCCGACCAGTGCCGCAAGAAGTATCATCAGAAGGGTGTTGTTCACGATCCATTCCTCTATGTCAAGGAAAGTAAGCACGAGGCTGAGAGCGAACAGAACGCCGAAAGTCCAGGCGAAGATCGTAGGAAGATGCTTGACTATGATATGTCTCCAGAGATGCTCCTCAACAAAGTGGTCTGATGCAAAGACAAGCACGCCGAGTACGAGTACGCCAAGAAAAGCGAAGAGCACATTCATCCAATCTTCGCTGAGCAGATTGATCCCGCCAGTGGTTGCCACCTCCACTACTTCCTCTTCATGTTCATGCTCAAGGAAGCCAAAGCCCAGTGCAGCGAGGAAAAGTCCTACACCCACGAACATTATCGCACGCTTCCAAGTGAGGTGACGTCCGTGATGATGCTCATGCTCGCACTCCGAGTCATGATGATGGTCATGCTCACAGCAGTCAGCCTCATGTACGGTGAACTCTTCGCCGCAATGGGTCGGAAGCGGTTTCTTGTAGAATCGGTCGACCAGGATACCGGCAATTACCGCAATGCCAAAAGTGAGGATGAGAATCCACACTGCGTCTTTCGGGATCATCGCAAGCATCACGAAGGACTCGTCTCCGGCAGTTGCGATCATCATCGCGACAAGAGCACCGAAGGACATGAGTCCATGGGTATAGAGAGAAACCACGGCGAATCCTCCCATACAGCCAGGGAGTGAACCGAGAAGTGCCGCGCAGAGCACTTGCCCCACACGGCTCTCCCTCAGACCGCCGAACAGGCCGCCACGAGATTCTATGTTGAGTGATTCTATCATCATCATCATCACGACCACAAGGCCGGAGATGAGGATGGCATTCAGGAGTGAGTCAAAGAACAATTCAGTAAACAGCTCCATCTTATTCTATCGTACCGGTAAGGAACAGAGTCACGAGAGGTCTGTTCGGAGAATTCGTGATGAGAGTAAGGACGACAAGAGCCTCACCCTTAGGGAAGCCGGTAGTATCGAGCGAGCACTTCCAGCTGGCCTTTCCGCCGGCAGCAACTACAGGGAATGCACCGTTGGTCACTCCCTTGGTGTCTGAATCCACCTTATATACCTTAAACTCACTCTTTCCCTTATTATTTACGGTGAAGGTCGCCTCCACCTTCTTTCCAGCCTTTACGGTGCCGAAATTAAACGTGCTCGTTTCAAACATAGGACGAGAGGCATTATCCTTCTCCGCCTTGGTCATGCCAGAGAAGTTCTCCTTGGTCACTGCCCAGATCGCAAGCTTCTTCTGGGCCTTTCCGGCTACGACCGGAGTAGCATAATACCAGTTTTTACCCCATTTGCTGCGGTTTGCCTTGACTGTAAACTGAAGTCTAGCGGTCGCACCGGCAGGAATAGGATTCGGGCTGACCTTGATTGAAAGGTCAGGATCGACATCCCTGAAGTCAACCTTGAGGTCACTCTTTCCTATGTTGGCGACGAGAACCTCCTCGTACATGTTGCCACCCTGCTCAAGATTTCCGCACTTGAGCTCAGTTTCCTTGAGCGCAAAGTTTCCGAGATGAATAGGATAAGCCTTTTCAATCGTCTCCTTCTTCTGCACGGCAACACCTCTTAGCCTGAGAATAACAGGCTTGTTCATTCCTGAGAAATAAGCAGTGAGAGTCTTGTCAAATGGATATGGGCCCTCATCATTGCTGTAAGTTGCGCTGATGGTACCGCTCTTACCCGGAGCCAGAGGTTCCTTAGTCCAATCAACGTCAGTACATCCACATGAGCTGACAACACTGAGTATTGCTATAGGCTTGTTGCTTATATTGGTGACGGTAAAGCTGCAGCTGACGGCTCCGTCCGCAAGCTGGACCTCGCCGAAATTATGCACGGTCTCATTGAAAGACACTATGTCGCCGAAAGTATTCTGGGCTCCTGCAATCGCAGATATCAGCAGGAAAGCCGCGGTAAAGATTGTTGAGATACGTTTCATGACTACAAAGATACTTCTTTTGATGTTTGATAATTCAAATAAAAGGCATAAATTTGCTTCGCTATCCTAAGTATTACAAAAAGGAAGCCGAAAGAAAAACAACAACAAAAAACAATAAAGAATTATGGCTTACAAGATTTCAGACGACTGCGTAGCATGTGGAACATGTGCAGGCGAGTGCCCTCAGGGTGCAATCAAGGAAGGTGACATCTATTGCATCGACGCTGATGCATGCGTAGACTGCGGTACTTGCGCAAGCGTTTGCCCAATGGGCGCAATTTCTCCAGCAGAATAATCCAGCACGGAAGAAATAACGTGGAGGCGATGACCTTGGTCACCGCCTCCTTTTTTGTTACATTTGCAAAAAAGAGACAAATGACGCTTGACGAAAAGTATATGCGAGAGGCACTGGCAGAAGCCATGGCCGCTGCCGAGGAGGACGAGGTGCCTATCGGAGCCGTGCTAGTATGCCATGGCCCGGGAACCAGAGAAGACGGCGAAGTCATAGCGAGGGGACACAACATGACAGAGTGCCTCCATGACCCGACAGCTCATGCGGAGATGCTCGCCATCACTGCCGCCACCAGCTCCCTGGGAGGAAAGTACCTTACCGACTGCACGCTCTATGTGACCGTGGAGCCATGCCCCATGTGCGCCGGAGCCATAGCATGGTGTCAGGTAGGAAGGGTCGTTTATGGAGCATCTGATCCAAAACGTGGATATACCCGATTCTCCCCTTCTCTAATGCACCCGAAGACGGAGGTCGTCAGCGGCATTCTTGCCGACGAGTGCTCGTCAATAGTGACGGAATTCTTCAAGGCAAAAAGATAACAAAAACCTGATAATCAGCGACATAACGAACGGACGGCTCCCTCATCTAGGGGAGCCGTCCGTATATCATTCGACTGACACTGAATCAGTTACGTTATACGAAAAGAAGCTGGACGATCACGTAAACCGGAAGGAGTACGATGAGGGAGAACTTCAGGATGTATCCGAAGAAGTCTGGCATCTTCACACCGCTCTGCTCTGCGATTGACTTGACCATGAAGTTAGGGCCGTTGCCGATATAGGTCATTGCGCCGAAGAATACAGCACCGACAGAGATTGCCTCGAGGATTGTCTCAGGGATACCTGCTACCACGATGGCACCGTCAGGTACAGGCAGGCCGGTTGCTACGGTATGGAATGCGACCGCAGTCGGAGCATTGTCGAGGAATGAGCTGAGGAAGCCTGTGCAGTAGAGGAACTGCCATGGCTGATCAAGACCAAGAGATGCAGCATTTGCATTGAGGTAGATCAAGGCTGGAGTCATGGTGGTGAAGATACCGACGAAGAGGATGGCCACCTCGAGGATAGGTTCCCACGAGAATTTGTTGAGCTCACGTACTTCCTTCTTGGTAGTGAAGAGAGAAAGAAGAATGATGGCCACAAGTGCATACTCCCTGAGGAACTTCAGGTATATAGGGCAATCATGTTCTCCCATCACAGGAATGAATCCCTCGTTGAGGAAGATGACTGATGCGACGATGAGGAGGATGTATATGAAGTTGATTCCACCGCTCATCACGATAGGAGTAGTCTCTGTATTATCCTGCGTGATTGCGCTGAGCGGCTCCTTCTTGTACTGGATCGTGTCGACGATATTGTAAAGAACAAGAAGAATCACACCTGCAGTTGCCCACTGAGGAACGAGGCTTGAGAACCAGGTGAATGGAGCGCCCCTGAGATAGAGAAGGAAGAGAGGTGGATCTCCAAGCGGAGTGAGGATACCACCGCAGTTCGCAACGAGGGCGATGAAGAAGAGCACTGTATGTACCTTCTTGGTTCTCTGCTGGTTGATCTCAAGGAGAGGACGGATGAGGAGCATTGCTGCTCCTGTGGTACCAATGATGGATGCGAGGAGAAATCCTATTCCGAGGATTACGGTATTCACCACCGGAGTAGCTGCGATATCACCTCTGATGTTGATACCTCCAGTTACGACGAAAAGCGCGAGAAGCAAGATTATGAATGGAACATAATCGAAGAGAATCTGATGAAGGAGATTCTCGCCAAGACCAATGCAGAGGAGCAAGATCGCGGTAGGGATGGCGATAGCAAGCGTCACATACAGCTTATGGAGATTGCTTTCCCAAAACTTCTCTACGGTAAGAGGAGCCACTGCAATGACCAGGAGCATGATGATGAACGGGATGATCGTCCAGAATTGTACATCTGCCATAAGTGTCATGTTTTAAATACGGCGCGAAGATAACAATCTTTTTCTTTCAACGAAAGTTTAACTATCTTTGTCAGCGGAATTGAGGTATGGTGTAAAGGTAGCACATGGGATTTTGGTTCCTCTAGTCCAGGTTCGAATCCTGGTATCTCAACACAAACATTCATATGAAAGGAGTCTATATCTTTCTTGCTGACGGTTTCGAAGAAACCGAGGCTCTTGCTCCTTACGACATGCTCGTGAGGGCAGGCATACCTGTCAGGACGGTATGCCTCAACGATGACAATTTCGTCACCAGTTCCCATAGGGTACCGATGCTCGCAGAACTCAACTTCGGCGAGTTTCTCCATATTGTGGAGACCGAAGGCACCACTGCCCAGGACGTGATGATCTTCCCCGGCGGAATGCCTGGATCCAGCAACCTTGCAGCGAACGAAGTGCTCATGAAGCTCATGAACGCACATTACGCTGAGGGTGGTGCAGTCGCAGCCATCTGCGCAGCACCGGCGCTCGTGCTCGCGTCAAAGATGAAGGAAGGCACTCTCAACGGAAAGGAAATGACCTGCTATGCCGGAATGGAAGCACCAATCCCTGCTGCAGGCGCTACATATAAGAAGACAGGAGTAATCACCGACGGAAGAGTAATCACTGCCAGCGGTGCCGGGCATGCAGTTGCCTTCGGACTCGAGATCGTCGCTTACCTCAAGGACCGTCAGACCGCAGACAAGATTGCAGCCTCGATAATGCTTTAGAAATAGTCCATGATGGAGAACAACGATTTCTCAAGATTGGAGCTGAATCTCCCTAATTGCCGCGAGAACTACAGGTACTTCAGGTCGAAGCTTTTCCCTTCGACCAAGATGCTTGTGCTCGTAAAGGCAAATGCTTATGGCCATGGTGCCGTGGAGTTCGCGACCATGATGAGGGACGAAGGTGCCGACTATCTCGCCGTCGCACTTCCCGTCGAGGGCGTAGAGCTTCGCAAAGGCGGAATCATGACCCCGATTCTCGTCCTCACCTCAGGAACGGACTTCTTCAAGGAGATAATCGATTATCAGCTCGAGCCTGGAATCCCTAACCTCTATACACTGAAGGCGCTCATCGACCTCCTGCGCATCAGAAGGATCAAGAACTTCCCTATCCACATCAAGCTCGATACCGGAATGCACCGCCTGGGCTTCATGACCGAAGAGATAGAGGAACTGCTCGACTATCTTAAATACTGCCCATACGTGCGCGTGATATCCATCTACACCCACCTTTCTGTCGCAGATGACCCACAGGAGGATGAGTACACGCTCGCACAGATAAGGATGTTCAAGGAAAACGCTGACCATATCAGTGAAAGCCTTGGATACAAGCCAATGTACCATGTGCTCAACTCCGCAGGTATCGAAAGGTTCACAGAGTACCAGTTCGACATGGTAAGGCTCGGCATAGGAATATATGGCGTAAGCGCGGTTCCCGGCGTGAAACTGGCCCCTGTGGCATCATTCAAGTGCAAGATACTACAGATCAAGCACCTCAAGCCAGAACAAGGCAGCATAGGCTACGGCAGATGGGGAAAGATCTCCGAAGCCGGAACAACGATTGCGACCATCCCTGTAGGATATGCCGACGGACTGGACCGTCATCTCGGAAGAGGAAACTGCTCATTCATGCTGAACGGGCACAGGGTGCCTACGATAGGAAACATCTGCATGGATATGTGTATGCTCGACATTACAGGAGTCCATGCTGAAGTGGGAGACACAGTCACGATCTTCGGCAAGGACCCGAGCGTGAATGAACTTGCAGAAATCCTTGGAACAATACCATACGAAATATTGACATCAGTACCTCGAAGAATCGAGAGAGTGGTGCTCAGATAAAAACAAATGGCGACCTCTTCGGAGGCCGCCATTATTATCAGATGATGTGACAATCTTACTTGAGGGATGAGAGAATCATCGCAAGCTGGTCCGGGCAAGAAGTACCGCGCTTTGCGCATGGAGTACCCTTGAGCTTGGTGACGACGTCAGACACCTTCATACCCTTGATGAGAGAGCAGAGGCCGATAGCGTTACCTGGACAGCCACCTGTGAACTTGCAGCTCGTGATTGTCTTTGTCTTTGCGTCGATCTCGATGTCGATCTGCTTTGAACATACCTTCGCAGATGGGGTTGCGACCACTGTACGGACACCGTTCTTGGTCTCGTCCTTGGTCACCTTATAGTCGGTCACAGCACCCTGAGGCACGGCAAGGCTGTATTCTGCTGACTCGTTAGCAAGGAGTGTCTTTGGGGCAACGGCAACTGCAGCAGCTGCAAGCCCTGACTTAATGATGAAGTCTCTTCTTTCCATTGTGTATTTGATAAACTATTAAAACAAGGTTGGATGGTTATCTTCAAGTTCCGAAATTATCTTTTCCATTACTATTTCCCTTAGCAAGGATGACTTCGAACGGACCTTGAACTTATCACAATAGGCTGTGATTGCAGCGAGTTCGCTGTCATTGAAATAGAGGACCTGACGGTTCTTACGAACAAGTGCCGCCTTCTGCTTGCGGAGATACTCCGGATCAACCGCTACGCCTGTCTTCTTTTTCTTTGCCATCACTCAGCCATAAATGTGCTGGTGACAAATATACAAAAAAGAAGCCAAGCTAATCAAGCCTGGCTCCATTTTCATCATAAAATTCATTCTGCAGGACAGTGAAGTCTGTGACCTCGACAATCTTAAGTGCACATTTGTACTTCTTCTTCCACTTTGCATAGATAGAATTGAACAATCCCTTCTTCAGGTATGCTCCGAGTATCGGACTTACCTTGAGTACGAGAGACCTGTCTGCGTTTTCTGACATGAGACCCGAGAGCTTGCGCTCGATGGTCTCGTCAATCACGACGCTCGAAGAGATCTTACCTGTTCCGTTACAAACCGGACACACTTCCTGGGTGTTGATCTCGGTCGCAGGACGCACCCTCTGGCGGGTGATCTGCATAAGACCGAACTTGGTAAGAGGCAGCACGTTGTGCTTTGCCCTGTCGTTCGCCATGAGCTCCTGCATGTACTTGAAGAGGTTGTTTCTATGTTCGTTCGTCTCCATATCTATGAAGTCGACGATCACGATTCCTCCCATGTCTCGCAGCCTCATCTGGCGTGCAATCTCTTCTGCAGCGTAACAGTTGACGTCGTAGGTATTCTGCTCCTGCTCCTTGTTCTTGGCGCGGGTACCGCTGTTCACGTCAACTACGTGCAATGCTTCCGTATGCTCGATCACGAGATATGCCCCCTGTTTGATAGGCACCACCTTGCCGAAGGAACTCTTGATCTGCCTTGTGACCTCGAAATGGTCGAAGATCGGAGCCTTCTCCTTGTAGAGCTTCACTATCTTCTCCTGCTCAGGGGAGATGAGTGAAACGTACTTGCGAACCTCCTCGTATGTGTTCTCATCGTTCACATAGATGTTGCTGAACGAGTCGTTCAAAAGGTCGCGGAGTACCACGGTGGCCTTGCTGTACTCTGTAAAGAGCAGCTGGACTGTCTTTGATCTCGCGAGCTTACGCCATGAATCTTCCCACTTGTTCACCAATGAGAGGAGTTCCGCATCAAGGATCTCCGAGCTCTTTCCCTCCGCAGCCGTGCGGATGATGGCTCCATAGTTTCTAGGAAGAATGTTCTTGACGAGCAGCTCAAGTCTTCTCTTCTCCTCCTTCGAGGAGATCTTCTGGGATACGCTCACCTTGTTGGCGAAAGGGAGCAGTACAATGTTTCGTCCTGCCAATGAAATTTCCGCAGTCAGTCTTGAACCTTTGGTCGAAATCGGTTCCTTGACTATCTGTACGAGTATCATCTGACCCACGCTGAGGACGTTTTCGATCTTGCCCTCCTTAGGCAGCGGTGACTCCAGCTTGATATGGGAGTACATGCCTTTGTGATCCGTGTTGGGATTGATACGCTTTACGAATTCATCATACGCGTTGAAATACAGTCCCAGGTCGAGATAATGTACAAATGCCTCCTTTTCGTCTCCGATGTCGACAAAGGCAGCATTCAGGGCTGGAAGCAGTTTCTTTACCTTACCAAGATATACATCTCCGAGGCAGAACCTGTGACCCTGGCTGGACTCTTTGTTGAGCTCGATCAGGCGATGGTTTTCCATCAACGCGATCGACACTTCGGTTGACTCTACGTCAACGATCAGATCTTTTACTGATTCAGACTCCATAGGAACTTTTTGGCAAAACAAAAGGCCGACCAAAGCCAGGCCAGCCTTTCAACTTAGCAATCTGCTAAAATGGCAGACACTGCAAGATTACTTTCTCTTCTTGTGTCTATTCTTACGAAGGCGTTTCTTACGCTTGTGCGTAGCCATTTTATGCCTTTTGTGCTTTTTTCCGTTTGGCATAATATTAAGGTTTTAAAAATGTTTCTTACTTCTTTATCTCAGCCACGAAAGTCTTCGCTGGCTTGAAAGCTGGGATGTCATGCTCAGGAATGGTGATAGTGGTATTCCTGGTGATGTTGCGGGCTGCCTTCTCTGCCCTATGCTTGATGATAAAGCTGCCGAAACCACGAAGGTAAACTGGCTCTCCCTCTGCTAATGATCCCTTGACTGTCTCCATAAAAGACTCTACGACAGTCTGTACGGTGATCTTCTCTATACCGGTAGCCGCTGCTACCTGGCTGACAATATCTGCTTTAGTCATAATTCCTTATATGTTTTTCTAATGTTTTATCAATAAAGGGTATAACCCTGCAAAAGTACGCCAAAGTTTTTTAAATGCAAAATAAATCATTAAAAATCAGTGTATATTTGCTTGGCACGGAGATTGACTTATCATATGTGCCGCAGGTCTCCCGAGGGAGGTCTGCCATTTTGTCAGTAAACCTAGAATTATGAGAGATTTCAATGAGATATTTGCCCAGCCAGGCGCAGAAGTGAGCATCATTCCGGTGATGCAGGGGGAAGGATTACCTAAGGTGGACGTGTCGGAACTGCCAGACTCTCTGCCAATCCTGGCATTGAGGAACGCAGTGCTGTTCCCTGGCAGCATTTACCCTATAACCATAGGCAGGGAAAAGTCACTCAGGCTCATCGAGGACGCAGAGAAGCACAACCTCTTCCTCGGAGCCGTTCCGCAGAACGACCTGTCAGTCGAGGATCCGAAGATCGGAGACCTTTACACCCATGGTACCGTCGCAAGGGTCATGAAGACCCTCGAGATGCCTGACGGCACCGTGACAGCCATACTCCAGGGCATCAGGCGATTCAGACTCGACCAGATAGTCGAGTACGAGCCATATATGCTTGGTCGCGTCAGCTACCTTGACGACACGATGGAAGGTGCGGAGCCTACCAAGCTCAAGGTCATTTCAGACTCACTCAAGGACAAGGCGCTCACCATCATGAAGATGGGAGCATTTGCCCCAAAGGAGACCCAGGCTGCGCTCAGGAGCATCGACGACTTCGAGTTCCTCGTGAACTTCATCGCGACCACCATCGAGGTGGAGAACTACATGGACAAGGTCGAGCTTCTCGGCTTCGACAACATTCCGGCCAGAGCGATGAGGCTCCTCAGCTGTCTCGACACCCAGATCGAGCTCCTCAAGATCAAGCAGGACATCAATGCTAAGGTCAAGACAGAAATCGACCAGCAGCAGAGGGAGTATTACCTCAACAATCAGCTCAAGACAATCCAGGAAGAGCTCGGTATGGATGAGATGGAGGATTTCGACCGCTTCCGTGCACGTGCCGAGGAGAAGCTCTGGTCACCTGCCGTCCAGGAGATATTCGAGAAGGAGATGGCGAAGCTTGAAAGATATAATCCAAGTTCGCCGGACTACAGCATTCAGTACAACTACATACAGTTCATGCTCGACCTCCCATGGGGTCAGATCTCAGAGGATAACCTCGACCTTAAAAACGCGCAGAAGGTCCTTGACGAGGATCATTTCGGCCTTGACAAGGTGAAGGAAAGAATCATCGAGTACCTCGCAGTGCTCAAGCTCAAGGGTGACATGAAGTCCCCTATCCTCTGCCTCTACGGCCCTCCGGGCGTCGGTAAGACCAGCCTCGGAAAGAGCATCGCACGCGCGCTCGGCAGGAAATACGTCAGGATAGCCCTCGGTGGCACGCACGACGAATCCGAGATTCGCGGACACAGGAAGACCTATGTAGGTGCACTCCCTGGCCGAATCCTCAATGGAATCAATCGTGCCGGCACATCGAATCCGGTGATAGTCCTCGACGAGATCGACAAGATCAGCAGCGACTTCAAAGGCGATCCGTCATCAGCATTGCTTGAGGCTCTCGACCCTGAGCAGAACACAGCATTCCATGACAACTACCTCGACATCGACTACGACCTGTCGAACGTGCTTTTCATCACCACCGCAAACAGCACTTCAACCATCCAGCCTGCACTCAAGGACAGGATGGAGATGATAAACGTCAGCGGATATCTTGCAGAGGAGAAAGTCGAGATCGCAAAGAACTATCTCCTTCCGAAGCAGATCAAGGAGCATGGCCTCGACAAGAGCCAGCTCAAGATTGACAAGACCACGCTCAACGAAATCGTGGACAAATACACGCATGAGTCCGGTGTCCGTGGCCTCGAGAAGCAGATTGCAAAGATTGCCCGCGTGACCGCAAAGAAGATCGCACTCGAGGAAGAGCATCCCGTAAGCATCAAGAAGGAGCATCTCAAGGAGTACCTCGGTCTTCCGACCAACTTCCACGACCTGCAGAAGGGCAACGAAGCACCTGGTGTCGTTACCGGCCTTGCCTGGACGGAAATGGGAGGAGAGATTCTTTTCGTGGAAAGCAGCGTAAGCAAGGGTAAGGGCGCACTCACCATGACAGGAAACCTCGGTGACGTGATGAAGGAATCAGCGACCATCGCATACCAATATATAAAGGCTCATCCGGAGATGACAGGTCTTTCATATGAGGAGTTCTCTGAAAAGGACATACATGTCCATGTACCGGAAGGTGCGGTTCCAAAGGACGGTCCGTCAGCTGGTATCACCATGGTAAGCTCCATGGTTTCAGCATTCAGAGCACAGAAGATCAAGAGCGGCATAGCGATGACCGGAGAGATGACACTGCGAGGAAGAGTTCTTCCTGTCGGTGGCATCAAGGAGAAGATACTTGCAGCCAAGCGTTCCGGTGTGCACACCATCGTTATCTCCGAGGAGAACCGAAAGGACGTTGAGGACATTCAGGAAATCTACGTCAAGGGCCTTGACTTCCACTATGTCAAGAACATAGACGACGTAATCTCATTCATCTTCTAGATTGTCATTTTAGGAGCTGGCCTGAGGCAAAGAAATTTGTGCCACCCTCGGCATCATAAGAGGGAGGGAATTTCGCGAAGCGAAAGGAAGGGGTCCTGCGCAGCAGGACAATTTCACTTGCCTCAGGCCAGCACAGAAACAAAAAGACAGACCATGGACGTGAAAATAGAAAGCAGCTGGAAGGCAGCACTGGCAGAGGAATTCGAGAAGCCTTACTTCGAAAGCCTCGTAAGATTCCTGCACAACGAGAAGAGCGCAGGAAAGACCATCTATCCTCCTGGAAGCCAGATATTCCGTGCTTTCGACCTGACTCCGGTCGATAAGGTAAAGGTCGTGATACTAGGACAAGATCCATATCACAATCCCGGAGAAGCGATGGGACTGTCATTCTCGGTACCGAAAGGCATAGCCACTCCCCCTTCGCTGAAGAACATATTCAAGGAAATCGAGACAGACCTGGGAATAAGAATGAGCGGCAGCCCGGACCTGACCCCATGGGCAGAGCAGGGAGTGCTCATGCTGAACGCAATACTCACGGTGGAAGCCCACAAGGCAGCCTCCCACGGCAAGATCGGATGGGCTGAATTCACAGACGCCGTGATAAAGTATATCTCAGACAACACAGAAGGTGTGGTCTTCATGCTCTGGGGCAATTTTGCGAGGAGCAAGAGAGAGCTGATCGACGCCTCGAAGCATCATGTACTCGAAGCCGCACACCCGTCACCACTCGCGAGAGGCGCATTCTTCGGATGCCGTCACTTCTCGAAAGCAAACGAAATGCTCGCAGCAGAAGGTAAGACCCCTATCGATTGGCAATTGTAAAGTATTTTCTCGTCACTATACCTCTGTAATCATACGAGATGAGGAAAGGTGACGCAGAAAGATCGAAGGATTCGATAAGATCTGGGTTGGCATCGATTGCCGACTCCATGTTGACCAGGAATATCCTGGTCTTCTTGTTTTTAGCGAGATACCCGTCGATAGCAGCCTTCTCAGCCGCGCAATCCTTGCATCCATCGACATAGAAGAGCAAGATGTTCTCCTGTGCACGGAGATTACGTATCCTTCTGGTGCAGGTACGTCCATCCTTGTGCCAGCGGCTGCGAAGTTCACCGCTGAGGGACACATCCGGTATCCTCTCTCCGATAGCAGTCTTTAGCGCAAGGCCCTGGAGGAATTCCGCGAGGGAGACTACCTTGAGGGCGTCATCGTCGCTACGCCAGATATCCTTGCGGGAAATAATCTTCGAATCAGTAAAGCCAAGTATCGCATTCTTGATGCCCTCGTCTCGACGGTTGGTCACATAGTAGAGAAGATCTCCCATCATCTGACGATACATTGTGGTGTCGTTCCTCTCGCCAAGCGTACGTGCCTCGATATGGTCCGCCACGGTCATGAAATCATCAGCAGAAAGTTCATCATAAGACGAGAATACGGTATCGTAGAACGCCATGGACTCGTCATTTCCATACTCAAGTTCCGGCGCGATGTATCTGTCCGAAAGCATGCGGTCCAAAGCGCCTGCATTGAGATTCCTGCCTATGATAGTTCCTTCTTCATCGACAAGAAATAGAAGAGGAGTCTTTATAACGCCATACTTCATCTGATAATCGAAGGTAAGATCGTCGTCGTGGATTTCGAATACCCTCGTTCTCCTGAGCTCGGGAAGTCTGAACGTATACTTCTCCCATTTCTCCCTATCGTTGGTAGTACATATGAGATATACGTCCACAGGATAGGCATCCTTCTCGAGTATAGGACGGAGCAGTGTACTTTCGACGCTGCACTTAGGACAATCCGTATCGAAGAAATAGACCACCGACCCACGTCCGTTGGCGCCAGGCTCCATCACGACTCGGTTTCCTTCCCTGTCGTACATATCCAGCGAAGGTGCATGCTCGCCTATGAGGGACATCCTGTTGAACTCAGCGAATATCTGAGCCGTGAGATAGTCTGTGTCCGATGCCATCTTCATTCCGCCCTTTGCAAACCATGTATCGAAGATATGCACGGCGACATTCTCCGACCCCATGACCTTGGAATCATGGAAGCGGCGGTAGAGATCATTGGCGACATGTTCGCGCAATGCCGGATCCTCGCAGCTGCTTATGATGTAATCAACCTCGACGTTCTGCTCTTCGAGAGGCTGTGCATGGATGGCCTCGACATATTCGTCGAGTTTAGAGCCGAGCGCAGCCAGCTTCAGGCTGTCGACCTGGGCGAAAGCCTGCATTGCAGAAAAAAGGATCAGGAATGTCGCGAACAGTCTTCTCATAGCTCCACACCCTCCGGAAGAAACATTGAAGCATCACCATTATGCTTGATGATGTCCCTGACAGCCGTACTGGAAATATGCGCGAACTCCTGCGCCGTAGGGATGATGATCGTCTCGACCTCCGGTGCGAGCCTCCTGTTTGCATCGGCTATCGCACGTTCATTCTCGAAATCAATCATGTTCCTCACTCCACGGACAATGTGCCTGATACCAAGTTCACGACAGGTATCAATAGTAAGGTTATCATAAGCGATGGCACGGACGTTATCCATGCCGGCAGTTGCCTGACGTATTATCTCGAGCTTCTTCTCATTGCTGAAGAATCCCCTCTTGTCCTGGTTGACACCGACAGCGACCACGACTTCATCGAACATGGTCAGGGCCCTCTTCAATATGTTAAGATGGCCAGCGGTGAATGGATCGAACGATCCTGGGAACAAAGCTGTCTTTTTCATTCCTCGAATTCTTTCATGTTACTGGAGTATGCACGCCACTTCTCGATCAGAGCCTGCATATCCGCAGGAAGTTCGGAATCGAATACCACATGCTTGCCGGTGCGAGGATGGTCGAAGCCGAGAAGCTTCGCGTGCAGAGCCTGGCGCGGCAACAGCTTGAAGCAGTTCTCTATGAACTGGCGATACTTTGCATATATGGTACCCTTGCGGATCTCTGCGCCATCGTAGCGTTCATCATTGAAGAGCGGATGGCCGATATAGTTGAAATGTACACGTATCTGATGGGTACGTCCTGTCTCAAGACGACACTCGACAACTGTGACGAAGCCGAAACGTTCAAGAACCTTGTAATGGGTGACGGCATGCTTTCCGTAATCGCCCTCAGGGAACACCTTGAAACGCATCCTGTCGTTAGGGTCGCGGCCGATGTTTCCGGTAATGGTTCCTTCGTCTTCCTTCAGATTACCCCACACGATTGCCACATAGCGACGATCGATGCTGTGCACGAAGAACTGCTTAGCCAGATTCAGCTGAGACTCCTCATTCTTCGCAACGACCAGAAGGCCGGAAGTATCCTTGTCGATACGGTGGACCAGTACGCCCATCCTCTCATCCTCGGCGTCCGGGCCCTGGGATATGCCAAGATGGAAAGCCAATGCGTTCACGAGAGTGCCGCTGAAATGGCCATGACCAGGATGAACGACCATGCCTGCAGGCTTGTTGAGTACGAGCACGTCGTCATCTTCGTACACCACGTCGAGCGGAATGTTCTCCGGGAGAATCTCCAAGCCCCTTCTCTGATAAGGCATCACGAAGGTCACCACGTCACCCGGGCGGATGATGCAGTTTGCCTTGGCTATCTTATCGTTGACACGTATGTATTCGGACTTTATCGCCAGCTGGATCCTATGGCGGGAGGTATACTCCATGTGGGTCGCAAGATACTTGTCGACCCTCATCGGTTCCTGACCAGAGGCGATGTCGAATCGATAGTGCTCGAACATCTCCTGCTGCTCATCTTCGTAGGCGACCTCATCACCTACCGAAGCCGAATCGAAATTGTCGATCTCCTCGTCGTCGTAATCTCTGAATCTATTGTCTGCCATTATTATCTCTTAGGAATCCTTTCTGGGTTCACGGTAAGGTAGAGCGTCATCTCGCTGCCCATTGCGGTTGGGACATCGCTGGTTTCAGGAGACTGTCTGTATACGACCGCGTCAAGGCTGTCTGCATAGTTGAGAACGCTGTCGTCATATACCATCCTCTTCACGTTGAGAGAATAGTCATGCACCACGTCCACCGCAGGAGTTGACTTGAGGCCGATTACCTTAGGGACATTGGTTGTATTGTCGCTGCTGCTGAGACCTACGACCAGATCTACTGCCGTCTCGCTGTCAACCTGCGTTCCAGGACGGACATCTCTTCCCCTGATCTGCTGCTTGAGGACGTTGTTTGTCGCTATATCGTTCACATAGACGAGGTTGCCCAGGCGAAGTCCGCGAGAAAGGAGCTCAGCCTTTGCCTGACGCATGGAACAGCCGACCACGTTAGGTACGGTGACCTTCTTCGCATTAACCGCATTGATCACAAGCAGGACACGGCGGCCTTCCTTGACTGCAGACCCTGCGGTAGGATCCTGTCTGTAGACTGCACCCTTGGCCATACGTCTGACGAACACGGAGTCCGCGACCTCTACCCTCACGCCGGAATCTGCGGCAAGAGCCTTTGCCTCACTGACCTGCATGTTAGTGAAGTCCGGTACGGTAAGCACCTGATCATGCTTGGTTATGAACTTGAGTGACACGATCGCAATAAACAACAGCGCGATGACAAGAGCTGCCGCCGCGACGAGGTTTCTTACGATCCAGTTGGAGAATATGTCTTTTACACCCATATATCGTATTAAATATTTACAAAGTTCAATATTCCTCGAACGAAGGAGTAGAGGCCGAAACCTATCACTGCCATGCCCGAAATCCTATTGATCCAAAGGATGGCTTTCAGATTGACCGCCTTTCTGAGCTTACTGAACACGCCAGAGAAGGTGAACCAGTAGAATGCTGACCCACCGGCTATCGCCAGCAGCACGAATATCACCCTGTAGCCGTCCTCCGCCGAGACATCGATACCGAAAGCGGACACCATGGCGAACATTATCAGCACCGCGGCAGGATTAGTGAATCCCATAGCCGCTGATTTGACGAAATCTTTCGGAGACACACGATCCATCATCTGAGTCGTCCTGTCAAGTTTCCGGAAAGGATTGGACAAAGCCATGGAGATGCCGACCCCGACAAGGACGAGACCTCCGCAGAACATGATCAGCGTCGTGTGGCTGTCCAGCAGGGCCTCAGCTATTCCGAGGAAGAATACGGAAACCATGGCCCAGGTGGTGTCGACAAGAGTGGCTCCGAGTCCCGTGATGAAACCCGATCTCCTGCCCTTGCTGAAAGTATTCTGGATCGTGAGTATGGCTATCGGTCCGAAAGGAACCGATACACACACTCCCACTATGAAAGCCTTTGCTATGTCGATTACCGTCATTCGCGTACGCGTGTATACATTCGGACAAATTTACTACAAAAATTCGTATCTTCGCGAAAATACGTTTACAAGATGGACAAGAAGTCGACCATATGGATATTGCTCGCCCTGACGGCGTTGTTCATGTCAATGCCATACCTCATTCCACACTGTGGATTCTTCGCCCTTTTCGGCCTGGTTCCACTTCTATGTGCAGAAAAGATAGCTACTGACACCAGGCAGAAGTTCTTCTGGCTGCAGTACTACCTCTGCTTCACCGTATGGAACTTCATCACCACCTTCTGGGTATGCAACGCGACCATAGGAGGAGGTATCTTCGCAGCTACCGCGAACGCACTCCAGATGGCGGTCGTTTTCGGAGTGTTCCGAATCAGCAAGAAGCACTATAAGGGCGCACTTCCGTACATATTCCTCATGTGCGCCTGGATCGCATGGGAAAGGTACTATTTCACGACAGCTCAGATATCATGGCCGTGGCTCGTGTTCGGAAACGCTTTCGCAAGAAGCATACGCTGCATCCAGTGGTACGAATACACCGGCACGCTCGGAGGCTCGCTCTGGGTGTGGGCCACCAACCTTTCCATCTTCGGAATGATGTCAGCACTCGCGGACGGAAGATTCTTCGTCAAGTGGAACCCCATAGCCAAGATTGCGTCGATAATAGGTACAGCCGTTGTCTTCATTGCACCATTCATCTGGTCGGCAGTTATATGGAACAGATATGAGGAGAAGGAGAATCCGCTCGACTTCCTCATCGTCCAGCCGAACTTCGACCCATATACCAAGTTCGAATCAATGACCCAAGCCGCCCAGAACCAGGTTCTGATGGACATGGTCGACGAAGCTCTTTCAGGCGAACAGAGCGACGAGCCTCTCGTGATACTCGCTCCGGAGACATTCACGAGCGACATAATCACGAACGACATTACCGGCAGCAAGAGCTGGCAGAGCTATCTTTCCATGCTCCAGGACCACAGGAACGCAAACCTCATGTTCGGAGCATCAAGCTGGGAATACATCGAATCCAGATATGCACCTTCATACACCGCCAGAAAGACAGGGACGGACGGATTGTGGTACGAATCGCACAACTCTGCGCTCATGATGAACTGCACCGGCGAGACTTCGATCTTCCACAAGAGCAAGCTCGTCGTAGGCACCGAGCTGATGCCCTACCCGAAGTTCTTCAGCAAAGTCGACAAGAAACTCGGCGGAGTGATGGCGCACTGCATCGGACAGCCTGAGATCTCACTTCTCAACTACCACTCAGAGGACGGCATGACTGAGATTCCGCTCGGTTGTGCAGTATGTTATGAATCGATCTACGGAGAATATTGCACCGGATATGTCCAGAAAGGTGCACAGGCGCTGGCCGTGATCACGAATGACGCATGGTGGGGTAATACGCCCGGATACAGACAGCATTGCAGCTACTCCAGTCTCCGTGCCATCGAGACACGCCGCAGCATAGCAAGGTGCGCGAACACCGGCATCTCATGTTTCATTGACCAGAAAGGACGCATCGTCGAAAAGAGCCAGTGGTGGGAACGTCAGACTCTGCGTGGAAGCATCAATCTGAATGACCGGTACACATGGTTCGTGATACATGGTGACATCATAGGTCGAATCAGCACCTTCCTCTTCCTGCTCCTTTTCCTTTCTCTCGGAGTAAGGTTCATAACAAGGAGATAGTCTCAGCGGACAAAATCGGAGAACACGGATTCGTCGAGAGTGCTGTAGGAATATTCTTCAACAAGCCTTCCGTCAGCGAAAAGACACACGAGCGGGATCACTCCGTCCGTCATGGGGATCATATCCTCATAGCTGATCTTGTGGCTGTCGAATGGGAGTTCATCGATCCCAGCCTGCTCATAGAAATACGGGATTGCGCGGTCCATGATGCTTGGATCGTCATACAGGTCCATGAATACGACATGGATACGCGAATGGTCGAGATCATGCCTTGCGAGTATGCTGTTCACCTTTGCAGCGCAGTGCTGGCAATGCTCGCAGAGAGGGCTGAAGAAAAGGACGATGTGATTGCCCTCCGAATATCCAAAATCATCAGAAAACGGCTGCCACAGTTCCTGTGAAAGATTCTGAGTCCGTGATGTCCATCGATGGTAGAAGCTTGGAGGACATATGGCAAAGACTGCGGTAAAGGATGCAGCTGAAAGAAGGCATGCAATCAATATGCGGCAGACGGAAGTCCGGAATTTCGGGAACCGCGAACAGAAAAAATCAGCAATGTCATGTTCCGGAGCTTTCCAGCCAAGAAAAAGAAGAAGTGCCAGAACGGCATTCTTAAGAAGAGATTGCCATGGATTCATGTCCAGTACATCACCGAAGCAATGACATGAGCTGTCATCACCCAGGATTATCCTCCACATGAGGAACAAGGAGAATCCTCCCAGCGTGGCTGCGCAGAGCCAATTGATGGTCCTGCGCCATATTCCGCTGATCAGCCCGAGTCCAAGCACAAGTTCGCATGCGACCAGCAGGCGGGCTGCGAATGAGCAGAGGTCAAAACTGAACAACTGGAAAGAGAATACATACAATTCGAAGCTCTCCATAAAGAAGAGCTTCGATATTGCGGATGCGCAGAACACTGCGCCCAGAAGTATTCTCAGAAAGTACCTCAAATTACTCTGAAACTGTCTTGCACTTCACAGTTGTCTTGCCGAGTTCTCCGAGATCATGTGTACCAGCCTTTTCGAGATCTGAGCACTTCTTGCCCTCAGAGAGCTTGGTGGTGCTGGTTACTGAAGTGATTTCCTCACCCTTACCATTGAAAGTCTTGGTGGTGCACTTGCAGGCGTCACCTGAGCATGAGCAGAACAAAAGGGCTGCAGATGCGAGAATTACAATTACCTTTTTCATTTCTTGTCAGTTAAATGTTATTACTGTTCTATAGATGAATGTATAGGTTTCCCTGTTGCAAGAAATCGGCCGAAATGGTTTGCATTTCGGCCGATTTCCTATACAATTTGGCGTATTTCTCTTAGAATGGACGTCCACCGCCCATGCCGCCACCCATAGGAGGTCTGCCGCCGCCCATAGGAGGTCTGCCGCCGCCCATGCCGCCGCGGCCACCGAAACCGCCACGACCGCCACGACCGCCACGGCCGCCGAAGGTTCCGAAACGCCAGGTGAAGGTAAGCATCACATAACGTCCGAGAGTATTGCTGCGAGACTCCTGATGATAGTTGGACGTATCAGAGACGGTGAGGGTTCTGGACTGTCCGAGGATATCATATGCGAGGAGAGTAAGGGTTGCCTGTCTCTTGAAGAGCGTATGAGAAATCTGAGCATTCCAGATCCACTCGTCAGGCTGCTTGGTCGTATAGCCAACATACCAGTTGTAATTGAGGTTGGTCTGGAGGCCGAAACCAGTAGCGGCATTCCACTGGAATGATGCAGTGGCACTGTTTCTCCACTGAGCCGCCTGCTGCTTCTGCATTTCCTTAGAGTACCAAGGCTTGCTGACGTTGGTGGAAGCTCCGAGGTTTGCCTCGACGAAATCGTTCCTGTAAGTGAACTGGAGACGTTCCATGACGTTGAGAGAAGAAGTGGTATTGTCCACGAAGTACTCAAGAATATTCTCCTTTGCGTCCTTGGCGAAGAAGTCGTCATGGAATTTCACATAATCGAATTCTGCAGTCGATGCATTGTAGTACTTATCAAGGAGAGTCTGGGTCTTGTCAGCCCTGCCGACATATGACTTCGATGCACTGAATGACACGTTTGTCATATTGTTGATCGAGAAGTTGGACTTCGCGATAGGAGTATACATGAACATGCCGAGACTAGCGGATCCAGTAAGCTTACCGTTGAGCGGCATAGAGTAGTTGATACCCTTGCTATCTGTCCATGTCGCGTTGGAGATACCGTTCTGATTCATGCTGGCGTTACCGAAAGCATTGATAGAGGAGAAGGTAGACCTGTTGGTGTAACCGAACCTACCGTTGATATTGTGAGAGAACGACGTGCTGAGGTATGGGTTACCGAAGCTGACCGCACGAGGGTTGCTGTTGTCTGGGACAGGGAGCAACTGGCTGGTAGAAGGCTGGCTTGAACGTCCGTTGTAGTTGATGAAGAAGTTCGTATTGTCGTTGAACTCATACTCAATCCTGGCACGAGGAGACCAGTTATGGTCAACCTTGTGATAAGGGTCATTGCCGGTAGTGGTATTGTCAGTGATGGTTGGCTGATATGCACCACCGACCTGGAGGCGAAGAGCATCCTTCTGATACTGGAGAAGGAGTCCCGCGCGATGGGTCTGGGTCTGGTTTACAATGTCGTTGGAATAGATTGCATTGTAGTGGGTGTCGTACCATGACTTATCAGACATGTACTTGTCAACCTCTGCAAGGAAGCCAGCTCCGGCATTGATGAGGTCCCTACGGATCTCCTCCATGTCTGCGAGCTCGGTATTGTGCTCAATATCGAAGGTATTCTTGTTGCTGAGCGACTTGCTCCAGTTGTACTGGTAGCTGGTCTCGAGATAGAGACCGGTAGCGAGCGGCTCGGTATAGGTTGCCTCAGTACGGACGCTTGAACTGTTGCTCTTGTTCTGATAGTACTGGTTGGTAACCGCATTGATGAATGACGCGTCAGTTGGATTCTGAGTCTGGTTGAGAGACTGGTTGAGACCGTCGCTGTTATTCTGGCTGAATGAATAGCGAGCACTGAGTGTCATTGTACGTCCAGGTCTTCCGAGTTTCTGACGGAGGAGGAAACGTCCGCTGGTAGACCAGCTGTTGTTCTTGCTGTCACCGAGAGTGAAACCCTGGTTGAGGAAGGCTGCATCCTCGAAACGCGTTCCGGTAGCCGCCATTCTGGTGATATCATCGGTATTCGAGCGTGAGTTACCGTAATTGAAGTTGAACTGAGGCTCGAAGAGGATGGAGGTATTCTTGGTGATGTCATAGTCGATACGAAGTCCGATTCTATGACCCTGATTGAAGTTGGTCCTTGTACCTACTGTCCTCGAGAAATTAGTCATCTGGTTTGTCTGGTATGACTCCCTGTAGTTGTCGCTCTCAAGATAGTTGGAAGAGCCATTATACACATAGTCACCGGCAAATTCCATCGCGTCGTCAAGGAAATTGTAGGCACCGTTGAGGCCGGCCATCCAGCTGGTGGTGATACCGCTGCCGCTGAGGCCGAG
>JAGHUQ010000147.1 GCA_018064725.1 Candidatus Cryptobacteroides caccocaballi
GTGGAGCTGGGCGGACTCGAACCGCCGTCCAAACACCGCACCAGGCGGCTTTCTACACGCTTATCCTTCCTTTGGTTTTCGTCCGAGGGCTGCCGAAAGGCGGGCCATCCAAGGCTTATCCTTTAGGTCTTAGGCAGCTTTAAAGGAGTCCGCTGCAGCATCCGGTTTGAATGATACCCCTGATTCAGGCCATAACCGGCTTAAAGGCCTGAGGGATACTCGTCGGGCCCGCAGCCTTGGCGGACCGGATTAAGGTAATTAACTTGGTTAATTACGCAGCGAGTGCATAAGAGTTGTTGCCAACTAATTGTTTGAAGTCTGAGATTAACGGGCAAGGCTACGACGCCCGACGTGCTTACCGTCCAATGTCATGTGCTGTCAAAACCAAAACAGCCCCATTGGTAAGTTAAAAAGGAGCGGAATCCCGCCACGAAGATAGTCTCCCGCTCCCTTTATGCTGCAAATATAAGTTATTTTGCGGTTATTGCCCTGCGCTGTGCGGATTTTGTTCCACTTGCAGCACTCTGCATTCCGAGCGAAGTGGTGCCATGGATACCGGTGGTCCTTGATGCAGCCGAACCGTGCCTGTTGGTAGTCGAAACGTTGGTGTCTCTCATTCCAACCCTCTCCACATAATTTGTCCTGGCGGCTGCCTTCTGCATAGAAACCACAGGACTGCTCATGCGTCTTGGGCTCATGGCAGCAGAATTGCTCTTCTTCTGCATGGTTCCGGTGTAGCTGCCCTTAAACCTTGTATTGTCGTTGAACTTGTCGGCGAGGTCGAAGGTGATGGTGTATGTGCTGCCGGACTTGCTTACCTCGACGGTTCCGCTGGTTGCACCGAGCCAGGTGGTGTCGTCGTTGGTAGGGAAGAGCCAGGTTCCATAGTACTCGGTTCCGTCGATATATCCGCAGAGAGCGCTGCCTGAAACGAGTGCCGTCTTCATTGTGCTCTCGGTGAATTCCTCGGTGAGGACCTTGTAGCTGCCGGTGAAGTCGGTCGCGCTGCTTGAGGTGATGAGCTCGAACTGGATCTCCCTGCCGTCAGCCCAGGTAGTATCGTCTCCGAGAAGCACCTTCCAGTCGCGGATGCCCTTGTACGCATCCCAAGGCTGTCCGAGGTCCTCTACGAGTCCATACCTGAAGTTGTTGATCTCGATCACGTCTGGCTGAGGTTCCACTCCACCCTCGAGCTTGCCGACATACTTGCCCTTGAAGCTTGCATTGTCGTTGAATCCGTCGATGAAGTCGAATGTGATGGTGTAGGTGTCGCCGCTCTTGTCGATGTCAACGGTTCCGCTTGTAGCACCGAGCCATGTCTTGTCGTCATTGGTAGGGAAGAGCCATGTTCCGAAATACTCATCTCCGTCGATATATCCACAGAGCGAGCTGCCCGGTACGAGCGCGGTCTTTATGGTGCTCTCATTGAACTCCTCGGTAAGCACTTTGTAATGGCCTACGATATCCTTGGCTGTGCTCGAGGTGATGATCTCGAACTGAAGTTCCCTGCCGTCAACCCACTTGGTGTCGTCACCAAGGAGTATCTTCCAGTCGCGAATGTTCTTGTATGCCGACCAAGGCTGTCCGAGGTCTTCGAGCTTTCCATACTTGAAGTCATTGATAACGTAGCCCGGAGTCGGGGTAGGTCTGACGACGTCAGTATATGCAAAATAGCCGTAGTAGTCGAATACGAACTCCTCTCCGTCAGCAAGGACGGTGGCCTTGATGTTATAGTTCTTGCCGTTGGTTATGTTTACGGTAACCTTGCCGTTGGTGATGAGCTTGTACTGAGCCTTTCCGCTGAGAGGACGGTAGTAGATATACGAGCCTGCTATCTTCTCCTCGCCGTCGATGGTGACATAGCTTCCCTTCAGGAATGCGTTCACGGCATAGTCGTTCCTTGCAGGGCCATATTCACCCACGACAAGTTCATTCTGGTCGTTGACCTCCACGTTCATGTCCAGCCACAATGCGATACCGACGCCGCTTATGGTACCATCCTCGATCCTGGTCTTGCCGTTGAGGAGGTAGGTGCAGAACATATTGAAATCCATGTCCTCGAATTTGCCGTAGTAGAAGGCTCCTGCATCGTTGAACTCCGTCACGCTATGCGGAATCTCCTCCTTTGGCAGGGGCTTTGGCTCCTTGCGACAGCCAGCGAGGGTCGCAACTGCAAGTGCAATCACGAGGAATGATCGGGTGATTTTTCTGATGCTCATATCGATTCTAGTTAGTCTGCTTCCTTAGAAGCAATTCCCGTGCCTTGCTCAGGCGTTGCTGAGTATCTTCTTTACGAGAGCGGAGATGACGCGACCGTCGGCCTGACCTGCAAGGCGCTTGGTGGCTACGCCCATTACCTTTCCCATATCCTGAGGCTTGCTTGCACCTACCTCGGCTGCAATGCCTTTGAGAATTTCCTCTACCTCGGCTTCGGTAAGCTGCTTTGGAAGATATACTGAAAGGGCATCTGCCTCTGCGAGTTCGTTGTCAGCAAGCTCCTGACGTCCTGCCTCGGTGTACTGGAGGGCACTCTCCTTGCGCTGCTTCACAAGCTTCATGATGATCTTCACGATATCGGCATCGGTGAGCTCACCGGATGCGTTCTCCGCGGTCTTTGCGAGGAGTATTTCTGCCTTTATTGCTCTGAGTGCGCTGAGACGTACGGCTTCCTTGGCTTTCATGGCCGTCTTGATGTCTTCCTGAATCTGTTTCTCGAGTTCCATTGTTGAGTCGATTTGCGTTTATAAAAGAAAAGCCCGCGATGTATTTCGCAGGCCTCGGTTTTTGTGGGAGCTGAGGGAGTCGAACCCCCGACCCTCTGCTTGTAAGGCAGACGCTCTGAACCAACTGAGCTAAGCTCCCAGACTTGTATTTTCCTTGCCTCGCGGCTTGGGATTGCAAATATACAACCGAATTCTTGTTCTGCAAATTTTTTTTGAACTTTTTGTGCTGATGCGTCGATTGATTAACTTTGCATGGATATAGGAAGGATATGGCTAGCTATCTACAGATCGAGAACATCAGCAAGTCCTATGGACCGAAAGTACTTTTCGAAAACATAGGCTTCAACATAAATGAAGGCGACAAGATCGCCCTCATCGCACCTAACGGTACAGGAAAGACCTCTCTCATGAGGATACTTGCGGGCAAGGACCGAAGCGATTCCGGCGGAAAGATCACTTTCCTGAAGGATATCAGGATCGCGTTCCTCGAGCAGGAATACGACTATGATCCGGAGAAGGGCATATTCGACCAGATAATGGATTCGAGCCACAGCTTTACGGACATCCTCGATCAGGAGCACCTCTGGGAGTATGAGCTCAGGGTACAGAAGTTTCTCACCAACTTCAACCTTCCGGACTTCTCGAAGAAGATGAAGGAACTTTCCGGCGGTGAAGTCAAGAGAGTTGCTCTGGCGCAGATGCTGTCGAGCGAATCCGACTTCCTTATCATGGACGAGCCGACAAACCACCTTGACATCGACGCGATCGAGTATCTCGAGTCCTACCTCAGCCGTTCCCGCTGCACGCTTTTCATGGTTACCCATGACCGCTACTTCCTCGACCGTGTGTGCAACACGGTGATGGAGATGGATCATGGAGCCGTATATGTATATAAAGGTAACTACCAGAACTATCTAGAGAAGAGGGAGGAGAGGATCGCGAATTACAATGCGGAGACCGACAAGGTGAGGAACATACTCCGAAGGGAGCTTGAGTGGATACATGCTACTCCGTGCGCCCGAACCGGAAAGGCGAAGTACAGGATTGACGCTTTCCATGAGCTCAAGGACCGTGCGGAGCAGGTGTATGTGCAGAAGCAGCTTGACATGAGCGACCTCCGTCAGGGTAATGCTCCGCGCCTCGGCACCAAGATAATCGATTGCAAGGACCTTTCGTTCAGCTATGACGGCTATCCTTATCTCAGTCATTTCACCTATAATTTCCATCGTGGGGAGAAGGTCGGAATCGTCGGTAGGAACGGCGTCGGCAAGTCCACTTTCATCAACATACTGACTGGCTTCCATCCCGATACCGGCATCACTGATACGGATCCGGGAGTCGAGAAGGAGAGGTCCAGCGGCAGCAATGCAGCCGCAATGGACTGGGGCCCGGGAGCTGAGATGAGCGGTGTCCTCGAGAGGGGAGAGTCACTCAGGATAGGTTACTATCATCAGGCCGGAATGGAGTTCGACGAGGAACAGACCGTGCTCGAGACCGTCAATGACACCCATCTGCTAGGCCGTTTCCTTTTCCCTCATGACATGCTGAACAACAAGATCAGCAAGCTCAGCGGTGGAGAGAAGCGCAGGCTTTATCTGCTAACCATCCTGATGAAGCAGCCGAACATGCTTGTGCTCGACGAGCCGACCAACGATCTGGACATCGTGACGCTGAACATTCTGGAGGAGTATCTCAAGGAGTTCAGCGGTACTCTGATCATCGTGTCTCATGACCGTCATTTCCTTGATCGACTGGTTGACCATCTCTTCGTTTTCTGCGGAGAGGGTATAATCAAGGACTTCATTGGAAATTTCTCCGAGTATCGTGCTTTCATAAAGGATTATGAGGCTCAGCAGCGTAAACAGGCAGAGGCAGCGAAGAAACCTGCGGAGAAGCCTGCCAACAACCAGACCGTGTCAGCGGATCCTGCAAAGCCTGCCAAGCGTAAGCTCAGCTATAAGGAACAGAAGGAACTCGAGCAGCTCGAGGCAGACATGGAGTCCCTCAATGCAGAGAAAGCCGCTCTCGAGGAGCAGCTTTCTTCCGGTAATCTTCCTTTCGATCAGCTTCAGGCCGCATCGGCGCGCCATGGTGAGATAACGGACCTTCTCGACGAGAAGGAACTCCGCTGGCTCGAATTGTCCTGCTAATTGAAGAATTTGTCAACGTCCTTCACAACCTTAGGGTCGGCAAACACGACTACGCTGTCGTAACCCTGGATCTGGGTGTCTCCGACGGCGATTATGGTCTCGCTTCCTCGTATGAGTCCTCCGATGACGGCCTCGCGAGGGAAGCCCTTGTCCTTAAGCCCCTTGAGGGGAACCTTGGTGACCTTTGCCTCCGGCGCAACGTTGTATTCGATGATCTTTGCATTGGTGCCGCTCATGAACTTGATGAAGCGGACCTTGTTGCTGAGGGTGAACTTGTAGATTCTTCCTGCCGTGATCTCTTTCTTGTTGATGACGAAATCCACACCCATCTCTTCCGCGAGGCTTATGTACTCGAGGTTCTCTACCTCGGCTATGGTGTGGTCTATTCCGAGCTTCTTCGCAGCTACGCATGCGAGTATGTTTGCCTCGCTGTTGTTGGTCACAGCCACGAATGCGTCATAGTCTGCGATAGACTCTTCCATCAGGAAATCGGTATTTCTGCCGTCTCCGTTGACCACAGTGACCTTGCTGCCGAGCTTTTCTGAGAGTTCGATGCACTTGTCCCTGTTGATCTCGATGAGCTTGATGCTTTCCATCTTGCTGCTCAGCTGCTTCGCTACCATCGCTCCGATCGGGCCTCCACCGAGTATCATGAGCTTGCTGATGTTCTCGTTCCTTCTGCCAAGGTCCTTCATGATCATGTCTATTCCTTCGCGCTTGGCTACAATGTAAACTCGGTCGCCGTAGCGGAACTTGCTCTGAGGGCCAGGGATGATGGTGGTGTCCTTCCTGGAGATTGCAACGACACGGAACTGGAGGTCCATCGTGTTGCCTTCCTCCTGTGCCTTCTCGAAGCGTTTCGAGAAATCGAATACGTTGCTGTCTATCAGCGGTGAGTCTTCCTCGAGCTTGAATACGGCCATCTGCAGCTTTCCTCTTCCGAAGGTGAGGGAGTCGTTATATGCGGTCCTTTCGAGATGCTCCACGATTTCGTTGGCGGCAATCTTCTCCGGGTAGAAGAGGAAGTCTATTCCCATCTCGGTGAAGAGCAGCTTGTTGTCGTATGAGAGGTATTCCTCGTTATTGATTCGGGCGATTACCTTCTTGCTTCCGAGCTGCTTTGCAAGGATTGCGCTGACGATGTTCACGTCCTGTGAGTGGTCCGGATTGACTGCGATGAAAAGGTCAGCCCTCTCTGCGCCTGCACGTCTGAGCACTTCGAGGGAAGTTGACTTTCCTTCGATTCCGACGACGTCAATGCTCTCTGTGAGAGTCCTGAGTCTGGTGGTATCGCTCTCGATGACGGTAATCTGGTTGGATCCCGAGTTGAGCATCTTTGCAAGGTGTGAGCCGACCTCGCCGGCTCCTGCTATGATAATTTTCATAATCAATCGGTGATAAGGTCGTCAAGGATCTCGAAAACCCTGTCCCTGGCGACGATTGATAGCGTTATGATGGGCGCGTCAATGATGCCCACCAGCTTTACTCTGTCATTAGTCTTCCTGTCAAGGTCTATCCTCAGACATGCCCTTGACTTGCAGCATCCGTTCTGTATGTCTTCCTGAAGGAATTCTCGCAGTTCGTCGAAATCAAGCTCCGGCTTGTTTTTCCTGTATTCCTTGTGAGCCTGCCTGACTGCCTTCCAATAGCTTGTCTTTCCCTTGAGCAGATAGACCATGGAAGCACACCAGTCGATGAATAATCTTATCCTCATGTGCCTCTTGGCCATCTGTATGGCCTCGGAAGAACATGAGTTGAGCAGGGTCCCTCTCAGACCTTCCGGAAGCTCATAGAACACTTCCATGCAGCTTAGGAAGTCGTCCGTGCTGACTGCATATTCCGGTGCGGTGACTGCGAGCACGTCGAAAAGGTTGCGCAGGACGTAGGCCTTGCCGAGGTTCTTCCTCATCATCGTGAGGTTGTTCCTGTAATTGAGCTTGAGCTTGAAAGGGGATTCCTGCGGAAGTGTGCCGCCGCCGACATGGTAAACGCTGGAGCGAGGCACGTAGCAGACCTTGTGTCCGGCAAGACGGGCGCGCCAGCAGAAATCAATCTCTTCCATGTGGGCGAAGAAAGACTCATCCAGTCCTCCCAGGTCCTTCCATACGGTAGAACGGACCATGAGGCAGGCACCGCTGCCCCAAAGTATCTCATACGGGTCGTCATACTGACCTTCGTCCACCTCTATCCTGCTCATCACCCTTCCTCTGCAGAATGGGAAACAGAACATGTCGAGGTAGCCTCCGGCTGCACCGGCATATTCGAATTCGTCTTTGTTGTCGTAGCTCAGGAGCTTGGGTGCGCACGCGGCGCAATCCGGATGATACTCCATCCACTCCTGGAGTGGATAGAACCATCCCTCGCTTACCTCGACGTCGGAATTGATGAGAAGGAAAAATTCTGGCACCACGTAGTCCGCAGCACCTTGAGGACCTGCGATCACATGCTCGAATGCTCGGTTGTAACCACCGGTGAAGCCATAGTTCCTGTCGAGCTGGATCAGCCAGATGTCCGGATAATTGGTCTTGAGCCAGTCCTGTGAGCCGTCGGTCGAGGCGTTGTCCGCCACGATGACCTCAGCATCATCATCCTTGACTGACGCGATGAGGCCAGGAAGGAATCTCTCGAGATAGTTCTTCCCGTTCCAGTTCAATATGACTACAGCAGTCCTCATTAATGCAAATATAGCAAAAACTTATCGAGAACCTAGCCATATGAAGAACATTCCGATAAGTATGAGACTGAGGTCCAATATCTTGGCCTTCATGTTGGAACGCTCCTTGAATATGATGACTCCGCAGATGAATGATACTATGACGGAACTTCTTCTGATGAGGGAAACCACGGAAATCATTGAATCCGCCTGCTGGAGTGAGCTGAAATAGGCGAAATCGGCAGCGGAGATGAACACTGAGATAAGGGGTATTGCCCAGACCCATTTGAGCTCTCCTCCGACCATGGCTGCTCCCGGGTCCTTCCTGCGTGCCTTCATGGTCGGTATCCATCGCATGAGCAGGCAGATTATGAGCATCAGGATGAACTGGTAGAGATTGTACCAACCCTGGACGAGCTCGGGCTCTATCTGCCTTGCCACGAACTTGTCATAGAGGCCGCTGGCCGCGCCTGTGATGGCCGCGCCTGCGATGCACCATATCCATTTGTTGTGGACGAAGTCGATCTGCTCCTTTTTCTTGCTGGAGTTGCTCAGAAGGAAGATGCTGAGGAATGCGAGCACGACGCCTATCCACTGGTAGAGGTTGAGACGTTCGCCGAATATCAGCATCGCTCCGAGGAGGACGAGCACCGGACGGGTCGCGTTGATAGGGCCTACGATGGTGATGGGAAGATGCTTCAGGCCGACGTATCCCAGTATCCATGAAGTCAGTACTATCACTGCCTTCGCGATCAATATCAGATGTTCTCTCCCGCCCAGAGCACCGGCAATTGCCGAGCTTACGGTCACGGGCGAGAATATCAATGAGCAGAATAAAGTGTTAAGAAGCAGCACCGGGAGAACTGCGTTGTCTCTCAATGCCGCTTTCTTTGATGTGTCATAGAAGCCCAGCAGGACTGCTGAGGCAAATGCATACAGGAGCCACATTACTCTCCGCAGCCACAGCCACCTTCACCACAGTTGCATCCCTCGCCGTCACCTCCGTGACAGCCGCCATGGCATCCACCGCCGTGGCATCCGCCGCAACCGCGTCTCACGAGTTCTCCGTGGAGACCTTCGGTGAGTTCCTTTTCGGTAGCCTCACGTACGCTGATGATTTCGCCGCTGAACTCGAGAGTCTTGTCCGCCATAGGGTGGTTCAGGTTGATCTTGGCGAAAAGTTCGCCGATCTCGATGACCTTTCCGACAACTACTCCGCCGTTTCCGTCGGTGAGCGGAACCTGGACTCCGAGCTGGAGGAATTCCTCATGTCCCTCAAATGCCGCTACCGGAAGCTCGATTACGTTCTCGGGACTTGAGACTCCGTATCCGTCTTCAGGTGTGAGAGTGAAGGCGAACTTGGCTCCAGGCTCGAGACCTGCGATATGCTCCTCGAACTTAGGAAGGAGCGCACCTGTTCCGAAGATGAAATCGAGAGGCTTCTCCTTTGTGGTATGGTCCACGAGGTTTCCGTCTACCACGAGTTCGTAGATAAGCTCTACGACGCTTGATGCTGCAATTTTCATATCTTTTGTCTTTTCTTATGCTGAGAATGTCACATCCTTGAAGGCGAGGGTAGGAATCTGCCACCTTGAGCATTGACGTGGGTCATTGCCCGCATAGATCAGCTGGTTCCACAGCTCTATCATATTTCCTGTGATCACAAGTTCGCGAACAGGTTTCACTATCTTACCTCGGGAGAAGGTGAAGCCTTCGACTCCGTAAGAGAAATTGCCCGTCGCGGCATTGCAGTTGCCTCCGTTGAAGCCAGTCACAAGTATGCCGTTGCCGCATGCCTTCAGAATGCGCTGCAAATTTATTTCATTTCCGAGTATATTGCAAGGATAAGGCTGGAGCACGGGGACAGATGGACCTTCGATGGTCTGTCCCACTCCCATCTTGCCGGAGATGTATGTGTCTATGAAGTTTGTCTTCACCACTCCGTTCTCGATTATGGCCCTGTTTTCCGTAGCAACGCCTTCTGTATCGAAAAGCCTTGCGCCAGCCTTGCCGGTAGCTCTCGCCATGTCAATTATCGTGAGGCCGTCGGCGAAGGTCTTCTTACCGAGCGCGTCGATGAGGAAGGAGTTTTTCTGCTGTATCGATGATCCGTAGAGAGCTCCGAAAAGGGGAGCGACGAGTCTTGATGCGACATTCCTGTCCACCACCATCTTCCTCTTTCCTCCTCGCGTCTGGCCAGGGTTCATCTGCGCTCTGGCACGCTCGAGTGCTATTGATGTGCAGGTGTCGATAGGATTGGCACCTGGGGAGAAGAGCTTCCCTTTGCACCACGACGAGTCCCACCAGAAGCCGCTGTAGCGTCTTCCTTCCTTGTCAGCGATGGTTATTTCCGAAACCACGCTGAACGAAGTCTCGGTGTGCCTGCCCTCGAAGCCCTGTGAGTCGATGATGTAATTGTCATCGATGTTGTCCGAATACTCGCACTCCAGACTCACGACGCTGTAGTCTTCGCCGCTTTCCGGAACATGTGCGGAAAGCGCTATTGCAAGCCTGTCGTCGGCGTTCATGTCCATATATGCCGGATCATAGAGCCCCATTTCCTCGCCGGTCAGAGCATCGTCGGCACAAAGCTCCCTCGCAGGAAGACGACGGCACTCGTCCGGAGCGAGCAGCCTGGTGGATTCGACAGCCTGGCTCACGAAGAGCCTGAGCTGCTGCTCGTCGAGCATGTTGGTCGAATATGTTCCGTATCTTCCATCCACGAAGAGGTGGAGGAATATGGACCTGTCGGCGGAATGGGTCACCTTGTCCAGGGCTCCCTCGAGCGTAGCATAACTGTCGGATACGGACTTGCTGAGAGATGCGCGTGCGGCAGATGCACCCAGTTCGACAGCTGTCCTGATGCAGTATCCTGCGAGTTCCTTTTCCTTGTCACTTATCTTCATCCTATTCTCCTCCTACTGTCAATGATTTTACGAGTACGGTCGGAATGCCGCAGCTGACCGGTGCAGATTGGCCCTTTCCGCAGGTCCATGTCCCGTCATCGATCTTCAGGTCATTTCCGACCATTGTTATGTCGCTGAGCGCCTGTGGACCGTTTCCTATGATGTTGATGTCCTTTACCGGCATGGTGAGATGTCCGTTCTCGATAAGATATCCGCTCTTCACGTAGAATGTGAAGTCACCTTCTCCGATCTTGACCTGTCCGTTGCTGAATTCGTTCACGAATATGCCTTTGCTCACGCTCCTGATTATATCCGACGGGTCGCAGCTGCCGCTTTCCATATATGTCGCTCTCATTCTCGGAATGGGGTCGCAGCGGAAACTCTCCCTACGCCCGTTGCCGGTTGGTGCGACGCCGAAATGTCTGGCGCTGATCCTGTCGTGCAGGTAGGACTCGAGCACTCCGTCCCGGACCATGTAGGTCTTCTGGCCGGCTACACCCTCGTCATCCCAGTTGCAGGCTCCGCGGTTGCCGACTACGGTCGCGTCGTCCACGATGTTGATTCCGTCCATGCAGACCTTCTCGCCGATACGTCCTGTGAAGATGGACTGACCCTTCCTGTTGAAGTCGGCTTCGAATGCATGGCCCATGGCCTCGTGCAGGAGGATTCCGGATGCTCCGCATGCCATCACCACAGGCATCTGTCCGCCCTTCGGCCTCCTGGCCTTGAACCTGTCTTCTATACCGTTGACGATGTCTTCCGCCATTTCTTCAAGTATGCCGGGTTCCACGCACATCTCCGGACCTTTCCTGAATGAGCGTGATGCTGTTTTCTGTTCCGTGACATCTCCTTTTTCGAAAATCACGGATGCGACTATGCTTCCGAGCGGACGGGTGTCGCAGGCCAGCTCGCCGAGAGAGTTGTACATCATTATGTCGCTCTCTGAACTGCTGATTTTCGCAATGATCTTGGAAACCATTATAGTCTGGTCGGCGATCGATGCCGCCTTGCTCCTGATGCTGGCCTCGAGGTCCTTGAGGACAGGAAGGAAGTCTGCGTTGGTGCTCGACCTCCATGATTCTTTCTGCAGGTACCAGTTTCCTGCCTGCAGCTCCTTGCATGGACCGGCGACACGCACTGGCGCCTGGGCAGAGGGACACGCTGCCGCGATTGCAGCAGCTGCCTTTGCTGCAGCCAGCATGTCACCCATTGCCGTACTCTCTGAGTATGCATATCCTGTCTTTTCCTCGCAGAGCACTCTTATGCCGACTCCGAAGTCCACGTGGAAACCTCCGGAAGTCACTTCGGAATCCCTGAGTACGATGTCGTTGAACGTAGTGTACTCGAAATAGAGGTCAGAATAGCTTCCTCCGTTTGAGAGAGCTGCCGCTATGAGCGTCTCGAGGTCCTGCTCCCTGACCTTGAATGTGTCTAGATAATATTGCTTGTTCTTCATTTTCTAATGTGTAACTCCATATCCGAACAGTGCGAAATCTCCCTTGCATGGGTCTCCTGGGAAGATGTCCCTGAATGCGTCGGTAATCTCTCGTGCCGTGACGATGTCCTTCTGCTTCCTTGTGGTGAGCCCAAGTGCTGTCGCCTGTTCGTAGACGTGTACGTCGAGCGGGATTATGAGCTCTTCCTTCGGACTGTTCTTCCAGAGACCGAGATCGACCTTTCCGTCATCACGTACCATCCATCGTCTCATCATGTGGATTTTCTTGTTCGGTGCCTTGAGGTCAGGCTTGCTTCCGATTATCTCTGTCCTGAATTCCTCCGGACTGATTTCCTCCAGGCTCTCGTGCCTGAGGTAATAATCCCTGAGCCGTCCGCATATCTCGGCGAATTCAGACCATTTTATGGTGCGGTGGAGGCTCACCGGCTCTTTCCTGTATTCTCCCTTCATCACGTAGTCGTATGGCTTCCATCCCATCTCGTCGAGGGCGCGGGTCGTGTCCCTCACTATCATTGCACGGCGTCCCCAGGCAAGATGACCGGAGATCACCGCAGATACTTCCACGTCCTTGAGACAGGCTTCGTCTCTGCGCATCAGCTCGGCAAAGCGCCTTGGGAAGGCAATAGGGTCTTCTTCGAAATATTTCGGATCGTTATATGTCTCTGCCCATTCAATGAGCATTCCTATTGTGTTTCTGTCCATCTTTTTCTTGAGCGGCATTCTCATATATGCCGCTGTCGGTTCGTTACCTGGTCCAGGTGTCGATCTGGTTGAGGATGTCGTTCCAGACCAAATCCTTATCTGTCTCATTGAGGATTTCGTGCCTCATACCGTCGTAGGTGGTGAGCTCGACGTCGTCGTAGCCTGCTGCCATCATCGCTGCGACTGCCTTCTCCAGGGCCTCGTCGCTTATCCTGCATGGGTCATCTGCTCCTGAGATGAACCTCACTGGAAGCTTTTTGTTGTTCATTGCCCACCCTTTCTTTCCATAGCAGTCCATGCAGAGGCCGAGGAGGTTGTAGAAGCCGTTCGAAGTGAACTGGAACTGGCAGAGCGGATCTGCGTTGTATTCGGCACGGGCCTGAGGGTCGGATACGACCCACGCATCAGGGCCTTCGGACTCGAAAGGCTTGTTGAATGATCCGAACGAAAGCTGCTGGAGTATCTTCGGGCGGTTGTGGCCACCTGAGCATAATCCGAGAAGCTTGGCAAGCACTCTTCCTGCAGGGGATGCCGGGTTGTAGCTAGGGCAGCCGCATACGTAGAGCGCGCAAATCTCGTCGTCGTAGCGTTTCGTGTACGAGCGCACTACCATCGAGCCCATGCTGTGTCCGAACAGGATGAGCGGAAGTCCTGGCCATAGCTCCTTTGCCTTGAGGGTGACAAGCCTGGCGTCTTCGACAAGGGCTTTCCAACCTCCGTCATACATGTAGCCGAGGTCATCGGCGGACTTCACGCTCTCGCCGTGCCCTCTATGGTCGTGACAGATGCAGCAGTAGCCGTTGGCGGCGAGGAATTCCATGAACGGGATGTACCTTTCCTTATGCTCGCACATTCCATGCACGATCTGTACTATTGCCTTCGGAGACTGGGCTCCGATCTTTATGATGCCGAGTTCAAGGCCGTCGGCTGATGCCTTAATGCTGATTCTTTCCATTTATGCTGCTGTCTTTATATTCGTGCTGTCGTCAAGCAATGTCTTGACTGCCTGTTATGCCGGGTCAACGTCTATGACGATGTGCCCGTCGTAGTGATAGTTCTTTTCGAATTCCCTGACCGTCCTGAGCAGGGCATCTTTGCTCGCTCCCAGCTGCCTGTCCTTGGCGAAGGATATGGACATGCTGTTTCTGAATGGACCGGTTATCTCTGCGCTTCCTCCTCTGATTTCCTTGTCGAGGGCTACGAAGAGGGCATTCGCAAGCGAGGCGGCCATGCGTTCCGCTCTGACTTCGTTGTCGTCATTGACGCTGATGTCGATGATTCTCGTGTACGGCGGGTAGTGGAAGTCGAGCCTTTCCTCGAGCAGCTTGCTCCTGATGTCGGTCGGCGTCTCTTCTTCCTCGCTCTTCATGTACTGGCTGTAGACAGGGTGCTCAGGGGTGGCGGTCTGGATTATGAAAAGCCCTTTCTTCTCGCGCCTTCCGCAGCGTCCTCGGAATTGCTCGAGAAGCTGGAACGCCTTTTCGTCAGCCCTGAAATCCTGAACTCCAAGCATGGAGTCCGCCTGGAGCACAGCCACGAGAGATACCCCTTCGAAATCGAATCCCTTGCTTACGATCTGTGTTCCGATGAGTATCTGGATGTCTCCCTTGGCAAAGCTTCGTATGATGTCAGCTTCAGCCTTGTGGTCTGCAGATATATCGCTGTCCAGCCTTGCGATCTTTGCCTCAGGCCATAGCGCCCGTGCTTCTTCCTCTATCTTCTGGGTGCCGGCGCCGAGTCCGATGAGATTGCCGCCGCACTTGCACTTCCCGTCATGGGGCTTGGAGTAGCCGCAGTGATGGCAGAGCAGTCGTTCGGTGGATCCGATATGAAGCGAGAGCGGCTGATTGCACTTTGGACACTTTGGAATGTCACCGCATTCTTCGCATTGGAGTACCGGCGAATATGATCTTCGGCTGCGCAGCAATATGACCTGGCTGCCTTCCGCAAGGGCCTCGTTCACGTGGACGATGAGCTTGTATGAGAAGCTGCCCATCATTCCGCGTTTGCGACGCTCTGCCTTGGTGTCGATGATCTCCACTTCCGAATCTGCGGCGCCGTGGTATCTTTCCTTGAGCTGGACGTGGGTGAAGCGGCCGACGGTGCAGTTATAGATGGACTCGAGCGACGGGGTTGCCGACCCGAGGACCATTCCGCAGTCCTTCTGGCTGGCAGCGAGCATGACCGCGACGTCCCTTCCGTTGTAGCGCGGTGCAGGGGAGTCCTGCTTGTATGAGCCGTCGTGCTCCTCGTCGATGATTATGAGCCCGAGATCATGGTGGGGGAGAAACAGCGCACTTCTTGTCCCGAGCACGATATATCCTTTGCTGTCCCGGAGGACATCGTTCTCTGCAATGCGGCTTGCGACTTCGCCTCTGCTTGCTACGGACTCATGGGAATGGAACACCATCATGCGGTCTCCGAACACCTTGCGCAGACGCTCCTCGAGCTGCCTGCTGAGTGCAATCTCCGGCACGAGGTAAAGTACATTCGCATGATCCAGGGTCTCAAGCGCCAGCTTCTCGTAGATCTCGGTCTTGCCTGAACCTGTCACCCCGTCGAGAAGAACAGGCTTCCTGACCTTGAAAGCCTCGCGGATCTGCTGGTATGCGGTCTGCTGGGCCACGGACAATTCTATGTTCTCCGGATCGGAAGGAGCTTCCTCTCCGTCTGATTCGAGCACGGCCTTCAGCTCTTCCTCGTATTTGGAGCGTGTCCTTTCGAACCTTGCTTTCTCTATCTTCTCTTTCAGGGACGCTACCTTCTTGTCCTTCCTGTCCCTGATTCTGGCCTTGACGGCTTCCTGGTCCAGCTTAGATGCAGGATATGCTGTCTTGTATACCTCTCCGATCGAGCAGAGGTAGTAGTCGGCGATCTTCTGCCACAGCCCCAGCGTCTCCGGGGTTATTCTCACGAGTGATGATTCGACCTCGTCGATCTCCTTGACCTTTGCTTCAGGCAGGGATTCGGGGAGCGTTCCGGTCACCTTGCTGACTACTCCTATGTACTGCTTCCCTGCGAATCTGACTTTCACCTTATCGCCGGCCTGAATGGATGTAGCATGGGACGGAACCTTGTAGAAAGGTATCCATTCCAGCTTGAGTGGCAGTATGACCTGAACGTAATTTCCCATTAAAGCAAAGATACTCAAAAAGTGCTATATTTGTGGTTATGAAACTGAATAAAACGTTCTGGCGCCTGTTACTTGTCGTCTATCTGATTACGGTGTGCTATCTATGCTTCTGGAACTTCCAGCCGAGCACCAGCGTTCCGTGGTCCATCTGGGGCATCCCTACCGACAAGATCGTACATTTTCTGATGTTCCTCCCTGCGGCGCCGCTCTTCTATCTTTCGCTCCCTGAGAAATGGCTTCCCAGTGTGTGGGCGAAGATTCTGTGGCTCGTGGCTACCGCTCTCGCGGGTGCCGGTGTCGCCGCGTTCACGGAGCTCGGCCAGGCGTTTACCTCTTACAGGACCAGCGATATCACCGATTTCTGGTTCGATTGCTACAGCATAGGCGGTGCCACTGTCATCACCATGCTTTGCGTAATATTCTACGAAATTCATATCCGCAGCAAGAAATGAGACTTGTCATACAGAGGGTGTCCGAGGCGTCCGTGACCATTGACGGCGTCCGTAAGGCAGAGATAGGGAAGGGACTCCTGATCCTGGTCGGTGTCGAGGTCGGCGATACCGAAGCTGATGCCGCATGGTTGGCACAGAAGACCGCAAACATGCGTATATTCGGGGATGAGAACGATGTTATGAACCGCTCGGTCATCGATGTCGATGGGGAGATCATCGCCGTTTCACAGTTCACCCTGACTGCTAGCACGAAGAAAGGTAATCGTCCTTCATATATCAGGGCTGCCGGGCATGAACTTGCCGTTCCTCTCTATGAGAGGTATTGTTCGCTGTTGAGCGAGCAGGCCGGGCGTCCGGTCCAGACGGGAGTTTTCGGTGCTGACATGAAGGTTGCGCTGCTCAATGACGGTCCTGTTACCATCATCATCGACTCCAAGCTTAAGGAGTAAGTCTGCGGAAAAAGGCCATCAGGACTCAAAAAAGCTACAAAATGCAAAGAAAAGTTTGCGGAGTCCGGAATAATGTCTATATTTGCAATCCCAAACGAAAACGGTGTCATAGCTCAGTTGGTAGAGCAAAGGACTGAAAATCCTTGTGTCCCTGGTTCGATTCCCGGTGACACCACACGAAAAAGCCTCGAGATTCCTCGAGGCTTTTTTCGTTTTGTTGTTCGTAAGTAGCTGGGTTTCAATCATATATCATACGGACGGCTCCCCTCTCATGGGGAGCCGTCCGTGTGGCATTCTGCTGTGTGTCAGTCGGTTATGATTATGCCGCCGGCCAGGTGGCTAGCGGACTATCTGTACTGAGAGGATGCGTACGTCCTCGATAGGACGGTCGTTCTCGTCGGTAGCTACGCGCTGCATGGCATCTACTACGTCCATACCCATGGTGACTTCGCCGAATACGGTGTACTGGCCGTCAAGGTGAGGACATCCACCTTTGGTCTTGTAGACCTCACGCATCTCTGGAGTGAGTTTCACGGTACCGTTGGTCTGCTTGTCGAGACGCTCCTGCATCCTGTCGAGCTCTTCGTCGGTGAAGACCTTACCCCACATGAAGCAGAACTGTGAAGCACAGCTCTCGCGCTCTGGATTCCACTCGTCGCCTTCGCGGGCAGCGTTGATCGAGCCGCGGTAGTGGAAGATTCCGTCTTCGAGCCTGAATTCTGCAGGCACTCTCCAATCTGGTTCGCCGTCACCGAGCATCTGGCCAGGTTCAGCATACTTCGAGTTTGGATCTCCGCCCTGGACTACGAAGTCCTGGATTATGCGGTGGAAGAGGAGGCTGTCGAAATAGTGCATTTCGGCGAGCTTGATGAAGTTGTCGCGGTGGAGGGGAGTCTCGTTGAAGAGCTCGAACTCTACTGTTCCCATGGTGGTCTCCATGATTACCTTCACTCTTTTTTCTGGTTTAGGAGAGCAGCTTGCTAGCATTGCCACTGCTGCGATTGCGACCATTGCGGTCAGAAGGATTCTTTTCATATCTTTTGTTCTGTTGTGTCATCTTGTCACATGCTCAGAGCTTGTGCCTATTCGGCTGCGCCAGGGGATGCCTATGACAGCATGGTGATGAGGCCGGCGACTGCCATATATCCGTATACAATCTTCTTCAGGGTATTTCCGTTGATCTTGTCGAAGACATGGCTGCCGATCACGACTCCCAGCACTACGCCTATCATCGCGAATGCGCATGCTTTCAGCACGTCGACGGTCACCAATCCGTTGGAACCGCGGAATATGGTCATCATCATGTTGCCGATGAGAAAGTACCACTGTGTCAGTGCGATATATTCGTCCTTGTCGTCAGTGCACCCGATGCAATAGATCACAGCAGGAGGTCCCTGCATCGCGAATAGCCCGCCCATGATTCCGGACAGTGTGCCCATGGACAGCTGTGTTGCCTTGTTTGGCTTGAAGTGTATCTTTCCGCTGAAGAATAGGAAATAGATGCTGACCAGTATGAGTATTGCTCCGAGCACATGCTTGAGTGATCGGCTGTCGATCTTGGTGACGCCGATGACGGCGAAGAAGGAGACGATCACGAAGGTGAGCAGTATGAGCCATAGCTTCTGGATGGGTACGTATCTGCGTTTTCTGATTGCCGGGATGAGTGCGGTCAGGATTGCTAGTATGCCGCTCAGTGCGGTTGCTTCTCCGTACGATGGCATCAGGTGGGGAAGCAGGGTCATCATGAATATGCCGAATCCGAATCCGCTGACCCTCTGTGTGAAGGCTGCGGCAAGTGCGGCAAGGGATATGATGAGTATGATCGTCGGTGTCATCGTGAGGGATTTTGCTATGCAAAAATAGCAAGAAAACTCTGTTTCGTGTAATTCTTTTATGGCCTATCTCGTGATATGCCGTCGATTTCGGCAGTTGCTCCGTCTTTTCCCGTATTCAGGTGGTCGTCGCGGAAGCGGCAAAATGCAGATCAGCTTCGCTCCGCTTCGCCGACCCTAGTCCGGGCAAATGCATTTTGCTCGCTTCCCACTCCGCCTGCTTTCGGCTCTATTCCTGTGGGCAGTCGTCGCGTGAGCGGCAAAATGCAGATCGGCTTCGCTCCGCTCCGCCGACCCTAGTCCGGGCAAATGCATTTTGCCTGCTTCCCGCTCTGCCTGCTTTTGGCTCTGTCCCTGTGGGCAGTCGTCGCGTGAGCGGCAAAATGCAGATCGGCTTCGCTCCGCTTCGTCGACCCTAGTCCGGGCAAATGCATTTTGCTCGCTTCCCGCTCTGTCCCGTGAATTCAATGCCGCCGGATTAATTTGCGAGGTGAAAAAAGCTATTTCCTGTAACCCGAAATTCGGAGCGCACGCGAGCATGCCGTACAGGCCTCTATATTGTGGTCCAGTGTGCGCTCCGCGACGATTTTGACTGGGAGCGCACGCCAAACTGCCCTGGAGGTGCTTCTGTGGTCTATCTGCGTGCGCTCCGATTTTCAGGTTGCGCATGAATGAACAAAAAGGGGCGACTCGTGAAGAGCCGCCCCCTGGACTGAAGGTCTTGCCGTAAGCCGGTTTCTGTTTTGTGTTGTCATTTATCTTCGCGACCTACCCCCTGGCATCGGGCGGGCAGCCCTCATCTGCCAGTATATTTGGTTTTGCAGGCCCTGGTTCCGTACCCCGACGATGTCGCCACCGCCGATCGTGGGCTCTTACCCCGCGTTTTCACCCTTACCCTTGCGGGCGGTTATTTTCTGTTACGGTCTACCTAAGATTACTCCCACCTGTGCTTTCCACAGCAGGGTGCCCTGTCCTGTCCGGACTTTCCTCAGCGTCCGAAGACGCCGCGACAACTCGCAAGGCCTTATCTTTATTTTCTGAAGCCGAGCTTGCGCTCCATCTTCTCATTCTGTCTGTTGATGCGCTGCACCTGCTTCTCGAGACGAGGTGTTATGTCAACGCAATTCTTGTGGCACTGCATGGACTTGCTGTACATGCGGCCGATGCAGAAGTTGCTGTGCTCGCACTTGCTGCAATGGTGCTCGTCCTTCTCCATCTTGTTCACGAAGTCAGGGTCCTCGAGCACTGCACGGCCCATCTGGAAGAGAGGGAAGCCGGCGACCATCACGCTCTCTGCGTCTTCGCGTGTAGTTACGCCGCCGACGTATGTGAACGGATAGTCAGGCATCGCTGCCCTGAACTTGAGTGCATCTTCCATGAAGAAGAGATGCTTGAACGGAACGGTAGGGGACACGATCTTTCCACCAAGTAGTATGCCAATCTTGAGCCACCACTGGCTCCATGGGAAGTAATGTACGAACACCGGAACCGGGAACTGACCCCTCATCACGTACATAGGCGCGCGGCTGACGAAACCTCCCGAGAGTGCGATCGATGCAACTCCGAGATTGCGGAGCTCCTTTGCGACCTCGATGAGCTCGTCGGTCTCCTGGCCACCCCTGAATCCGTCGCGCGTGTTGAGCTTTGCCGTGACTACGATCTTTCCGTCTGCCGCCTTGATCGCCTCGGATACGCACATCTTCATGAAACGCATGCGGTTCTCAAGGCTTCCTCCGAACTCGTCCTTGCGGTGGTTTGTGTATGGGGAGAGGAACTGGGAGATGAGATATCCGTGTCCGGCATGGATCTCCACGGCGTCGAAACCTGCCTCTATGCAAAGCTTGACAGCGGTGCCGAATGCCTTGGATACTTCCTCGATGTCCTTCTTCTTCATCTTCCTGTAGAAGGTAGGAGAGTAGAGGTTGAAGCCACGGCTTGCGCCCATAGGCATGCAGCCGCAGGTCCTTCTGTGGGTCATGTTTCCGCAGTGGCCGAGCTGTATGCTTGCCTTTGCGCCTTCTGCATGGATCGCGTCTGTGAGGGCCTTGAGTTCAGGGACGATCTCCTCACGCATCCAGAGCTGGGTGTCGAAGGAGACGCCGCTCTTGGTGACGGCTGCGTATGCGATGGTGGTCATGCCGATTCCTCCGCGGGCGACTGCTGTATGGTAGTCGAAGAGCTCCTTCGACGGACGGTTTCCAGGGCACATTGCCTCGAAAGCCGCGGAACGGATGGTCCTGTTCCTGAGCTCGAGATTGCCTAGCTTGTATGGTGTGAATATCTCGCTCATTTCTTACCAGATAAAAGGTATGAGGTTCTTCTTGTTCAGCTTTGTGTACTCTTCTCCGAATTCCTTGATGTATTTCTCGGTTAGAGACTTGCTCCTCGGTGCGAGGTTGCAGATCGACCAGAGGGCGAAAAGGACGCCGCAAGGGGACCAGCTGAGTATGGCGTAGCCTATCCACTCGGTGATTTCACCGAGGTAGTTGGCTGAAGTTACATATTTGTACATTCCCTTGGTCGGGATGTAGTGCTTGGTGTCGCCTGGTTTGCGGAGATGCCTGATGACATGGTCGCTGTGCATGTTGATGCTCATTCCTGCCAGGAACACTATGAGTCCGATGATGAACTTAGGACTCGTGAGCCATGCGGTGGTGTAATATCCTGCAGGTGCGACCTCGAAAAGCCACTTTCCGATGAACCAGGTGTTGAAGGTGTTGAAGGTCATGCCCATGAGCATGATTGCTATAGGCATGGTGCTCTTTCCCCTGAGCATCATCGGGAATACGAATGCACGCTGGAAATAGTGCATGAGGTAGAGTCCTGCTATGATGTAGAGCACGAGGTTGCTGTTTACGGGAGCGCTGCAGTTGACTGCGTAGTTGAGCGTGTATCCGAGAAGGAAGAAGAAAGCAGGAGCCTCCATCAGCACCCAGGCGAGCTTGTTGCTGATCTTCGGCCCCCAGTTGGAGGTCGAAAGGTAGCCGTAGCCGGCCTTCAGAAAGAACAGGCAGATGAAAACGATCACTCCGAGTGCCGCCATTGCCGTCATGAGTACGTAATAGGTCTGCATAAATAGTGAACCAAATCCTCATTTTGAGAGGAAAAATCGGTCAAAGTTAGCAATATTTTTTCATAATGGGTTTTTTATGTACATTTGCCGCCGCAAAAACGATATGGAAGTATGAGAAAATTGCTGATTTTCATGGTTGCAATGATGCTGCTCTGTTCATGCGGGGGTGTTCGTCACTACACTCTCGAGGTCGTGGCGGAGTATCCTCATGATGTGACTTCGTACACTCAGGGACTCTTCTTCCGTGACGGACAGTTGTATGAGAGTACCGGCCAGTATGGCGAGTCAACTTTCAGGAAGGTGGACCTGAAGACAGGTGAGGCGATCGAGCGCATCAATTTTGATCCGAAGTATTTCCTCGAAGGCTCGGTCATGCTCAATGACAAGCTGTATATTCTCACATGGAGAGAATCCACTGCTTTCGTTTATGATGCGGATTCCTTGAAGTATGTACAGGGCTGGTCTTATCCTCGTGAGGGATGGGGCATTACGACTGACGGACAGCAGCTGATCGCCAGCGACGGTTCTTCCCGCCTTTATTTCATGGATGAGAATTTCCAGGAGCTTCGCCACGTCACCGTCAGGAATGACGGCCGCATGGTGCGCTGGCTCAATGAGCTTGAATATATTGACGGTCAGGTGTGGGCAAATGTCTATACCACCGACGAGATAGTTATGATCAATCCTGAGGACGGAAAGGTGACGGGAGTCATCGACTGCACCGGTCTTCTTCCTCGTGGGCTCTATACCGACAGGACCGATGTCCTGAACGGAATCGCTTTCGACGACAAGACAGGAAAGATCTTCCTCACGGGAAAGTATTGGCCTCGCATGTACGAGGTGCGTCTCGTGAAGGTGAAATGAGTTCTCGCGTCTTAGGACGCAGACATATTACATATATTGTTTAACTGGGGTGCTGAACAGGTTTCGGCTGAGATACACCCATAGAACCTGATGCGGGTAATACCGCCGGAGGAAGTTTATGAAAACAATTCTCTATCTTGCAGTGTTGAGGACACTGCTCTTGCCTGTTGTGGGTCCAGGCGTCGATGACGACCCATATGCTGATCGTGAGGACCGTATTGACAGTACAGTGGTGTCTGCTTCCAGGGCAGGCGCTCATACTCCTGTCACCTATACCATGGTCCAGGGCTCCGAACTCCGTGAGCAGAATCCAATCAACTCGCTGCCTATGGCACTTAATCTCCAGCCTTCGGTCGTTTCCACCAATGAGGGAGGAACTGGAATCGGCTATTCGAAGATGACCGTGCGTGGCTCGAAGGGCTCGCAGATCAATGTGACTCTCAACGGTATCACCCTGAACGATGCCGAGTCTCAGGAAGTGTTCTGGGTAAATATCCCTTCACTTGGAAACCTCCTTTCATCTGTGCAGCTCCAGAGGGGTCTCGGTACATCTGCCAGCGGCGCGGGTGCATTCGGAGCAAGCATCAACATGAGCACTGCGAACGTGGGTGCGGATCCATACGCCAGCGTCGATCTCGCTGCCGGCTCATATAACAGCTTCATGTCGACTTTCTCTGCCGGAACCGGTCTGACAAAGTCTGGTTTCTATGCTGATTTCGCATATTCTCGCAACTATACCGACGGATACATCGACAATGCGTTTGCAAAGGTGCAGTCGGCATTTGCGGTACTCGGATGGATGAAAGGCAACAATTCCCTTCGCCTCACATGGCTCATGGGTGACCAGCATACAGGTATTACCTGGAACGGCATCAGCCTTGCGCAGATGGAGAAGGATCGCAGGTACAACGAGGCCGGCCTCTGGTGGGATTCGCTCGGCAACCAGCACCGCTACGACAACGATACCGACAACTACACCCAGAACCATCTCCAGCTCAACTATACCCACCAGTTCGCGCACAACATCGTATGGACCACCACCTTCAACTGGACCAACGGTGACGGCTGGTACGAGGAGATGAAGGCTGGCAAGAAGTTCAGCAAGTACGGCTTCAGCAACGAGGAACTCTCAGCTCTCGGCATGCCTTACACCAAGAAGGACAAGGCTGACTTCCTCATCCGCAAGGCCATGCTCAACAACTATTATGTAGGTAACACCCAGCTCTCATGGAAGGGCGACGGCATCAGCCTTGTCGGAGGCGTGAATCTTTCCCGCTATATCGGCAACCACTACGGCGTAAACTTCTGGAACAGCCTCTTCGGCGACGAGTTCGACTATTCGAAGATCGACAACTCGATTTCCGAGTCCAACATGTGGTACTTCAACCGCGCATACAAGGACGAGGCAAGCGTATTCGCACGCGCCGAGTACAGCCCTGCATCATGGGTGACCGCATATCTCGACCTCCAGTACAGGGGAGTGGCTCTCAAGATGAACGGTATCGACGATGATGACGATGCTCCGCTCGACTATAAGACCTCATGGAATTTCTTCAACCCTCGTGCGGGTGTGACCTTCTCATGGGCTCCTGAGCACAAGGCATATGCTTCTGCCGCCCTCGGACATCGTGAGCCGGGCCGCAGTGATATCAAGGAGGTGATCATCACCGGCAACTGGAGTGACAGCAAGAGTGAGCTCAAACCGGAGAAGATGCTTGACATCGAGCTCGGCTATCAGTACACGGGCAAGAAGTTCGCAGCGTCTGCAAATGTCTACCTCATGGAGTATTGGGACATGCTTCTCGAGACCGGCAAGCTCTCTGATGTCGGTTATGCAATCAAGGAGAATGTGGGACGCAGCTATCGCCGCGGTATCGAGCTTGCCGCTGCATATCAGGCTGCACATTGGGTGAAGCTCGAGGGAAACATCACTCTCAGCATGAACCAGATCAAGGATTACACGGCATATTTTGACACTTACGACAATCTTGATTGGTGGACTCCTGCTGAGGAGCAGCACACTGAGCACTTCGACAAGACCACAATGCTCATGTCACCTTCCGTAGTGGGAATGGCCCAGGTTACATTCACTCCGTTCAGGACAATCGCACACAACTCTCTCAAGACTACCGCGATCTCTTTCAACGCAAAGTACGTCGGCAAGCAGTATTGGGATAATACCAGCTGTGCTGACCGCAGGATGCCGGGTTATTATGTGGCCAACCTTGCTGTCACCCATGAGTTCAATCTCAGCCGTGGTGCCGGTCACGATAACCTCGGTCACGATGGCGCCCGCCTTGGCCTCGGTTTCTATGTGAACAACTTTACCAACAATACCTATTACTCTGACGCATGGGTTTACAATGCCTGGTTCAACGATGAGGAGAATCATGCGTACTGGGAGGAGGGCGTATTCCCTCAGGCTCCTGTGAACTTCATGGGCAAGGTTTATTTCAGATTCTAGTCTGCTCCATCTTCGGAACAGTTGGACAAATAAGATCAGCGGAAACTCTGGCGCAACTCGTCAGAGTTTCTTTTTTTTTCTAACTTTGGAGACGATAACCAGATAATACACTTGAACATGACCATTAAGAAAGGCCTGCTTTCCCTTGTCGGAATGGCCGCTTTTTCCATTTTCGCATCAGCCCAGAATCCATATCTCCCTCTTTGGGAATTCATACCTGACGGAGAGCCTTACGTGTTCGACGACCCTGACTGCCCAGGCAAGCAGAGGGTGTATGTTTACGGATCCCATGACAACATCATCACGGCATACTGTGGACGTGACCAGGTGGTATGGTCGGCGCCGGTGGATGATCTTTCCAATTGGCGCTATGACGGAATCATCTTCAAGTCTGAGACCGACGCGAATGGTGAGAAGTTCCGTGCAGACGGCATCGGTGACATTCTCTATGCTCCTGATATTGCCGTGAAGACAGGCCCGGACGGACGCAAGCAGTATTATCTCTATCCTAATAATCAATCCCGTGGACGTAATGGCCAGGTATGCGTGAGCGACCGCCCGGACGGACCGTTCACCGTTATCAATTGGAACAAGGAGAATCCCCGCCTGAATGATGGAATCCTCGGTTTCGACCCTGCAGTGTTCGTCGACGACGACGGCAAGGTCTATGGATATTGGGGCTTCCAGGAGTCAAACGGCGC
>JAGHUQ010000020.1 GCA_018064725.1 Candidatus Cryptobacteroides caccocaballi
GCACATCCTGAACTTAGCGCCGAGAATGAGCACCACGTTTCCGGTAACTACGGTATCCTTGACCTCGTTGCTGCACTCCAGTGGATTCATGACAATATCGAGAAGTTCGGCGGCGACCCATCGAAGGTCACCATCTTCGGAGAGTCTGCCGGCGGAATCGCAGTCAGCATGCTCTGCGCTTCTCCTCTCACCAAGGGCCTCATCTCTGGCGCAATCTCCGAGAGTGGCGGATCTTTCGGTCCTGCACGTCCTACCACATATCCTGGCGAGAACATGCGTCTTCTCAAGGATGCCGAGCAGGATGGTCTCGGCATCATGGCTGACCTCGGATGTTCATCGCTCGAGGAACTCAGGGCGCTCCCTGCTGAGAAGCTCATGTCAAGAGGCCTCACTCCTGGCGGCGGATGGCCTATCGTGGACGGCTATGTGATTCCTAACGACCAGTACAAGATGTACGAGGCGGGCAACTACAACGACATCCCTGTGCTCATCGGCTACAACTCTGACGAGGGTGCAAGCTTCGGCGGAGCAAGCAATCCTCAGGACCATATCGCCAGCGTTCAGGAGCGTTACGGCAAGTTCGCGGACGCTCTCCTCGAGGTCTATCCTGTTACTGAGACCGAGGTCCCTAAGTCTGCACGTGACCTTATGCGTGACGCCGCTTTCGGATGGCAGACCTGGGCGTGGGCAAGACTTCAGACCGAGACTGGAAAGTCTCCTGCATATCTCTACTACTTCGACCAGCATCCTGACTATCCTGAGGATTCTCCAAGGGCGGGATACGGCTCGCCTCACGGCAGCGAGATGGAGTACGTGTTCCACAAGCTCAATCCTATGAAGTCGAGGGACGAGATCGAGAAGACCCTCGAGGACCAGATCTTCCGCTACTGGATCAACTTCGCCAAGTATGGCAACCCTAACGGTGAGGGTCTCCCTCAGTGGGATGCATTCTCCGTAGCGAAGCAGACCATGCTCCTCAAGGGCATCGAGTCCCGCATGATCGACGTTCCAAGCGAGGATGCGATGTGGGTGCTTGACTCATATTTCCAGTGGAGAAGGACTCCTGAGGGTGCGGCATGGGCAAAATAACCATCGACGCCGTGTAGGCGGCATCTCCTTCGGGGCAGCTGCGATATCAGCGGGTTTAAACAAAGGAGACCGACCATTTGGTCGGCCTCCTTTTCCTTTATGGATGCTTTACTTGCTTTTTGAATCAAAGCTCCGTACCTTCGCTCATTCCCCATAATGGACTTAATAAAATATGTATAGAAAAGAGATCAAGGTTCTGGATTGCACCGTGCGTGACGGTGGTCTGATGAACAAGTGGCAGTTCAGCAAGGAATTTGTCAAGAGCGTGTACGAGGCCAACGTGAAGGCTGGCGTTGATTATATGGAAATCGGCTACATCAGCAGTGCCGATCAGTTCCCGCGTCCGGAGTACGGACCATGGAAGTTCTGCGCAGAGGATGATATCCGAGAGATAGTCGGTGACAACGACACCTCGACCAAGCTGTCTGTGATGGCCGATATCGGACGTATCCAGTTCGATGACATCCGTCCCAAGTCGGAGAGCGTGATCGACATGTTCCGTGTCGCTTGCTACGACTACCAGATCGACAAGGCCATCGAGTTGGCGCATCACGTCATGGATAAGGGATATGAGGCAACCATCAACCTTATGGCGGTTTCCAAGGTGAACGACCGTGCCCTCGACCAGGTGCTCGAAGACGTCGCCAACTCAAGGGTTGGAACGTTCTACCTTGTCGACAGCTTTGGCAGCCTCTATTCGGAGGATATCCACAGTCTCATGGACAAATACAAGAAGGCACTCCCAGGCAAGACCATAGGTTTCCATGGCCACAACAACGTCCAGCTCGCGTTCGCCAACACGATCGAATGTATCATCGGCGGTGCGAACATGCTCGACGCAACTATGCTCGGCATCGGTCGCGGTGCAGGAAACTGTCCTCTCGAGCTCCTCATCTCGTTCCTCAAGAACCCTAAGTACAAGCTTGAGCCTATCATCCAGTGTATCCAGGATCAGGTCAATCCTCTCAAGAAGGAGATTGACTGGGGCTATTTCATCCCGTACATGATCACCGGATCCCAGAATGACCACCCTCGTTCCGCGATGGCTTGGATGGCCAGCCCTCAGAAGGACGATTATATTTCATACTACGAGTCCGTAGTCAAAAACAAGGAGGTCTAGGAACCTCTTTCTCTAATGGGAACAATTGCTATCTACACATTCATGCAAGAAGGCGGGCCGATGCCGGCTCAGCCTCACAATGCTGCAGCATGGAAGGCCAAGGGCTTCGATTTTATCTGTTTCGTGACGAAGAAAGGCGATATGCCTGACTTTAACGGGGCATGGTACATTGATGAGCTCCCTATTTCCTGGCCCGATCAACGCCTCAATGCGGTCATCCCCAAGGTGAATCCTCAGTCAGTCCTCGAGGGCTATGAATACAGCCTCTGGATCGATCCTGGGGTATCGATCACTGGTGACGAGCTGTATGAGAGGTGTAAGGAAATGCAGGAGAGGGGAGTCGTCTATGCTGACCTCAGACATCCTTCCATACGCTCGGTGTATGGATATGCATGGAAAGTGTGGAGGCAGGGACTCGAACCTGCCGGCCTGATATGCAAGACGGTGGCGTTCCTTGTGAAGAAGGGCGTGCGTCCCGGTGACGGTTTCCATGATACCTCGGTGATGCTAAGGGCGCACGAGGACAAAGCCGTCCTGGAAATGGACAGATGGTGGTGGGAATGTCTGCTCACCCATGCAGGTGGCCACTATGACCGTCTGGTACATATATTCGCGCTGAAAGATACCCCATCGTTGAAATGGGAGTATCTCAGCAGCGATGGAACCGAAAGGAGGTAGTTCCTATTTCTGATTCAATTTTCTTATTACTCTGGCCGGATTGCCCACTGCGAGCGAATCGGCAGGGATGTCCTTTACCACCACCGAACCTGCACCGATCACGCAGCGGTCTCCGATGGTGACTCCGGGACAGATTGTGACATCGCCTCCGATCCAGCAGCTCTCGCCGATGCTGACAGGCCTGCACATCTCAAACCTGTCACGGTCGTCAGCATTCAGCGGATGCTCTGCGGTATAGATGTGGACTCCAGGAGCGATGAGGGTCTTCCTTCCGATGCTGACCCCACCTCCGTCCAGGATGATGCAACCGAAGTTGATGAACACTTTCTCTCCGGTTTTGATGAGGTTGCCGTAATCGCAATAGAAAGGAGGCTCTACATAGATGTCTGGAGCAGCGTTCGGGAGTATCTCCCTGGTGATGTCGGCCATGCTGTCGGCATGGTATTCGGCGTTGTTAAGCCTGTTCAGGAGCTTCTTCACCTCGTCGCGCCATTCCCGCATCTCCGGTGTGTGTGCGTCGTAAGGCTCTCCGTTCTGCATCCTTCTGAGCTCGTCCTGGAGCGACGGACTCTGTGCCAGTTCCTCTTTTCTTGTCATGAAACCTGTCTATTTGATAGGAGTTATGGTTATTGTTCTCTGGTAGCCCATAGGGTAAGCCCTGTAGGCGTCGAAGATTGAGCGCGCAGTACATCCGACGCCGCTTGTGGCATAGTCGAGGTTGAGGGTGATGTCACCGCTCTTCTCGAGCTGGTACTGGTACATGCTCCTGGTAAGGTTCTCGGTCGTGTAAGGATAAGCGTTGAATGCGAAAGGCTCGTTCATCCTGAATTCGAGTCCCTTGCCGTTTCCGTCGGTGAATCGTACCCAGCGGTTGTCCATCCTAAGGCCGTAGTCCTGAGGAACGAGGTATGGCTCATACATGCCCTCGACTGTGTCCTTGTAGATGCCCATTCGGTAGCCGGTCTTCCTGTCAGGGTATGAGGCCTGCGGACCTCTTCCGTACCACTCCACGTTTCCGAGTTCCTTGTTTATGGACATGGTCACGCCAATGCGGGGGAGCCATGCAGGCATGTCACCCTGAGGGTTGATGAGGTGCTTGACCGTGATGGTTCCGTCAGCGTCGATCCTGTATGAGTATACGCTTTCCATTCCGATGTTTGTGCGTCCGGTGATATATGCGTCAAGCTGTTTCTCGACAGCTGCGCCGAAGAGAGCATACTCCCTTACATCCACATACACTGAACCGTCGACTTCGCGTGCCTTGACTGATACTGGCTTGTAGCCTACCTTGTCGAGACCGGCGGAGTAGAAGATGGTCGCGACGGTGGTACTGTGACCGATGGCTCCGAATCCAGGCTTGTTGTTGAGGACAGCGGAGCGTGACGGGTAGTTGTTCCAGCCATCAAGCTCGTTTGCGAGCGGTGCTCTCCATACGTTGAGCCTGAGTGGCTCTGTGAGTACGTCGCGGCCGTCTATCTGCATACAGCAGAGTTCTCCACTGACTGCGTCAAAGGTGTAGGTGAAGTTCGCTCCTCTGGCTATGATCTTGCCCTCTGCCTGTTCCATGGCTATGCTGCCTGAAGGCTTCTCTGGTGTTTCTGCCGGGATGTTCCAGTCAGAAAGCTCGAACTGCTCCCATGCCACCTCATGACCCTTCTTCGCCCAGATCTCATCCTTTGCGAGCGTCGTGCTGATGTTGAGTCTGTATTCCTTTCCGGCCTCGATGGATGGCTTGATGTAAGGAATCATGAAAGACTTGCTGGTTAGAGGGTCGATGTCGAGATTAAGGGTTCCGGACATTACCACTTCGTCGTCAGCGGTGATGGTCCAATTGGTGTCGTATGCCGAAGCGTTCACGAATGCGAGATGGTTGACGATCTCGACCGAACCGATTCGAGGGTCGAGGAGAGTGTAGCTGAAAGGCTGCGTGCTCTTCTTCATCTGATACATCTCAGGCTGGATGGTCCTGTCTGGCCATATACTTCCATAAGTTCTTGCGCCGAGACCCCAGGTATAGAATGTTCCTTCGTTGGTTTCCTTCTCGAAATCGAGCCAGAGGACTGACTCTGCAGGGTTGAAGCCCATGTCAGGAGTTACTGCATCTGCAAAGATTCCGACGTTGTCGATAAGTGCGTCCGCGATGTGCTCATTGGTGTCCTGGCCGTTCTTCTCTGCGTCACGTCCGATGCAGACAGGGAGAGGAAGGTTCCTGATATAACCGGTGAGAGGCTGGCTTGCCACCTCCTTGCCGTCGATGTAGATGACCATCTTCTCCGAGTCATAGACGGCAGTGACGTTGTGCCACTTGTTCTCCCAATCTGAAGGAATGTCGCCTGAAAGGGTGTTCTTCGATCCGTTGTCGATATAGAATTCAATCTTGTCGGCATTCTGCCTGAGTCCGAACTGATTGTTTCCCTTGGTTATCATGTATCCGCCGTTCTTGTTGAACCTGCGCGGGCAGATGTCAAGGGTGAGGGTGAGCTTGTCACCGCTGATCTCGAGATTGTCGCCGCGGTATACCTCCACCCACTGGTCACGCTGGCCAAGGTCGATCGCAAGGCCGGTCTTTCCCTTTGCGAGCTTCGCCTTTCCCATGATGTTTGCCTTGGTGGAATATGGAGACTTGTCCTCGAGGGTCCTTACGGGCTCGAGCAGTCCAGGGCTTACGAAATCCCAAACTGCGCCGCCGAGAAGAGAAGGGTGCTCGTATATCTCTCTCCAGAAATCATCGAATCCGCCGCCACCGTTGCCGGCAACCGATAGGTACTCATCCATGAAGGAAGGTCTCTTGTCGGTAAGGTCCATGCCGTATGAGAGCTCGTGCTCGATAGGAATAGGGTACCTCGGTCCTACGATGTCCTCTGCCGCGTGCTTCGGAGCATTGCCTCCGTACATCCAGTAGCGGGTAGGGTCATATTTGCGTCCCTCTTTGACCACTTCAGTGATATCCGGTCCCTCGCCAGACTCGTTTCCTGCACTCCAGAAGAGTACGCAGGCATGGTTACGGTCGCGGAGCACCATCTGACGCACTCTTTCCTGATACATTGGGATGTATTCAGGAAGATATGATACCCATTCCGTCGCATGCGCCTCTACTCCGGCCTCGTCGATGATGTAGAGACCATATTCGTCTGCAAGGTCAAGATATTCGTTGACAGGTGGGTAGTGCGAGGTCCTGACTCCGTTGAAACCGAACTGCTTGAGGATTTCCATATCCTTGCGTACGGTAACTTCGTCAATCGCATGTCCGAGAGTAGGGTGCTGCATGTGTGAGCACTGCGCATTCACCTTGATCGGCTGGCCGTTGAGGTAGAATACTCCATCCTTTATCTCCGTCTTCTTGAAGCCCATCTTCTTGCTCATGCTGTCCACGGTCTTGCCGGATGCGTCCTTGAGCGTCATGGTGAGGGTATAGAGCTCAGGGGTTTCCGCGGTCCACTTGAGAGGAGAAGCGACCTTGGTGCGGAAGCCTATCGTGCTGGTTCCGCCAGCGTGGACCGTGAGTGAGGATTTGTCCATGCTGGCCACGGTCTTTCCGTCCTTGGAAATCTCCGCAGAGAGGGAATATCCGTCCACGGCGGCGCCGAATGACCTCAGGTCTACGGAAAGGGTGACGTTCGAGTCTGTGAAGCTGCTGTCGAAGTCTGTGATTACCTGATAGTCCCATATCCTGGTTTCCGGACTTGCGTATACGGTCACGTCGTCGAAGATTCCTGCGAGCCTCCAATAGTCCTGTCCTTCAAGATAATAGCCGTCGCTATATTTGAGCACTAGGACAGACAGCGTGTTCTTTCCCTGCTTTACGTATTTGGTGATGTTGTACTCTGACGGCTCCTGCGCACCCTCGTTGTAGCCGACCTGCTGACCGTTCACCCATACGAAGGATGCAGATGCGACCTTCTCGAAGCGGAGGAATATCTGTTCTCCCTTCCACGATGATGGTATGCTGAACGAGGTCCTGTATGCACCGGTAGGGTTGTAGTCCATCGGAATCTCAGGCGGAGTGACAGCAAAAGGGTTCACTGCTGCGTTCTGCCCGCCTCCCGGGAACATCCTGCCACCTCTGGCCTTTGCCATCGCTTCTCTTGCGGCCTGAGGTGTATTTGTCGCCCATGGTGCGGATACATTGCGGAAAATTGCCTGTCCGAATCCCTGCATCTCCCAGTTTGACGGGACACTTATATCAGCCCACTTCCGGTCATTGAATGATGGATTGAAGAATTCCTGGGGAATGTCTGCCGGGCAGTCTGCATAAAAGAACTTCCATGTTCCGTTCAGCGATATGTTTGTTTCAGGGATGTGGTAGGCGCGTCCCTCTTCCTGTCCTTCAGAGAACATTTCGAGATTCTCAACGTAGTAAGGCAGATTCTGCATGTAAGGCTTGACCTGTGCAGTCAGACAAGCCGGTGCAATCAGTGCGAGTGTCGTCAGCAGATGGATTCGTTTCATTTGGTTGTTTGTGTTATTGTGTTGTCTTGGTTTTCCATGAAACTCAAAAATAATAAAACTGTGGGAATAAATGGTGCTGGAAGTCGTTAAATTGTTATTTTTGTAATATGGCTTCAGGATCACGCAGAAAATATATCGATTGCCCGGAGGCAATGATAGAGACTGTCAGGGAATTCGGTATCATTCCGTTCTTCAGGAATCCCGTCCCCGGATGGTCAATTGAGGATATGACAGCCCCAGGTTGTTGGTTCGATACCGACGGTGTCCTCGGACCGTGGGATTGGAAGATAGAGGTGGTGCGGGATGGTATCGCCTATGGAAAGATGCTCGGTGACCGTGCTGCCTTCGCCACTGAGGAATGGTACCGTGAACTGATGAATTACCGTCGCAGCCTTCCGAAGTACAGGATTGCGCTTGGTGAGAAGCCCCGTGCCAAGGCTACCAGCAAGCATGAAAAACTGCTGAGGATGCTGTCCAAACCGGCGCTCGATGCCATCCGCCAGTCCGGCGCATTGGAGTCCAGGCAGCTGAGGATGATACTCTCCGAGAGCATCACCCCTGCACAGATAAGAAGCCTTGGCGCCTCGTACAAGAAGCTTCTCGTGCCGGCGGTCAAGAAGAGCATCTCTGATTCAGTGCTGACCTATCTTCAGATGGGCACGTGGTGCCTGGTCGGTGACATCGAGAGGGTCTATCGCGGACCTGATCTCGTGTATTCCGGCTGGCAGACAAGTTCCAACACCACTCCGGAACAGTACTTCGACAATCGCTGCTCTCCTTCTGAAGGCATCCGTCCAGACGACGATATGCCTTCATGGGCTAGGAGGTTCATGGATGATGAACCGGTAGCCGTGCAGACGGTGCTCGGCACTCCGGAGGAATCAAGAATCAAGATAGTGAGCCACATTCACGAATTGTTCCCGGAGGCAGACATTGCCGCCATCGAGAAGCTTGTCTGACGCCAGCTGTATCTAGTCTTTGTCAATATCGCCTTCCCAGAGATATTTCCTTGTCTCTTTGACTATCACACCGCTGAGAAGTATCAGGGCGATGAGGTTAGGAATTGCCATGAGGGCGTTGAATATGTCAGCGAGGTTCCACACGAGGTCGAGGCTCACCACAGCTCCAAGATAGACGGTGATGAGGAACAGGGCACGGTAGGTGTTGATGAATGCCTTCGTTCCGATCTTATCACGAAGTCTGGTCTTTGCTGC
>JAGHUQ010000164.1 GCA_018064725.1 Candidatus Cryptobacteroides caccocaballi
CTGGAGTATATACCATGGCACGGCGGAGCTGGTTGGTGCTCTTTGACCAGAAGAGTACCTGCTGTACGTTTCCGTGAGGCACGTTCTTCTCTGCATAGAAAACCGCGTCGTGGGCAGGCATCTCGATGCCTGACTACCAACGGCATGAACCGTAGTAGTTGTTGGTGCCTGGGTCGTTGAAGATACCGCCGTCGATAGATACGTGATAGTAGTGGAAGCCCTCGTCCATAGGACCAGAGGTCGTTCCTTCCCAGATACCGTCACCCATGTGCTTGAGAGTGGTGCCGCCCTGACCGCCGAGTCCGAGGCTGACCTTTACCTGGGCAGCGCCTGGAGCGTTGATGCGGAAACGGGCGTATCCCTGAGAGTTTACCATCGGATATTCCTGACCGGGCTGGTTGAGTTCAGAAGGCTTGAAGTCTTCCTTGATTTCCTGTGCATTGGCGCTCATGCAGATTGCGAGAACTGCCAATGATGATAAAATTGACTTTTTCATCTACGTTTGGTTATAGTGTTATATGGAAGCAAATTTACCAAATTATAGTTTATCAACGAAACTTTCGAGGTCTTTAAGACTGTTTTCCATCACGGTGTATTCCTTTGGCTTCTCCATTGCCTTCCGGAGTCCCTCGGGAATTGCGAAGGCTGAGTCCGGTGCACCGGGACCGAGGGCGTCATGGAGGACGTCGAGGAACTTGGCGCTGTGGGCTGTAGAGAGTCGGAATCCGTCCATTCCGCAGTCCTTTGCCGTGTTGTATGCAACCGCGCTGTGCGGATCTGAGACATAGCCATTCTTCTCGAAGAGCTCCTTCATCGCGGCCTTGATCTGTGCATCGTCGTATGAGTAGCCAGAAACGGACGCCGTGAGCTTGCTGAAATCATGATCATAGAGGTACATCATCCTCTCGTAGTTGCTTGGAGCTCCCACATCCATCGCATTTGCGACGGTGCGTACTGACGCGCGAGGGGAGTAGACGCCGCTTCTGAGGAAGGCCGGTACCACGTCGTTCGCGTTTGAACCTGCGACAAAGCTGCGTACCGGCATACCCATGAAATGCGCGAGCATTCCTGCGGTGATGTTGCCATAGTTTCCGCTAGGGACGACGATGTCGGGCTCGGTCTTGCCGGTTGCTTTCTTCCACTGGCACCATCCGTAGAAATAATAGAATGACTGGGGAATCCATCTCAGCAGGTTGATAGAGTTCGCCGAAGTGACGTAGTGATTCTTTCTGAATTCGCTGTCGTTGAACACACCCTTGACCAGAGCCTGACAGTCATCGAAGTTTCCCTTCACTCTCACTGCATGGATGTTCCCTCCGAGAGTGGTCATCTGGCTTTCCTGGAGATCACTGACCTTCCCTTCCGGATAGAGTACCACGACCTGTACGCCTGGCACATTATGGAATCCTGCTGCCACTGCACTGCCGGTGTCGCCGGAAGTTGCAGTAAGTACTGTCAGCATCTCGTCAGAGTCGGAAGCGTTTTCCTCGGATTTCATCCTTGAAAGTATTCCGAGCATACCTCCCATGAAGCGTGCTCCGAAATCCTTGAATGCGAATGTCGGTCCGTGGAACAGTTCGAGCGTATAGTCGCCTTCGCTGACCTTCACGAGTGGACAATCGAAGTCGTATGCCTTCATTATCATCGCACGAAGCTCGTCCTCCGGGATGTCGTCTCCGAAGAAAAGACCTGCGAGGTAAAGTGCCATCTCTGCGTATGATTTTTCCGCAAGTGACTCGACGATGGACATGTCTGCTTGTGGTATGTATTCAGGTATGAATAGGCCTCCGTCAGGTGCGAGACCCATGAAAGCGGCATCCTTGAGGCTGTATGGATGCTCCTTTTTACTGTCCCTGGAACTAAAATATTTCATTTTAACAAAAATGTTATATTTAGAACGATTTTGTTAAATCGCTTAATTATTAGATGAATAAGTTTGAGTATTTGAAGTTTAGATATTGATGCCGGTGAGTTTGCACCCCTTGTTTGACACCTTTACGACGTAAACTTCGCGTCCAATGCCTTTCTCGTCGAAATGCTGCCTCATTATCGCACCTGCCTTCTCCGCAACATTGACGTTGTCGCAGAGTGCGAATACCGATGGACCAGATCCTGAAATGTTCATCGCGAGCGATCCTGCACTGAGAAGCTTCTCTCTGAGCTCGTCGAAACCCGGTATGAATTTCTTTCTGTATGGTTCAGCAACACTGTCCTTCATCGAGCGTCCGATGAGCCCGATGTTGCCGGAATAAAGACCGGCGATGAGACCACCGACGTTGCCCCACTGACTGATTGCCGCATGCATGGGAACGTCCTTCGGAAGAATCTTGCGCGCCTCCTTGGTGTTGACTACGAGGTGCGGATGGACGACTGCACAGTAGAAGTTGCCGGGGACAGGAAGCTTGATTATATCGAGTGGCTCGTAACCGCGGATGAGCACGATGCCTCCCATCACTGCAGGAGCAGCATTGTCTGCATGGTATCCACCGCTGGCCAGTCTTTCTCCTTCCATTGCGCACAGCACGACTTCCTCTTCGGAGAGGGGACAGCCGAAGAGTTCGTTCATTCCGTATGCGGCAGCTGCCGATGATGCGGCGCTGGATCCGATTCCTGAACCTGGGTAGATCTTCTCGCAGATGGTCACTTCTATCTTTGCCTTGCGCCCGGTAATCTCAAGGAACTTGCGTACCACAGGAGTGATGACATTCATCTCGATGTCCTCAGGCATCGGAACGTCGCTTTTGTTTATGATGCTGAGGCCGTCACCTTCGTCAGCGACGATCTCGATGATATCCCCGACATCGTCAAGGGCTAGTCCCATCACGTCAAATCCACATCCCATGTTGGCAATAGAAGCCGGTGCAAATACTCTTACTTTTTTCATTGTCTATATTGTTTAAGTTCTATCAAAAAAAAGAGCCTGCCTTCTTTTCTGGCAGACTCCCTATCAGTATCGTATTCATCACCTACATACCTACAAAAGCCTGCCAGAAGTCTGACCGGTACCTGTTGTTGTGGTAGTAGTGGTGTATGAATGTCTCATTTCCTGTAAATGTTTCCACAATATTAAGCAATCAGATTTATAAAAGCAAACGCTTTTGAAAATACTTAAAAAATAAAGTGAAATTCTTTTGCATTTTCCGAATTATGGACTACCTTTGCAGTCCCGTTTGAGAACGAATTCTCGCTGGGATACGGATTGATTCGTTAGCTCAGTTGGCAGAGCACAACACTTTTAATGTTGGGGTCTTGGGTTCGAGCCCCAAACGGATCACTGAGAAGCGCAAGCTTCAAATTGAAAACAATATTGCTTCCTTAGCTCAGTTGGTAGAGCACGACACTCTTAATGTTGGGGTCCAGGGTTCGAGCCCCTGAGGGAGCACGGAAAGGCTGAAACCAATCGGTGGATGCCAGTGGCCGAGATGAAAGTCTCGGCCATTCTTTTTGTTACTACTTTTGACCACAGAAAAAATAAACCCCGCGACTCGCGTCGAGGGGGTGTTGTGAAGTAGAATAGTTTTTTATGATTCAAGATCACATCGATCTTGCTTCTGCAAATTTGCGATAAAACTCCTCTACTCACTATCTCATATAGGACTTATACTGTAATAAATAGGACTTTTTATAGTACTGATATTATAACAATCAGGACATTCTTTTGAGTGAACGTCCTGATTGTCAAAATTTTAGCCTTGCTTTATTCTTTTACTGGGCTCTGGGCTTTCCTTGTCTGTGACGGCGTCTCTCCGTACTCTTGTCTGTAGAGCTTTGAGAAGTAGCTAGGGGAGTCGAGACCGCACTTGAACACAATCTCGCTGATCGGGAGGCTGGTGCTTGTGAGCAGCTTCCTTGCCGAGGCCATTCTGGCCTTTCTGATGAAACTGGTCGTGTCCAGACCTGTCATCATCTTGACCTTTCTGTTAAGCTGTCGCTGGCTTATGTAAAGCATCTGGGCAACCATGTCTGAACTCAGGTCGGGATCTGCCATCTTCGAATATATCACAGAATTCAGGCTGGTGAGGAACTCCTTGTTCTTCTCTGACATTTCCACTGTCTCCTCCTTGCCTTCCTTCATCGCATCGGAATACTGCTGTCTCAGGAGCTTCTTTGCCTGAAGAGACTTTTCTATCATTATGAAGAGTTCCTCAGCATGGAAAGGTTTGCCCAGGAAAGCATCTGCTCCGGCCTTGTATCCCTCAAGTCTGTCTTCGTCGCTTGACTTTGCACTGATCACTATGACCGGAATATGGTTGATCTCAACAGAGCTGCGCAGTTTCTTGCACAGGCTGAGACCGTCCATGACTGGCATCATCAGGTCAGTAACGATTATGTCCGGCATGTATTCATTAGCCTTTTCCAATGCTTCCTGGCCGTTTCTGGCATACATTATATTGAATTTGTCCTCCAGAAGGCTTGCTTCATATCTGGCTATGTCGTCGTTGTCTTCGACGATGAGTATGGTCGGCGTATTCTCATCATGTGTGCAGCTTCCCACGACTGGTACAGGCTGTTGCCGTGAGCTGTCTGGCAGCCATCTGTCGAATATCGACGATCCGTGCCTGAGCGGAAGGTAAACGATGAAGGTGGTGCCTTCTCCGACGGTGCTTTCCACTTCTATCCTGCCATCCATGGCTTCTATCATCTGCCTTGACATGTTCAGGCCCACGCCGCTTCCATGTACGGTGCTGCTTGTGTCCCCGCGATAGAATGAATCGAAGATATGCGGAAGGTCCGCTTCCTTGATACCGAGTCCGTTGTCGTGCACAGTTATCTTTGCATTCTTTCCGTCCTGGTCGAGTGTCACGTAAACATGACCGCCGCGCTGTGTGAACTTGATGGCGTTGGAGATGAGGTTGTCCAGTACCTTCTTCATATAGTCTGGCACAAAATCGACCATCAGATGCGCTGCGTTGCATACGTATTTAATGTCGATAAGGTTCTGGGAGCCATAGGCTCGCATGGTGTCGACCTCCATGTTCAGCATCAGGTCGAGGTCTCCTGTCCTCCATCTAGGTTCACCTATCGATGACTGTACCTTCGCGACGTCAAGAAGCTGGTTTACAAGATCCAGCAGATTGTTTCCCTGACTTATGAGAGAACTGAACTCTTCTTCACTATTGTCGTCCTTCGCGTATTTTTCCTTCAGCTTGTTGCTCAGTCCGAGAATGACCGTGAGCGGAGTCCTGAATTCGTGTGTTACGTTGGTGAAGAAGGCTTCCCTGGTCTTCTCCAGCTCTTTCATGGCCTTTGCTGAACGGTTCTTGAAGTAGACTGCAAGAGCAAGGACGGCGATGGCTCCCAGGGCCAGCATGACGATGAGAACAGCGAACATGATTGTGTAGTGCAGCCTCTTCTTTTCCAGTTCTCTCTCGCGGTTGAGCCTGTTGACTTCATTCTCGACCTTGTCGTGCTCGAATTCTACCCTCAGATCCTGCAGCCTCGTCCTTGCGGACTGGCTGTTCAGGCTGTCGCCGGTCTCGTTGGCCAGTTTGTAGCACTCAAGGGCACTATGCCAATCGCCCCTCTTCTCGTAGTATCTGGCGAGCATGTCGTATCCCTTCATCTTATGCTCAAGTGAATTGATGCTGTTCGCCACGTTCAGACCCTCGTTTATATATAGGTATGCTGAGCTCCAGTTACCTTCTTCAATCTCCAGTCCTGCAAGTGCAAAACATGGCTCGAGCCAATGCCAGGGATCATTGTCCTTCAATATGTCGTATGCGTTGTTATATTCGCTCCTGGCGCGATCCAGGCGCCCCTGTTTCTCCGCGATTCTTCCGAAACTGGTGTGACACAGGCTTACACCCAGAATTGAGTTGGCTTTTCTGTTGTGCTCTATCGATCTTTCGTACCAACTCATCGCAAGCTCATACTTGCCCTCGTGCTCGTATATCGAAGCTATGTTGGAGGTGTTTATTGCCTGTCCCAATTCACTCTCGAGCATCTCCTCGACTGCAAGAGCCTTGCGGAATACCTGTTCGGCACCGGCATAGTCTTCAAAGGTGAGCATGATGTTTCCCAGGCCATTGTATGCGTTTGCATTGTTCTTTCTTGCCTGGAATGAGGTGCTGTCTGCGTATTGCGCGTTTATTCTGAGCGCCTCGTAATGCCATGAAGAGGCCTCCTCCAATATTCCCAATCTACGATAGTCCGTTCCGATCTGGTTCATCGCAACCACGATGTTCAGAGTATCACGGATGGCTTCCGCATCTGCGAGTGCCAGCTTGTGCTCTTCTACTGCAGACTCAAAATCGGCATTGTTACGGAATTCGGCGCCAGCCTTCAGATGGGCCTTCATGCTGTTTTCCGTCCTTGTCTTTTCTTCCTGATTCAGTGGATGGAATTCAGTTTCCCCATTGCAGGAACAGATGACTGATGCAAGGACCGCAACCGTCAACCTGAATATGTTAAGTGGGCTGTAACTCATCGGGAAATGTCTTTACCAACGCAAATCTAAGCATTCCGTTATGATTAATCAATCCCCAAATTATAATGAAACGCATTAACGATTCTACAAAAATGCGTTTGCGCAGTCTGTCTGAATCATACAAACACAATTCGAATTCTGCTTTGTTCTATCGGGAAATGCCTTTTTTGCACACGCCGTAGATGCCTGATACCTTTGCAACCGTCGGAACAAGAAACCGACATGACGAAAAATGAAGAATCTGTTTATCACCCTCTCAATCATCGCTGCAATCCTCTGCAGCACCCCTTCACACGCACAGAAGATCGTGAAGTCAGACATCGACGTGAACAGCGTCGTTCCAGGCATGACCCTCCGTCCGCTCAACAAGTCAGAGCATGCACGTCTTGCAGCAGTCAAGGCATGCAACATCACTGCATGCACATCTGCAGTTATCGCTGCCGCAGCCACTGTCGGTGTCGTTGCCTATGACGTGGAATACAGAGAGGCAGGAAGCAAGGATTTCCATCAGACGGCTGAGCTTGACAAGGCTACACGCGACAAGTTCATCGTCGGAGCTGCCGCTTCTGCAGGAGTATGCGTGTTGAGCGCAATAACAGGTATGTCCATCAAGATGACTCTACGCAATAAGACTATCGTAAGGGCATCTACCGGAGGTTTCGTGATCGAATTCTAAAGCAAGCAGACATTATGACCAAGAAATTGTTTATCCTGATGGCTGCAGTGCTGATCGCTGCGTCATTTTCCGGCGAGTCCTTCGCTCAGAAGAAATTCACAATCCCTCAGGGCGCTGATCTCAACCAGCTCATTCCTGGAGCATATCTCCGTCCTATAGAGAAGAAGGAGAACATGATACTCACCACTTCCAACGTCATGTCGATCACTAGTGCGGCATCGGGAGTCGCTGCAGTGGGATGCGCGATGGGTGCAATCATATATGATATCGAGTACAGGGAGATAGCCGGAGGTCCGGACTGGGCCGGATATGCTCCCAAGGATGCCAAGGCCAGTCAGAACTGCCTCAAGGGCGCCTATGCCTGTGCAGGAGTTGCCGTGGCTACGGGAATCACTTCCATAATATGCAAGAGCATGATACGCAGGAAGACAATAGTCAAGACTGCGACCGGAGGTTTCGTCGTCGAATTCTAATTTTTCGTATATTAGCTCTTCAAAGCAATCAAGACATGCAGAGAAGAGACTTCATCAAGATAGCTGCTGCAGCCGGTGCGACTGCGGCAGTTTCTCGTTATAGCACATCGTGCTCGGCTCCTAACGTAAATAAGGTTTCCGGTGAAGCACCCAGGATGAAACTTCGCTTCGAAGCTTATGACATCCAGCTTCGCCATACCTTCACCGTTGCGACCTATTCGCGAACGACGACTCCGGACGTTCAGGTAGCGATTGACTATGACGGCATCACTGGTTACGGAGAAGCCTCCATGCCTCAGTATCTGGGCCACACCCAGCAGAGTGTGTGCGAGTTCCTGTCCAAGGTGGATCTTGGACAGTTTGCAGATCCTTTCCAGTTGGAGGATATCCTGGCCTATGTCGATTCTCTTTCTCCAGGTGACGAACCTGCAAAGGCGGCCGTGGACATAGCTCTGCATGATCTCGTCGGCAAGCTGATGGGTCAGCCGTGGTACAGGATATATGGACTGAACGCAGACAAGGCCCCGAGCACAAGCTTCACCATCGGCATAGATACTCCGGATGTGGTGCGCCAGAAGACCGAGGAGTGCCTTGGCCTTTACAACGTGCTCAAGGTCAAGGTCGGACTTGATTCCGACAAGGAAATGATAGAAACGATTCGCTCCGTGACCGATGTGCCTCTGGTGGTCGATGCAAATCAGGGCTGGCAGGACAGGTACAAAGCCCTGGATATGATCTCATGGCTCGCGGAGAGGGGAGTCAGGATGGTGGAACAGCCTATGGCAAAGGACAGGTTTGACGACATCGCCTGGATAACAGAGAGGAGCCCGGTTCCGATTATCGCGGATGAATCGTGTCAGAGGCTCAAGGATGTATCTTCCCTGAAGGGTATATTCTCCGGAATCAACATCAAACTGATGAAGTGTACCGGAATGTCAGAGGCGTGGAAGATGATCAGCTATGCCCGGGCCGAAGGCATGACGGTGATGTTGGGATGTATGACCGAGACCTCATGTGCCGTGACTGCGGCTGCACATCTTTCTCCGGCGGTGGACTTTGCTGACCTTGATGGTAACCTTCTTATCTCCAACGACCTGTTCAAGGGTGTTGAGGTAAATAAAGGGCGACTGGTATTGCCCAATCGCCCTGGTCTAGGTCTTGAAGTCTTATAAGTCTCCAGCTTGTCTTTTCTTACATCAACATCTTCACGAGCTTGAAGAAGGTGTAAGGCATGTAGCGGAAAGGAAGGTCAATCCATGTAGGGTTTGCTACGATGGATCGCCTGTGCGTGAATGCCTCGAAGCTTTCCTTGCTGTGGTAGTGTCCCATGCCTGAGTTTCCGACCCCGCCAAACGGTATGTTGTCGTTCACGATGTGCATGATGGTGTCGTTTATGCAACCTCCGCCTGATGTGGTACGCGCGATGATGTCCCAGCCCTCGCTCTCCTTGCCGAAGTAGTAGAATGCGAGCGGCTTCTCCCTGTCATTTACGAAACGTACGACCTGGTCTGCGAAATCAGGGCCGCTGAAACTTATCACAGGGAATACCGGTCCGAAGATTTCTTCTGTCATCACAGGACTGTCGAGGGCAACGTCTCCGAGGAGGGTAGGCTCTATGAACTTCTCTTCCGCGATGGCACGTCCACCGTAAAGTATCTTTCCGTCGTTGAGGTATCCGCTGACACGCTTGAATGCAGCATCGCTCACCATTCGCACGAAATGCTTGTCTTCGCGGATGTCATCACCATGCAGCTCCTTCATGGCCTTTCCGAACTCGGTGACGAACTGGTCTTTCACGGAGTCGTGGATGAGGATGTAGTCCGGTGCGATGCAGGTCTGTCCGCTGTTGAGGGTCTTTCCCCACGCGATTCTCTTCGCTGCGAGCTTGATGTCGGCCTTGCTGTCAATGATGCATGGGCTCTTTCCTCCGAGTTCGAGGACAAGCGGCACGAGGTTCTCGGCAGCCGCAGCCATAACCTTCTTGGCGAGAGCCGGGCTTCCTGTGAAGAAGATGATGTCGAACTTCTGCTTGAACAGATATCCGTTGACATCACGATTGCCCTGGACCACTGCGATATACTCGTCTGAGAATGTGTCCTCAATCATTCTCTGAATTGCCTCAGACACGTTTGGAACGTATGGAGACGGCTTGAGTATGGCTGTACAGCCAGCAGAGATGGCTCCCACGAGCGGGTTCAGCAGGAGCTGTACCGGGTAGTTCCAAGGAGATACGATGAGTGCTGTGCCGAGTGGTTCCTTTACGATATAGCTCGATGATGGAACCATGGTGATAGGGGTGCTTTTCCTCTCACGGCGTGCCCACTTGCCCACATTTTGGATGTGGTTTCTAATCTCCCCCTTGACCAGTGCGATCTCAGTGAGGTATGCCTCTTCGTAAGATTTGTGGAGGTCAGTCCATAGAGCATCTGCAATCTCCTTCTCATATTTCTCTATGGCGGCAAGGAACCTGGAAAGCTGCTGTTTCCTGAACTTTACGTCTCTGGTCGCTCCTGTTGCGAAGAATGCTTTCTGTCTGCTGAGGATCTGATCAATCCTTTCGTTGCTGGTGTTCTGCATTATTTTCTTCCGGTGAAGTGGTCCATTGTGTGGTAGATTCCGCAGATGTCTCCGAATACGAAGTCAAAGACCTTGGTAGGGAGAAGTCCCTGCCAGAACCTTGTGAAGTGGAATCCGAAAGGAATGCCCTTGAAATCCTTGTTCTTCTCGATGGCGCGGATGATCTTCTTTGAGGTCTTGACCGGATCGAGGATAGGGAAGAGCCATGAGCTTACGCCATCGAACATTCCTGTATTGATGTAATAAGGGGTGACGGTGGTGAAGTGCACCTTGCTCTTCGCTCTGTAGAGCTCGATCCTGACAGAGTCTGACCATCCGATCACTGCCCACTTGCTGGCAGCATATATACTCATCTTAGGATTCGAAAGCGTACCTGCCGCAGATGCGATATTGCAGATGTGACCGTGATCGCGTGCGATCATGTCAGGAAGCATCACGTGAGCTACGTACATCGGAGCTACTGCATTGATGGACATGGTACGGTCTATCTCTGCGACTGAATTCTTGTCGAAAGTCTTGTTGCTTGTGACGATTCCGGCACACTGGATGAGGATGTCCACGTTGCCGCACTCTTTCTTTACGAGTTCGTAGCTGTTCTTGACGCAATCGTAGTTGGAAACGTCCACCTTGTATCCGCAAGCCTTGCCGTATGCTGAGTGCGACTTGATGGTCGCGTCTATGTTTGCCTCGTTGATATCCCAGATGATTACTCGAGCGGCACCTTTCTGAAGTGCCATCTCTCCCATTATCTTTCCGATTCCGGATGCACCGCCGGTAATCAGGACGTTCTGATTGTTGAAATTCATGGTTTTCGGTTTTGTCTTTCGTTTTGCGGCTGCAAAAGTATCTAAAAGAAATGGGAAAAATGGGACAGAATCACTCCAATAATGGAATGATTTTCTCTTTTTGTGGATTTGGATATGGGCTTGTGAATATGATAAACCATCAAGCCCGAGCTGGTTGTGAAATGCTGAATCCGAGTTGTAGAATGCGAAACACCTATTTTTTGAAGTGACTGTGAGGTGTTATACATTTGCATCAACACACAACAAGTTCACAACAATACTCAGTAGAATAAAATCATGGAGCACATCAAATCAATTTTCGGTGTAGGATTCCTTTGGTCACATCACAAGCGTATGTACCGTAAGCTTGCAAAGGAATATAATGTGAGCCCACGCATGGTTTACAGACTTGCTCACGGCTTGAGACCTAACTCTCAGAAAGATCTTTCGATCATCTATGAGCTCATCGGTTCGGGCGTCATGATTTGCAATTGATCATCGCAAAACACACACCTAACAAAGTCTGGGGTAATTATAATTAATTGGTAACTGTTTTTTTTCAAATGCCGTTCGATGTGACTTCGGGCGGCATTTACCTTTTGTATCAATACTGCCTTTCTCCGAAAATTGCAGTGCCTATGCGTACCATGGTCGAGCCATATTCGACAGCAATCTTCCAGTCTCCTGACATTCCGATGCTGAGTTCGCTGAATTCGGGAATCTCCGTGAATAGGTCCTTCAGGTAATCCATGAAATCTGCAAGGCGCGCGAAATCGGCACGTATGATTTCCTCGTCGTCTGTATTTGTCGCCATTCCCATGAGACCGCGGAAACGGATGTTTGGATACGGTTCCTTCTTCCCATCCTGACGCGCAGCAGCGACCCGGAAGAGAATGTCAAGAATCTCTTCCTCATAGAAGCCCTGCTTTGTCTCCTCTTCCGCTACATGCATCTCGAGCAGAACTTCGATGACCTTGCCATTGACCTTTCCCCATTTGTCTATCTCTTCGAGAAGGTGGACGGAATCAACTGACTGGACGAGACTGACGTATGGAAGTACCATCTTCAGCTTGTTGGTCTGAAGGTGACCGATGAACTGCCACTCAAGTCCAGGGAGGGGATTGGCTTCGAGCTCTGCGACCTTCTTCGACAGCTCCTGCGGACGGCTCTCTGCAAAGATGCGTTGTCCGGCCTCATATGCTTCCACTATGCTGGAGAATGGGTGGAACTTCGAAACGGCCACGAGGGATGTGCCCTCCGGAATGTCCTTGAGTATGTTGCTGATGTTTTCCTTTATCATCTTTCGTCTGCGCGTATTGTTGCAAAGTTAGCAAATGAACTTTGTTTTTATCTTTGTTTTTGCCATTTTCGCATCATAAATACATACGACTATGAGAAAGACAATCATTCGATCAGTTTTTGCCGGTCTGGCCACTGTAATCATCGCCTCATGCTGTGGCGGCAATACAGCGACCTCTAATGAGAATGACGCAATCAAGAACATCATGTCCCGCAAGAGCGTGCGTTCCTTCACCGATGAGAAGATCACCGATGAGCAGATGGACATCATGCTCAAGGCGGCGATGGCCGCACCGTCTGGAATGAACCTTCAGCCTTGGAGCTTCGTCGTACTTACCGATACCAGCAGATATGACAAGGTTTTCGCCGGAAATTTCAATATGAAGGTATTCAAGGATGCTGCAGCGGTCGTCGTCTTCTGCGCAGATACCACACAGGCTGTGCGTGGAACGGAAGAGCGTGTTCCTAACACCTTGTGGCGCGACGACCTCGGCGCATGTACAGAGAACTTCCTTCTTGCTGCCGAATCTCTCGGACTTGGTGCCGTCTGGACCGCATGCTATCCTATCGCTGACAGAATGGGCACGGTGAAGACCTGTCTGAACCTTCCTGCAGAGGTGCTTCCGTACAGTATCGTTGCGGTTGGCCACCCTGACACGGAGAATATGCCTAAGGACAAGTATGATGCTTCACGCATCCATATCGAGCACTGGTAGAAAATGACTATCTGAGATCCAGGACTGCGATCTCAGGACGAGTACCCAATCTGAGCTGCGGGCCGGTACATCCGGTTCCGCAGCTCACGTATATATGGAGCTTCCCGAGCTTGTACAGCCCGCGGTTGTATTCGAAATTTCGGTCGTTGATCCATATCAGAGGGTAGAACTGGCCTCCGTGGGTGTGGCCAGAGAGGAAGAGGTCTGCCCCTGCCTTTTCCATGTATCTTGCACCACATGGGACATGGTGCAGCACCACTACCGGGATCTGGGTGTCCAGCTCCGGCGCGAGCCTCTCCATCACGCTGCGTACGGTCTCCCTGTCCTTGGAACTCCTGAGCCCCATTCCGCCTCCGTCGTTCTCCTCGTCTTCTGGCATGTAGTTGAGCCCAACGAGCCTTACTCCGTTGCAGTCGGCTACTTCGTTCTCAAGTACGCGGACATTGCCCAGTGAACGGACGATATCCTTGACCTCCTCCTTGTTGACGTAGCCGTCATGGTTGCCGTCCACGAAAAACACAGGTGCATTGAGATCCCTGAATGCGGATATTGTAGACGCATCTCTTCTGTAATAGCTGTCGAAAAGGTCACCGGTTATGACGACGATGTCCGGATTCTCGCGGTTGACCTTGTCCACGATCTTTTTCACGTGCTTGTATCCGTGGTTGTGGCCGAGATGCATGTCGGTGAGCTGTACTATCCTTATCCCGTTTCCGGCATTCTTTCCAGTCTCTATCGATATGTGCTTTACTGCAGGAATGTAGGCGTTTGCGATTCCGGCCGTGCTGAGTGCTGCGCACAGTGCAAGAGTGCTGATGCAGAAGGCTGACGGTTTCATGTGGATCGCAAGATTCACCAGATCCATCATGATCACGCAGAAAACCAGAATGAGCAGTATTCCCATCAAGTTGGGGAATACAATTGATGAGATATGTCCCCATCGGTTGTCGGTCGCATGGTTGACAAAGCCCATGGCGCCGACACCGCTCGTGATGAAGGTCGTGATGAGCACGAGCATGGGCCAGATGGTCTTGCATCCCAGCGCCCATGCGAATCTGCGTGATACATACCAGATGACTAGTGCTATGGTAAGCAGGAACAGGGTGAAAAACAGCGGTGATCTCATCGTACTATTTGCAAAGTTCCTCCATCATTGCCCTTGCCACTGCGGCTGACGATCCCTTGCCGCCGAGCTCATTTCGAATCTGGGCATAGCCTGAGAGCATTTCATGCCTGTAATCGAGATCCTCTATCATTCTTCTGATCTCGGTGCAGACCATATCTGCAGTGAAGTCTTCCTGAATGAGCTCGCGGAAAACGAGCTTGTCGGCGATGAGGTTACCGAGGGATATGTATTTGATGTGGTCGAAGACCCTGAGTACTTTCCTTCCGATGAAGGCTGTGAAAGGAGTCGTCGACCATACGACAACCTGCGGTGTCCCTATGAGCGCTGCCTCCAACGATGCTGTCCCGGAGTTGATAATGGCTGCGCGGCTATGGTGTACTATCCCGTATGTTTCACCGAAAACGAGCTTCACATAGTCTCTTCCGCCAATTATGGCACGATATTCATCTTCGCTTCTGGAAGGTGCCCCGGCTACGAGAAAAACATAGTCTGCATACTCTGGAAGGCAGTGAAGACGGTCTGCGACCTCCATGGCGACCGGAAGCGTCCGGCTAACCTCCGCCTTTCTGGAACCGGCGAGTATGGCGATGGACGGCTTGTCCTCCAGTCCGTTCCTGTCGAGGAAGGCTGCTCGTGTTTCAGACATTGCCGCAGAGTTGTCCACAGCGTCGAGAAGGGGATTGCCGCGATAGATGAAAGGTATGTTCCTGGACTCGAAATACGGAATCTCGAAAGGGAAGACGATGAAAAGTTTGTCGACATAGCTTTTAAGCTTGCGGTTGCGACCCTCCCTGGACGCCCAGGTCTTCGGTGCTATATAGTAGAAGACCTTCATCCCGGCAGCATGCGCGAATTTCGCAATCTTCATGTTGAATCCTGGATAGTCGATCAGTACGACGACGTCCGGCTTCCATGCGAGTATGTCCTCCTTGCATGAACGTATGTTCGCGAGCAGCCTGCCCGCTTTCGCCATCACGTCGGTAATACCCATCACCGCACCTTCGCGGTAGTGGTGCACGAGACCTCCTCCGTCTTCGGATGCGTTGGCTCTGTAGACTTCGTCCATGAGGTCCCCGCCCCAGAATCGTATCTGTGCGGTACCATCCTCCTGATAAAGGCCTTTCATGAGGTTGCTTCCATGGAGGTCTCCGGAAGCCTCTCCGGCGATGATGTAATATCTCATTCTAAAAATCTATATCGAATCCCTTTCCGCGGAGCCTTTCGCTCTCCTCGGCATCGGTGTTGTCCAGATGATGTGCGACGATAGTGATGTATCCCTGCTCCAGCAGGATGTGGTCCGCATCCGGCGGATTGTCTGGAGAGTCTACATATTCTCCGACCATCACCCAGCTGCTCTCGTCAATGTCTCCGCTGAGATGTCTGAACTCACGTATCCATTTCCCGTTGCCCATCTGAGCTATCCTTACTCCTTTGACCTTGTCTGCAGGCAGGGCCGGGAAATTGATGTTGTAGTACAGACCTTTCCTTTGCGGAAGTTCGTTCATTATCTTTTCGAAGACCATGGGCAGGTATTGCTCTGCCGAAGAGAAGTCAGCGTCCGGGTCCAGAGAATCCAAGGATATCCCGATCGACGGTATTCCATGGAGCGCGCCTTCTTCGGCTGCACCGAGTGTCCCTGAGTACAAGGATGCCGTGGATGCGTTGGAACCGTGGTTGATGCCGGATAGGACTACATCGAAGTGCTTGTCGGCATGGAGCAGGTTCAGTGCGAACTTCGCACATGAGGTAGGGGATGCGTCGAGCCATGACCAGCTGCCCGCCGAGGTCTGAGCCTCCTCGTTGCCTATCTTCCTGTATTCCATTACCGTCCCTCCGAGATTCACCGCCATTGACATGCCGGACTGATGACTCTTCGGGGCTATGACGGTGACATTTCCGTATGCGGACATGATTTCAGCAAGGACCCGTATGCCCTTAGCCTTGTAACCGTCGTCGTTGGTAATGAAAATCTCCATATTTCTCAAGTTCCTGACAAAAATAAATATAATTTATTCCACTTTTGAAAAAAGTTTATAAATTTGCAGAGATTTCCGCAATTAGGGGCGGAACTCATTGAAAGACAATTTAAGTTTTACTTTTAAATACTAGAAAAACAATGATTAGACTTGGTATCAACGGATTCGGTCGTATCGGCCGTATGGTATTCCGTGCTGCTGTTGAGAACTTCTCACAGGACATCGTCGTTGTAGGTATCAATGACCTCCTCGATCCAGATTATCTCGCTTACATGCTCAAGTACGATTCAGTACATGGCCAGTTCAACCACGACATCCAGGTTGAGGGTAACTACATGATCGTTGACGGTAACAAGATTCAGGTTTTCGCTGAGAAGGATCCTGCACAGATCACTTGGGGTGCTCTTGACGTAGACGTAGTTGTTGAGTCTACCGGTTTCTTCCTCACTGAGGAACTTGCTTCAGCTCACCTCGCAGCTGGTGCAAAGAAGGTCATCATGTCAGCTCCTTCAAAGGACGCTACTCCTATGTTCGTATACGGTGTTAACCACACTACTTACGCTGGTCAGAAGATCATCTCTAACGCATCTTGCACCACTAACTGTCTTGCACCTCTTACCAAGGTCCTCAATGACAAGTTCGGTGTCGTTCGTGGTCTCATGACTACTGTTCACGCTGCTACCGCTACCCAGAAGACCGTTGACGGCCCTTCAAAGAAGGACTGGAGAGGTGGTCGTGGTATCCTCGAGAACATCATCCCTTCTTCAACTGGTGCTGCTAAGGCTGTTGGTAAGGTTCTTCCTGAGCTCAACGGTAAGCTTACCGGTATGTCACTCCGCGTCCCTACTTCAGACGTATCATTCGTAGACCTTACTTGCGAGCTTGCTAAGCCTGCAACTTACGCTGAGATCTGCGCTGCTATGAAGGAGGCTTCTGAGGGTGAGCTCAAGGGTGTTCTCGGTTACACTGAGGATGCAGTCGTTTCTACCGACTTCCGCAACGAGTCAAAGACTTCAGTCTTCGACGTTAAGGCTGGTATCCAGCTCGATCCTACCTTCGTAAAGGTTTGCGCATGGTATGATAACGAGTGGGGTTACTCAAACAAGGTTTGCGAAATGGCACGTGTCATCAGCAAGTAATTTGTTGACAATACCAACTCAAAATAAAAAGAGCTGCCCATCCGGGCGGCTCTTTTTTTATGTCATCCAGCCTCCGAGCGTCGGCTGCTCTTCTCCGGAGACCTTCCGCTTCGCTCCATCCAGTCACTCCCTTCGGTCGTGACAGCCGCTCACGAGGCCGCGGCCGGCCACGGGTCCCGGAGTAGACAGCCGACCGCATCTGCGGCAATCGAAAAATACTATTAATTCAGTCTCAAAAGTACCTCGTCGGTCTGCGGACTAGCTTGGCAGACGGTTGAGGTTGACGGCCTGGAAGCGGTAGCCCATCTTCTTGAGCTGCATCGCCGCTCCCACTTTGTAGAGACACCTGCACGCACGCGAAAGTGCATGGAAGGCGTCAGCTGTGCCGGCTTCGATTGATGAGTGGCGGATGTAGGTCCATGTAGTCTGTGCAAGGACTTCCATCGTCTTGATGAGGACTCCAGCCTCAGTCGAACTGAGCTTATGTCCGAGTATATCAGTCATGATGTGGTCATCCATATTGTCGAATCCTCGGTCGCCGAGCAGGGAAGCGAACTTAGCGCTGTGATGACGTCCCCAGTCCTCGTCCCACCACTTTGCGATGGCCATGCCGGCATATCCTGCACATGCAACGGCGAACTCAGGATATGAATTGACATTCTTAACTGCGTCTGCCATGTATTCGGGTGCGAACTCTCGCCACTTGTCGTCGATGTCGTCGCTGGCAAGGAGTGTGTCTCCGAGCATACCCAGCGAACGTGCGACCTTCATCAGCTCATTGAGCAGGCCGCTTTCAAATGTATCTAGATATTCCTTGTCCATAGATTCGGCTTGATCTTTTAGAAGAGGTATCCGGTGTTGATGTAGAATGCGCCCTTGCCGTCCTGCATCCTGTAAGGATTCTTCTCGTTGAAGAAGCGGGTGATAGGCATGCCGTACTCTGCTGCGACGATGAAGTTCGAGTTCATGATGAAGCGGAGTCCGAGACCGGCGGTAATATGCGGCATCTCCTTGAGAGTCTTGATCTTGCCGTATGCTCCATTATCAATCACCTTGATGTACTTCTCAGGGTAGTTGTGCTCATCGAGCCTGCCGCTCATGAAAGCTTCGTAGACTGCGTAATCACTGCCGTCGCCCTTGTATGTGATGTCACGCTGGCGGGTAACCATCGCTCCGTCGCTGAACGCGGTGATAGAGAAGGCTACGTTCTGCTTACCCATGCGGAAATCCACGAACTTGTAGCGGAACTCGGCTGTGTACGAAGCCTGGTCAAGACCCATAACGCGGTCCCTGAGAATACCGCGGACAGTGCGGTATCCACCGTTTCCGTCCTTGTCTCCGTCATTACCTACGACAGTGATGTATGGGTAGGTATAGTACGGAGAGAACTTTCCTATGGTTCCCTCGTAGTTGAGCCTGTACGCGAATGTGAGGATGTCATTCTTCACGAGAGGGACATACTGCCTGAAGGTGAGGCTGTAACGGTAGTTCGAGACGCTTGAGCCGAGCCACTTGGGTGATGCAAGCACGTGGCCCTCTGCCCATATTCCTCTTGAAGGAGCGCCTTCCTTGTCACGCGAATCATACATGAGACCGAGGCGGACACTGCTGTCGAACATGTTAGCCTTGCCGTTCTTGTCGTAGATCTCGTTCTCGCCTATGATGCCCCAGCTCTTGTAGAGCTCGAAGAGGGTAGGCTGGTATGGGCGATCGTCTATGACTGGCTCCATTCCATCAGGGAACTTTGCGTTCTTGTATGTGTCAGGACCTGATGGGAAGGTGTCGTAATAATCCTTGTTCTTGTTGATGCTCACGCGGTCTATCTCGTCCTGGTGGAAATAACGGAAATGGTAGCCCGCCTCCCAGTAGAAATGGTCTGTTATGTGGCCGATGAAGTCGGTCTTGAAGAAGAACGTGCTCTTGCTGAATCTGTAGAACGGAGTGTAGCGGTAGAGATAAGGATTCGGCTCAGCTAGACCCTTCTTGATGTCCTTCTTGTTGTTGCTGGCAGCAATCCTGTCGGCGTCATAGAAACTCTGGTATCCGTTGAATCCATAGAAGTCAAATGCCTTGTCTATGGTAAGAGATGCCGCAGATGACCAACGGATTCCCGGTATGAGTTCCTTGTTGTCGTACTGGACCTGGAAGAGCATGGAACCCTTCGTGAAGTACGATGCCTCGAGGTACCACTTGCTGAAATAGTTAGGGTACTTCGATCCGTCACCGAAATTGTATATGTTGAGAATACCTCCGAGCTGGAAACCCTTGTCGGCATCAAATGCCACAGCAGGGAGCGGGCCGAAGTTGAGACCGGTCTTGATTATCTTTCCGTTCTCGTCATATTTCACTTCCTTCTTTGCCTTTTTCTCCTTAGGGGTGCTGTCTTTGGTCTCTGCGTATGACACAGAGCAAAGAGCGAGGCAGAGAGCTGCGATTGCGATTCTTTTCATATTATCTGTTTTTGATGTCCCAGTATTGTCTTACGAGCTCAGGATATCCGAAGAGACGGAAATCTGAGAAGAGTACCCTATAGTATTCGAGGCTCCTGTAGTGGATGACGTTTGCTCCCAGGGCGATGATAAACATAGGCAGGGCCGCATACCAAGGAAGGAAGATGAACAGCAGGACGCCCCACACTATCGCCATGATAGGGAGGAGGGCAAGATGGACTCCGAAACGCACGGTGTTCGTGAATGCCGGATCCTTGACCTTGGTACATATTATTCTCGATGTTCCCCATATAGGAAGGGCCATCAGGGTGCTGTAGAGGAAGAAAGGAAGCAGGATTATGCCGACGATGACCTTGTTGATGAGGTTCATCACAGGGTTCTTCTTGCCGAATGACTTGATCGAAAGATGCGCTTTCTTGCGTCCGGCCTCGAACCTCTCTGCTGCAGCGAGAAGGTCCTCGCTGGCTGTCTCGGCCTTGGCTGCTGCTCTCCTGTTGTTCTCCAGACGTTTCTTCGGGCTGCCCTTATGGCCTGCCCAAATCCTGGTAAGGGTCCACTTTGCGCTGTAGAGCTCGTTGTCAGGGATGAAGGTGATGAGGCTTGAAATCTCGTCAGCTATCTTCCACATGAGGTCTTTGTAGATGTCGGCCTCGAAGGCATCCGCATGATCCTTGACATATTCGGTAACGTTGATAGGCTTTCCGTACTGAAGTAGAGCTGTTGCCTGAAAGCGGAAGTAGTCACCATATTCGATGCCGGCAGGAACGATATAGACCGGCTTCTTGTCACCGAACTTCTCATTCGCAGAGAGAGCGATCCTGACTATGCCCTTGTTGACAGGCAGGAGGGAATGCTTCGGACGGTGGGTGCCTTCGCAGAACATGCAGTACATCATTCCGCTTTCAAGGGTCTCTACGATCTGGTCGAATGAGTCGTGGTTCTTTGCTACGTTTCGCAGACCATCTCGACGACGTACCATAGGAAGTATCCTGAGGAACTTGAGAGCCTTTGCTGCCGTCTTGTTGTTGAAGATGTCTGCCCTGGCTCCGAATACGGTCGGTTCCTTGCGTGCACGGAGCACGACAAGAGGGTCCATGAGTGTGTTGCAATGGTTCGGCGCGATTATCACCGCTCCGTCCTGAGGAAGATTTTCCTCACCTATTACCTGCATCTCGCTGTAGCTGCTTTCTATCATCTTGTCGACATAGACGCGCAGCAGCGAGTAAAAACGGTTCTTTTCGTATATCTTTCCCACTATTTTTTGTCCTTGTCAGAGTAGTTGAACAAAGATGAGACCGTAAGGCCGGAGATGATGTGCCATACGCCCCACCATGCCGTTACGACCAGCATACCTCCATGAGGAGGGAAACCGGCGAAAATGCTTGTGCCCAGAAGCAGCACGAGGCCGAGTCCGGAATTCTGGATTCCGGTCTCGATGGTGAGTGTCCTGCGGTCAGCTTTGGGAAGCCTGAAGATTGTACCCACCGTGAATCCTGTCGCGAGTGCGAGGAGATTGTGGATGAGGACAACCATGAATATGTACTCGATGCAGCTTGTGAATGCATCGATGTTTCCCATGAATGAGAGTACGACCATCGCCAGGAAGAAGATGATGGAGAGCCACTGGAAAGGCTTCTTCAGCATGTTTGCAACCTTCGGCAGGTACTGGCTTGTGAGGATACCCAGGGTGAGCGGAACGCCGAGGAGTATGAAGATGGTCTTGAATACGTCAAAGAGGGGAATGGATAGATGCGGGATATCAGCTGCCACCCCTGCGCTCTTGATGTAGAGATTTCCCCAGAGCCAGAAGTTGAACGGGGTCGTCAATACCGCGAGTGCTGTCGTCACGGCGGTCAACGACACGGAAAGCTCCACGTTGGCCTTGGAGAGGGACGACATGAAGTTGGAGATGTTTCCTCCAGGGCAGCATGCGACGAGTATCATTCCGAGGGCCATCATCGGTGAAATCATTCCGCCGATGACGAAGCACAGCCCGAAGGTCAGCGCCGGAAGAAGTATCAGCTGACAGCAAAGACCCAGTATGACGGACTTGGGAAGCTTGAACACGTCGACGAAAGTCTTTGGCTTTATGCCTAGCGCGACACCGTACATCACGAATGCAAGTACGATGTTGATGGTATTCATGCCACCGGCGTTCAGTGTCACCTGGATGCTGTCGATGGCGCTGGCTATTTCTTTGGTCATGAGAGGTTTGGGTTTAGTCAGGGGACAAATTTAGCAATTTTTGCCGAATTGTCCCTGGAACTACTGCTTGGTTACCTTGAAAGGCTTCTTGACTGCGTTGTGGGCAGCGTGCTGGGCAATCCTGAGCTCGAGGTTGGTGACGCCTGAAGGGCAATATACGTTGCCGACGACAGGCTTTCCTGTAAGAGCTTCGAACCAGGTTGCGGCAGCGATATACTGACCGAGGTGGTGGTCGAGATGGAATCCGTCGCGGGTGAGGTTGTCACCGAGATTGGTGGAACGTGCGTTCTGGATTGCGGTGCCTGAAGGAATGACGGTCTTGATTCCATACTCCTTTGCAACGGTCTTGGATGCATTCATGATCGCATCGTACATCGCGTACTGGCTGCGGTCGTAGTTCGCGAATCCCTCGTGGGTGGCGTTCTTTGCATAGGCCCATGTCTGATGGAGCACGATCTTCGCCTTAGGAGCCTTCTCCCTTATCCATGAGATGAGTTCTCCGAGCTGGGCGTAGCTCTCGATGATTCCTGAATCCTGGCTCACCTGCTGAACGCTGATGTAGTCCCACTTCTCGTCATTTATCACCTGCGACAGACGGATGTCGTCGGTAGTCCTCTTGACGCCGTCCTTCCCGACCTTGCGGTACGAGTATGCAGGAAGATCACCTTTGATGTTCTCGACGTGACGGTCGATCGAGCATCCAGGAATATACAGGTTGCCGATGATCATTGGAACACCGGCGGCGTTTCCTATCTCATAGAGATTCTGCTCCACCGCGTCGAGCGAGAAGCTGTTTCCGATGGCAAGCACCTTTACTGGGTCCTTTGACTTAGCCGATGCACTGATGGCTACGAGGACGAGAATCGCAGATGCGAGAAGTCTGCTGAAGATTTTTCTATTCATGATAACTGTCTTATTTATTCTTACGTGTGGTTTCTCTTACCGCATCCCTGAGCTGCTCCAGTGCGGTGCGGAGTATGCTGCGTGGGCAGCCGATGTTGAGACGCATGTATCCCGGACCTCCGAACATGGCTCCGTCATTCAGCGCGAGATGGGCTTTCTGCTCGAAGAGATCTGCGAGCTGCTCCTGGCTGAGGCCCAGTCCGCGGCAATCCAACCAAACCAGGAAGGATGCCTGAGGCTTGAGCGCATGCATGCCAGGGATGTTCTCCTCGATGTAGTCGTGGACGAAATCCACGTTCCCCTGCACATAGTCGAGCATCTCGTCGCGCCACTGCTTGCCGTGGGTGTAGGCCGCGATGGTCGCAATCGGCGAGAACAGAGAGGTGGGGAAGTCGATTTCGATGGCTTCGAGGTACTTGAAAAGCCTTTCCCTGAGTGACGGGTCAGGTACGATGGCGTATGACGACACTATGCCCGCGATGTTGAAGGTCTTGGTCGGCGCCATGAAAGTCACCGAGTTCGATGCAGCCTCGGCGCTCACGCTTGCATACGGGATATGCCTGGCGAGACCATGCTGGCTGCCGAAGACCATCTCGGCATGGATCTCATCGGAGATCACCATCACTCCTCGGCGGCTGGTGATTTCCGCGAGCTTCCTGAGCGTGTCCGCTGACCATGCGATGCCGGCAGGGTTGTGAGGGTTGGAGAGCACCAGGACCCTGGTCCTCTCGTCGATGATGCTCTCGAGCTGCTCGAAGTCCATGTCATAGCCATCGAGTCTTCCGTCTTCTGCGTATCTTGGTCTGAGCGGATTTGAGACGACTTCATATCCCAGTCCGGTAGGGACGTTCCTGAACGGATGATACACCGGCGGCTGGATGATGACCTTGTCTCCGGGAGAGCAGAAGCACTCGAGCACGAATCCAATTCCTCTCACTATGCCTGGAATGAAACTGTAGTGGCTCGGGTCAGTCTTCCATCCGTGAATGTCCTCGACCCATCTGCTTATGAGTTCGAAGTAACCCTCAGGCAGGGCAGTGTATCCGAACACCGGATGTCCGAGCCTCTCCTTCAGGGCGTCGACGATGAATTCCGGTGTCTTGAAATCCATGTCTGCGACCCATAGCGGGATGAGTTCTTTGCCTTTCTGGGCATGGAGGGCATCATGCTTGATGCAGTTGGTGCCATCCCTTACTATCAGTTCGTCGAAATCGTACATCTTCGCGCGTGTTTACATTATATTACAAAGCTAAGCATTTTTGACTTTAGGAAAGAATATTTTTCCTATATTCGCAAGATATTCGAGAACATAAAAATAAATTGATAATATGGCAGAAAACGCAAGCTACGAATGGAAATTCGTGAACGTCGGTGGCATGACAAGAGTCAACATCACCAGCGGTGAGGACATCAAGCACCTCCCTGAACTCGACCAGAAACTCTGGACCGTACTCAGCTGCCCTGCACAGGGTCTCGAGTTCGACCAGAAGACACTTGAGATGCTCGACGCCGACAAGGACGGAAAGATCCGCGTCAACGAAATACTCGCAGCCTCTTCATGGCTCACCAAGGTCATCAAGGACGCTGACCTCCTTCTCAAGGGCGACGACGTTCTCCCTCTCTCCGCTTTCAACACTGAGGATG
>JAGHUQ010000131.1 GCA_018064725.1 Candidatus Cryptobacteroides caccocaballi
GGATCTTCTCGTCAACCGGCTTGACCTCGGTGTCGTGGAAAGGATACTTTGGGAGGATCCTTGCATTGCCGTCAACGAGATAGTTCTTGCCGAAGTATGAGGCAGGGAAGAACTCGAGGTTCATTCCGGCCTTGCCCACGAGCTCGGCAGGGACAGGCTTGTCGATGAGAACCTGCACCACGGTACCCTGGCCCTTAGGGAATACGCGGAGCTTGTAGTCGAAGTCATAGTTCTCGTAAGAGAGGCTGACCTCGATGCTCTGGTCATCAGGATTGACCTTGCGGTCAGTCATGGTTGCGTAGATGTCCCACTGCTCTGGGGTGTTCATGAAACGTACGCCACCGCCGGTAGCGATTCTTTCGCCGCGCTGGATGATTTCCAGTCCTGCGAGCTTCTCGTCACAGAATCCACCGTTGTAGATATTACTGTACACGAGGACATTGGCGCCGGTCTTCTCGAAATATTCGAGGTCGTTGAGCTTCATCTGCTGTGTGCCAGAATTGCACGAGAGCACAGCAAGAGCGGCCCCAATCAGGAAAATTGCTGATTTTTTCATATAAGGTGTATTGGTTTATGCGGTTTATGCGAATATAACAAAATCAAAGGTAATCTTTTATTTGCAATAAAAGGAGGGATGGATGCGAAAACTTGTATATCTTTGTGTGTATTAGTGGTAATATTGCAAATACCTATCATATAAACCATGCGCAAATTTATTTTTATCACCGGATCCCTCGTCGCGGCGTCCATGCTCTTCGTGGGATGTGCTCAGTCCAAGTATGAGTACCCTTACCAGAATCCGAAGCTTTCTCTGGACAAGAGGGTGGAGAATCTCCTTTCGCTCCTCACCCCTGAGGAGAAGATCGGTCTCATGATGAACGGCTCGACATCTGTCGACCGCCTCGACATTCCTGCCTATAACTGGTGGAACGAGGCATGCCACGGAATCTGCTATGATGACGTGACCGTTTTCCCACAGGTAATCGCCCTCGGTGCTACCTTCGATGCACAGCAGCAGCTGGAAATCTACACTGCAGTTTCTGACGAGGCTCGTGCCGTTTGGAACACTACTGACCACCATCAGCTCGGCGTTGACAAGCCAAGCGGTGGAATCTGGCATCAGGGCCTTTCTTTCTGGTGCCCTAACGTGAACATCTTCCGTGACCCAAGGTGGGGACGTGGCCAGGAGACTCCTGGTGAGGACCCATATCTCAACTCCGTCATGGGTGAGATGACCGTCAAGGGTATGCAGGGCAACGACAAGAAATATCTCAAGCTCCATGCTTGTGCAAAGCACTACGCGGTGCACAGCGGTCCGGAGCCACTCCGCCATCAGTTCGACGTATCCGTTTCCATGCAGGATCTCTGGGAGACCTACCTCCCTGCATTCAGGACCCTCGTGAAGGACGGCAACGTGCAGGAGGTGATGTGCGCATACCATCGCTATGAGGGTGAGCCATGCTGCGCAAGCGACAGGCTTCTCCAGAACATCCTCCGCGAGAAGTGGGGCTTCAAGGGCCTGGTCGTTTCTGACTGCGGTGCTATCGCCGACTTCTTCCGCCCAACCAACCATGGTACCCATGCAGATGCAGCTGAGGCTTCCGCAGACGCAGTCCTCTCCGGTACTGATGTCGAGTGCGGTACCAGCTACACCGCCCTTCTCGAGGCTATGGAAAAGGGTATCATCAAGGAGTCTGACATCGACGTCAGCGTACGCCGCATCCTCCGCGCCCGTTTCCAGCTCGGTATGTTCGACCCGGCAGAAGACCTTCCTTGGGCTAAGCTCGGTCTCGAGCAGCTCAGCAGCCCTGAGCACACCGCTCTCGCAAACAAGGCTGCTCATGAGGCTATCGTCCTCCTCAAGAACCAGGACAATATCCTCCCTCTCCAGAAGAACGACATCACCATCGCAGTCGTCGGCCCTAACGCTGACGATGCCCGCGTGATCCTCGGTAACTATAACGGTTTCCCTACCGCAGCCAACACCAAGACCATCGTGGACGCTATCCGCGACGCAGCTCCTGGCGCGAAGATCATCTATGAGAAGGCTTGCGACCTCGCTGATCCTTTCCTCACCACCCACTATATCGACCGCATCAACGGCGGCAAGGGTCTCCACGCTGAGTACAGCAACAGCGAGGTGTTCGGCTCAGTGGCAGCAACCGCCGACTACGACCAGCCTCTCACTCTCAACACCACTTCGCCTGCACTTGCACATGAGGATTGCGCATGGATCGAGGGCCTCGGTCTCAGCAAGTTCTCTGCCCGCTTCACCGGCAGCTTCACCGCTGACTACACCGGCGACATGGTATACGCAGTCCGCGGCAGCGGCAAGTACAACTTCAGCGTGAACGGCAAGACCGTCGCTGAGCAGGCAGAGGCTCCTGCAGGCCGCTTCTTCTTCGGAAGGAACATGGCTCCTACCACCTTCCCTGTAGTTGCAGGCAAGACTTATGAGATCTCTATCGAGCTCTCACAGCCTGAGGCTAAGTCTTCATCATTCTCATTCGACCTCTACAGCCGCCGTCCTGCCGACATCGCAGGCGTTGTCGCAAAGGTTCAGCCTGCTGACGTGATCGTGATGGTCAGCGGTATCTCGGAGTCTATCGAGGGTGAGGGTCATGACCGTTCATCTATCGAGCTCCCAGAGATCCAGGAGCAGCTTCTTTCTGCAATGGACGC
>JAGHUQ010000142.1 GCA_018064725.1 Candidatus Cryptobacteroides caccocaballi
GGCACCTAAATGGAGCACTGATCTTGGCGGATGGAGCTCCATTTTTTATAGTCTCTACTCGAGTCTACATCATAAAAATATTTTTTTGTTAATACATAACTACCCACCCTACGCACGATAGTGTGTGGGCATGCGCCATCCACGCAAAGAATGTGGATGGCGATGTCCTAGTGTGTATAGGTTTTGTGTTCGGGTATGTCGCGATTATTTGTGGACAACGCGGTCGCGAAGCTCGGCGAGCTTAGCGGAGTTCCAGCGGTCCGTGGTACCTACGAGGTAGCCTGTGATACGCTGGAGCTTGTCGATCCTCTCACTGCCGCAGTGAGGGCAGACGGTGAGACCTGCGTCCGCATTTTCGAAGCCACAGTCAAGACAGCGGTTGCGGTTGTGGTTGACAGAGCAGTAACCGATGTTGTACTTGTCCATGAGGTCCACGATTGCCATGATTGCATCCGGGTTGTGGGTCGCATCGCCGTCGATCTCGACATAGAAGATGTGGCCGCCGCGGGTAAGGTCATGGTAAGGTCCCTCGATCTCTGCCTTGTGCTTAGGAGAGCAGTGGTAGTATACAGGGACATGGTTCGAGTTGGTGTAGTACTCACGGTCTGTGATGCCCGGGATGATGCCGAACTTCTTCTTGTCCATCCTTGTAAAGCGGCCAGAAAGGCCCTCTGCAGGGGTGGCAAGGATACTGAAGTTATGCCTGAACTTCTCTGAATACTCGTTTGCCTTGTCACGCATGTAGGTAACGATGCGGAGTCCGAGTTCCTGAGACTCAGGAGACTCGCCGTGGTGCTTGCCGGTGAGGGCTACGAGACACTCTGCGAGGCCGATGAAGCCGATACCGAGGGTACCCTGGTTGATAACTGACTCGATGGTGTCATCATCCTTGAGATTCTCAGAACCGATCCAAAGCTTGCTCATGAGAAGAGGGAACTGCTTCTTGAGTGCGGTCTTCTGGAAGTTGAAACGCTCGTTGAGCTGCTTTGCCGCAATGTCGAGCACGCCGTCAAGCTTGTTGAAGAATGCCTGTACCCTGTCCTCCTGGTCCTCGATGCCCATGCACTCGATACCGAGGCGCACGAGGTTGAGGGTGGTGAAGCTGAGGTTACCGCGGCCTACGGATGTCTTAGGTCCGAAGCGGTTCTCGAATACGCGGGTACGGCAACCCATGGTTGCGCACTCATGGTTGTACCTCTTAGGATCGTTGATGTCCCATGCCTCGTTCTGGTTGAACGTAGCGTCGAGGTTGATGAAGTTAGGGAAGAATCTTCTCGCGCTCACCTTGCACGCGAACTTATAGAGGTCGTAGTTCTTGTCTTCAGGGAGGTAGCTGATACCTTTCTTCTTCTTCCAGATCTGGATCGGGAAGATGGCGGTGCTTCCGTTACCCACACCCTCGTATGTGGTGTTGAGGATCTCACGGATGATGCATCGACCCTCGGCAGAGGTATCGGTACCATAGTTGATCGAGCTGAACACCACCTGGTTTCCACCGCGTGAGTGGATGGTGTTCATATTGTGCACAAAGGCCTCCATCGACTGGTGCACCCTGTTCACGGTCTCGTTGATCGCGTGCTGGACGATTCTCTCGTCGCCCATCACGCCTGAGAGAGGACGCTTGATGTAGTCGTCGATGCGCACGTCGTGGAGACGGCTGTAGTCATCACCGTTGAGGTCGGCGATCTTGTCGATCTCCTCGATGAAGCTCTTCCTTACGAAAGGAGCGAGATAGAAGTCGAACGCAGGGATTGCCTGACCACCGTGCATCTCGTTCTGACAGGTCTCCATCGAGATACATCCTAGGATGCTGGCTGTCTCGATTCTCTTCGCAGGACGGGACTCACCATGTCCCGCAGAAAGGCCACCCTCGAGAATCTTGTCGAGAGGATGCTGGACGCAGGTAAGGGACTTCGTTGGATAGTAGTCCTTGTCATGGATATGGATGTAGCCGTTCTTGACAGCCTCCCTCACGTCCTCGGAGAGAAGGCATTCGTCGACGAAACTCTTTGTCGACTCGGACGCGAACTTCATCATCATGCCGGCAGGGGTGTCGGCATTCATGTTCGCGTTCTCACGGGTGATGTCGGTAGACTGAGCCTCTATGATTTCCTGGAAGATCTCACGCGACTTTGCCTTGCGGGCGAGGTTACGCTGGTTGCGATATGCAATGTACTTCTTCGCAACTTCCTTGCGAGGGCTCTTCATGAGCTCCATCTCGACGAGGTCCTGAATCTCCTCCACACTGAGGGATTCGCGCTCGTTCCTGGTCACGGACGCAGCAATCTCGGCTGCGAGGACGATGTCCTCACCGCCTTCGGTGACTGCCATTGCCTTGAGCACGGCATCAATGATCTTTCTCTTGTCAAATTCCACGAGACGTCCGTCTCTCTTGACTACATTCTTTACCATGAGAACTCTGTTTTGGTGGTTAGGTTCGACTTTCAATTCAAACGGAACACAAAGATAAATCATTTAACGCCAAAACGTACGAGAAAGTGCAGAAAAAGTTTTCAACAATTACAGTAAATGCCTGTTAACTATTTAGCTAACAGGCATTTAATATCGATTTTAATTTAGAATTATTATAAATTACAGCCAGTATGATAACTTTATTGTTAAATCTACTCTGCAATCCACACGAGGACGTGGCGATCGAAGATCATATATCCGAGCTCAAACTCCTCCTCGTGGCCGTCCTTATGGATAAAGGTGGCCTCAAGCTCGCCCTCACCCTTAGGGTTGAAGCTTTCAAGCTCGATCTGCTCGGCATAGTCGACACGGTTGATGGACATCCTCTTATATATGGCCTCCTTGGCGCACCAATAGATGGCGAGCTGCTCCTTCCTGTCCTCTGCATCGTCGTCGAGGTCGTCGATCTCGTCCTCTGAGAGAGCCCTCTTCTCGACTGCAGTGAAGTCCCTGTCGAGGGACTCAATGTCGATTCCGAGATCATCCTCGTCGTGAGTGATGATAGCCACATACTTGTCGGTATGGGTTATGCTGATGTTTGTGATACAGTTCTCGAGGTATGGCTTGCCGTTGTCATGATGGCTGAGGTACATCTTCTCCTCAAACACTTCGTTGAGGAGAGCGCGCACTGCGAGCCTCTGCTTTCTCTGCGCGTCATTGCGGAAGAGCATGATCTCTTCCATCTCATCTGTAGGTACGGAGCTCAGGTCGATGAGTTCCTGCTCAGTCTCGGTTATCTGCCAGACTGCTATCTCCGCCTTGTTTTCAAGTTTTTTTCTTAGATAAAGTGCCATATATACGACTGTCGCGCCCCACTTACAGAAGAGGGGTGCAATTGATGTTTCTTAATGATATGATATTATTTGCAGCGTCCGACAACGGGTCGTCAGAAGGCTGATCCGTCGGAATCGCACAGAGTGCTATTGCTGGACTGGGAGGTTGTTCCACTGCTGTAGTTATTCTTTGATTCGGCTGCAAATATAGTGTTTTTTTGGAATATGTTATCTATATTTGCATTGATTCGGGTCCAAGGCCCGAAAAACATTGAAATCACTAATCAATTAAATAACTATGAATTATTTAACTAACGAGAAACTCGTAATCGTCGGTGCCGGTGGAGCCATCGGTTCCAACATGGCACAGACTGCTCTCATGCTCGGTCTTACTCCAAACATCTGTCTTTATGATATCTTCGCACCTGGCTGCGAGGGCGTAGCTGAGGAAATGCGTCACTGCGGATTCGAGGGTGCAAACATCACCTGGACCGTTGATCCTAAGGAAGCATTCACCGGTGCAAAGTACATCATCTCATCAGGTGGAGCTCCTCGTAAGGAGGGCATGACCCGTGAGGACCTTCTCAAGGGCAACTGCCAGATCGCCGCTCAGTTCGGTGACTATGTAAAGGAGTACTGCCCAGACGTAAAGCACGTCGTTGTCATCTTCAACCCTGCTGACGTCACCGCTCTTACCGCTCTCATCCACTCAGGTCTCAAGCCAAGCCAGCTCACTTCACTCGCTGCCCTTGACTCAACCCGTCTCCAGAGCAACCTCGCAAAGGAGTTCGGCGTTCCTCAGAGCTCAGTTACCGGCGCACACACCTACGGTGGTCACGGCGAGCAGATGGCTGTATTCGCATCCAAGGTAAAGGTAGATGGCAAGCCTCTTTCTGAGATGGGTCTCTCTGCTGAGAGAATGGCTGAGATCAAGCACAACACCATCCAGGGTGGTTCTGCAATCATCAAGCTCCGCGGACGTTCTTCATTCCAGAGCCCTGCATACTGCTCAGTGAAGATGATCGAGGCTGCCATGGGCGGCGCTCCATTCACTCTTCCTGCAGGTACTTATGTAAACTGCGACAAGTGCGGCTTCAAGAATGTGTTCATGGCTATGCCTACCACCATCGACGCTACCGGCGTACACTATGTACAGCCTACCGGTACTGAGGAAGAGCTCGCAGCTCTCGCTTCTTCTTACGAGCACCTCTGCAAGATGCGTCAGGAGATCATCGATCTCGGCATCGTACCTCCAGTAGAGGAGTGGAAGACCCTCAACGAAAACCTTTAATTGAACCGCCTTCGGGCGTTACGATAAAGAACAGAAGCAGCGACCTGACCGGCCGCTGCTTTTTATTTAAGTATCTGACTGAGGAATCGATTCTCAGTAGGCTGATAAGGTTCCGCGTAGAGATATCCGCAATCAAGGCACCAGCCTCCGCCGAGCAGGACATACTCAAGCGATGCGGAGAAGCGATGTCCATGCTCGCACTCCCAGAGGAATTGCGTTCCCTTTTTCCATGCGCCTGTTTCGTCCTTTGCCCATGCGCAATCGGAGGATGGTTCACCAGCCTGGGTAAGATTCACCGAAGAAGATATCGTCGGAGCCACCTGAGATGTCAGGTCAGGGACGAGGGCCGGCTCAAGCGGTCCAAGACACTTACCCCCGCGGAACGCAGCGGCCGCCTGGATTTCCTCCTTGGTGAGGGCATATATGCTCTTGCTCTCATCGTAACCATGGTCGAGCTTTTCTGCCTCACCGGTCGCAAAAGCCTTGTCTAGGTTCTTCTCCATGTAGCCCGGGCGCATCTGTGCCCACGAATGTATGCCATCGTACGCCTCGCGCGAGCCATAGTATGCATTGAGGCGCTCAGGATTGTCCTTCGCCCATGACTGTGTACCCATGCCTTTCTCAAAGGCGTATGGCTTCATGAACATCTTGACAGCCCATGCAGGAGCAATCGGCGCAAGCTTATAGTACCAGTCGAGTTGTCCCTTAAGCTGGGCAAAGTATTCGTCGACAGGAAAGTTCGCACGGAAGTGGAGATATTTCTCCAGTTCATCTGCATCAGTGTACCACATGCCATGGAAATTACGGGTCGCGAACCACTTCGCCTCGAACACCTTCTCCGGCCCCGGGAGACCGAGTCCGTTGAGGAGGCGGGTCTCGAACTCGTAGTTGCTCATTCGGTACGGCTCGCCGCTGGAGATGTTGTAGAAGCGGTTCCAGAACTCCTCCGGAACGTCATCCTCGATCACGTTGGCCATGAGCCTGCCGGAATCTTCGACGGTAGCCCACTCGAGTGCACCGCGGACAGGGACATGGAATGCAGTCGGATTTACGACCTTCAATATGCCGGCGTAAAGTATTCCGCTCTGGCGGAGGGACACCCAATGCTTCAGGCCCGAATCCGCAAAGACCTTCTCTGCAGCGCACTTAGACACGGAATACATGTCATAGATGCTCGCGCGCTGCGGGTCACCGGTGCGTCCCCAAAGAATCTCCCCCATCCTGTTGCCGTACTGGGCAACGGAGCCGATGTACACAACGCGTATGTCGTCCGCGTTGGGCTGAGCGAGCACCGCCTTGACTACGTTCTGAGCGGCAGTGATGTTCACCTTCAGGGTCTTCTCCGGGAAATAGTCCGCTGCAGGGCTGACCATTCCGCCGACATGCAGGACATAATCGGATCCCGCCACCGCCTTCTTGACGTCCTCAAGGACGCAGAGGTCTCCCCATACGACTGTCACAGCCGGATCATCCATGTATGGAGCGAGTTTCTTCTTGTTCTGCTTGCTGGACCGGACAAGCAGGCGTATATCGAATCTGTCCTTTTTCTTTAGGATCTCCAGGAAACTGTGCCACCCCATGTTACCGGTGGCTCCGGACAGGAATACTGTCTTCTTCATTCTGTGTTTTGGTTTGGTTGGTTAAGTATCAGATTATTTCAGCCAGGTCTCCGGATTCTGGGCAGTCTGTCCCTGCCATACTTCGAAGTGGACCTGGGTATCTCCATTGATGGTATCTACTGTACCGACCTGCTGTCCGGTCTTCACCTTGTCTCCTGCCTTGACCGAAGTCGACTGAAGCTTGCAGTAGAGAGTGAAATAGTTGCCATGCTGGACGAGAACGCACTGGTTGTATCCAGGAAGCACCACTATCTGCTTGACGACGCCGTCGAAGACGGCACACACCTTTGCATTGGTCTGGGCCGCGATATCGATGCCATTGTTGAAAGGAAGCTTCACGTTGGTGAAGACTGAGTGGTAATGCTGGCCGAACTTTCCGACCACAGGTCCGTCCACCGGCCATGGGAGACGTCCCTTGTTCCTCGAGAATTCCGCAGCAAGCGCCTTGTCGACCTCCATTTTCTTGCCGTCGCTCTTCACGCTCTTGTCCGAACCTTTGGAAGCCGAGCTCATTGCCGCCGCAATTATCCTCTGGATCTCCTTGTTCAAGGACTCCACCTGCTTCTTCTTGGACGCGAGTTCCTGCTCGTACCTGCGTCTGTTCTTCTGCAGGTCATTGACTATCTTCTGATCCTGGGCCTGCTCCTGCTCGAGCTTGGTCTGTTCCTTCTTTCGCTCCACGCGCACCACTTCGCTCTCCGCCTTCAGCTTCTCGAGCTCCAGTTTCTCGAATTCGAGTTCTTCCTTCGCCTCGCGCAGCTTCGTCGCCTGATCCTTCAGATTGCTCGAGAGATTCTTGAAGTAGCTGTAGCGGCGGAAACCCTGTGTGAGATTCTCGCTGGCGATTATGTACATATACCAGATCCTCGTGTCCCTGTTCCTGTAGGAGGCATTCACGAGGCGCGAGTAGTATGTCGAAAGAGTGTCGACTCTGCGCTGCAGTTCGCCGATCTGGCGCTGATGGGCATAGATGCTGTCACTGTAGCTCCGGATACGTCTGTCGCTCTCCGCGACCATCTCCCTCTGGAGGCTGACCTTCTTGCGGGAGAGCTCAAGCTGCGAAAGGGCGTTCTTGCTCTGCTTGCGGTTCTCGGTGAGCTGGCGGTCGAGTATCGCCATCTCCTGCTCGAGCTTCTTTTTCTTCGCCTCCTGGGTGCGGGTGTCCTGAGCCTGGAGCGAAAGGCACGCCAGACTCATTGCAAGCACGACAGATATGACCCGGCAAAGCTTCATCATTTCTTTTCCTTTGCCGCAGCCTGACTGCGATACATCTCGGCGAGGTCCTTCTTGCCGGTCGCCTCGAGCACGTCCGCATAGTGGCGAAGCTCCTCCGCATTATCCTTGCCGCCATAGATCATCACCCTCTTGAAGATCGCGAGAGCCTCGGTGTCCTTTCCCATAAGGTGGAGAATCCATCCGAAGGTATCGAGATAGGTGGCATTGTCCGGTTCGAGCTCAGTACATCTGCGGCTCATCTGATAAGCCTTCTTAAGCTTCTTGCCGGTTGTGCTGAGGTAATATGCGTAGTTGTTGAGAGCCGGCGCATAATCCGGATCATTCTTGAGGGCTGCCTCGTAATACTTATACGCCTTCTTGTTGTCTCCAAGCGAATGGTATCCGTCACCGACGTTGGTGCTCGCGGTCGCAATCTGCTTCTTGTCACCGCTCTTCATAGCCCTTTCAAGCTGGACATGGGAAAGGTCGAGAACCTTCTCGAGATTGCCAAGCTGATACTCGGCATATGTGGCGATTTCAAGGAACGAGTCGTCGTCGGGGAAATCCTTCATGGCTTTCTCCGCAGACTCAGCCACGCCCTCATAGTCATCATAAGCCAGCTTGAGGGAGACCAGGTAGCTTGACGCCATGGAACTTTCCGGATGGGTGTCGGCGCAGAGCTGATAGAGACGGTAGAGGTCGTCCCTATGACCCTGGATGAGCCTCTGGTCGGCATGCTGTACTATCTGCTTGAGGTAGTCCATCTTCATGTCGACAGGTGACGAAGGGTCAGCCACGAATGGTTCGAGCGCCTCTATGAACTTGGCATAATCTCTCTTCATCCTGTGTACCTCTGCCTTTCCCACGACGGCAGGGGCATATCCCGGGGCCATCGAAAGGGCCTCGTCGTAGAGCGCCACCGCAAGGCTGTCCTTGTACATGGAAAGATTATAGTCTCCAAGGACGCTGAGTATCTGTGGCGAAGGGTATTCATCGTATACAGACTCGAGGAAGTCGTATGCCTCCTGCTGATGGTTCATCTGGCCCATGAGCTGGAACCTTGCCATCACGGTTCCGTCCGAACGGCCCTGAAGTCCTTCTATCTTGTCAAGTATGTCCAGGGCATCCTCGTTTCTGCCGGTGGAAGAGTAGAGTTCGATGAGGTTGTAGTAGACATCGCTCTTCTTCGGAAAGTCGCGTAGGATGGCCTCATATTCCTTGATTGCCTGTTCTTCGCGGCCTGTTGCAGTGTAGAGCACGGCTGCCCTCTGGCGATACCAGTAGTTCGTGCTGTCGAGCTGGACGGCCTTGGTGATGTGAAGCTCGGCTTCCTCCATATCGTTCATGCCCGCAGCGCAGAGGCCGAGGTAATAGTGGGCCGCATCCATGGAATCATCCTTGTTCAGGATGGCCTTCAAGGTCGCTGCGGCCTTCTTGTAATCACCTCCCTCGTATTGCTGGACTGCCTGAAGGTAGGCATTCTCGAGAACCTTGCGGTCCATGTCCTGCGCACGGAGAGCCATGCACGGAACGATGATCGCAAGGACCAAGAGCATATTTTTCAAAGTATTTGCCATAATGTTGTCAACATACAAAAGTAGTACAAATTATTTATATTTGCCGTAGTGGCTTCAGCCCTCATGTTTGTTTTTGCTGGCGATGCAACGCTGAGCCACCTTATTGCATCTATCAGCCGTATTATCACCGAACCCTCGTGACCGACGAACAGAAATTGGTCAATGGCTGTCTCAGAGGAGACCGCATCGCGCAGAAGCAGCTTTTCGACAGGCTGGCTCCGTTGATGCTGTCCGTATGCCTGCGCTACGTAGGTAACAGGGCTACAGCCGAGGACCTTCTGCAGGATGGTTTCGTGGTCCTGTTCTCCAAGCTTGACACTTACAAGGGAGACGGATCCTTCGAGGGATGGGCAAGGAAGATTTTCGTGAATACGGCGCTGATGTACCTTCGAAAGAAGGATGCGCTGAAGATGAGCGACGATCTGGAGAACGCCAGGGAACTGAGTTCCGACATGACGACCCAGATGCAGGATATCGGATACAAGGAGCTTATGAAGCTGATCACGGAGCTCCCGCCAGGATTCAGGACAGTCTTCAACATGTACGTGATCGAGGGTTATTCCCACAAGGAGATCGCAGATGAATTAGGAATTACGGAGACCACCTCACGAACCCAGCTCAGCAGGGCAAGGATATGGCTCCAGAACAAGATAGCAGAAAGGTAATGCAGGAATTTGATAAACTCGTAAGATCCATGATGGAGGACGGAAGGGAGGAAGTCCCTGCCGGTCTCTGGGATGCCGTGCAGAGTCAGCTTCCGGCAGCCGTTCCTGCAAAGACACAGCGCAAGGCGGTAATACTGACATGGACAAGGCGTGCAGGCATGGCCCTGGCTGCAGCCGCAGCACTCACATTCGGAATCGTCTATTCTGCCCGCAAGCCGTCCGACGATCAGATCCAGATCGTGAGCGGAGCACGGAGCATGGTGGCAGACATCGTGGATGAGCCTGTAGAGATTGTGGAGATGGGAACAGAGGATTTCGTTCCGGGAGAAGTGCCACAGTCGCCTGTCAAGATACTCCGTCCGAGCCGCGTCCAGAAGGGTGTCGAGTCAAAGAAGGAGGTAAAGCCGCTTCAGCAGGAGAGCAAACAGCCCGTAGAGGCCGCATCCGGGAAAAGGGCTGTCGAGGAGGTCGACGAGAAGACCGTGACGACCGAGAAGGTCGACGCAGTGAAACCTGTCAAAGAGACATCCGAAAGCGCGAAGGAGGAGGCAAAGAAAGAAGAAGCTCAGAGGAAGCTCGACAACATGGCTTTCGAAGACTCTTTCAAGATGGCCGGCAAGCAGCGCAAGAGTTCAGTTTATTTCTCCGGAAATGCCAGCAGCAACACCAACCCGGCAGGCAAGGGTGCAAACGGTATCATGAGAGTTCCCGCAGCGGCTCCGTCCCAGACCGGCATCACCGAGACCGGAGAATCCTCATTCATGATTCCGGTCAGCTTCGGTACCGGTGTCAAGTTCCCTCTCAGCGAGCGCTGGTCCATCGGTATCGGCGTCAATGCCAGCTATCTCGGCAGGACGTATGCCGGCACATACAGGGAATATGACGGCGAGGGCATCCAGGTCAAGAGCGAGACCTACTCTGACATCAGGAACAATCAGTTCTACGTAGGAATTCCCGTAAACGCATACTTCAGCGTCATAAGCAACAAGTTCGTCGATTTCTATGTCTACGGAGGAGGCTCTGCCGAGAAGTGCGTATACAACAACAATATCATGCAGTCGCCTGAAGGAAACACCTATTTCAAGGGTCAGAAGGGCGGCGTGATGTTCTCCGCAGGTCTCGGACTCGGATGTGAGTTCATGGTAGCAGACCATCTCGGAATCTACATCGACCCAAGCGCGAGATACTATTTCAAGGCCAAGAACATGCCTAAGAGCGTAAGGACTCAGCAGCCTTTCATGGCAGGCATAGAGCTCGGTCTCAGAGTCAAGCTGTAAGATAATTCCAAGGCGTCTGATGACGTCTGAGAGTATATATTAACAACAACTACAAACTAACCATTGATAACGGCTCCACCGAGAGGTGCAGCCGTTATTGCTTTTTTCTTGCGATACTTTATCTGAACGGGTCTGTCACTTGGAGTAGATGGCATACAGCGATGAACCGGAGCCGGACATCGATGCGTAGACAGCACCACCTTCGTAGAGTTCCTGCTTTATCTCGGAGAGTCTCGGATACTTGGCAAAGACCGTGGTCTCGAAGTCATTTGCAAGGTTCCCCTTCCAAGTATTCACAGGGCGCGCCAGAATCTCCTTCAGAGGCGTGGCCGGGACGGCCGGGACTATGCCCCTGTATGCGTCGGCGGTGGAGACGGCTATTCCCTGAGGGACGGTGACGACGAGCCTGTATGGGCAGCTTTCGGCACCTTCCTGGCCATAGTCAAGGCCGTCGAGGGCAAATTCCTCAAGTATCTCTCCCCTGCCCGAGCCGAACATGGGACGGTTATACACAAAGAATGCGCAGTCGCTGCCGAGCCTTGCGGCATAGTCGGCCAGAATCTTGTCGGGAAGGCCGAGGGAGAATATCTCGTTCATGCACTTCAGGGCAAATGCCGCATCCGAAGAGCCACCACCCAGACCGGCGCCCACAGGCGACCGTTTCTCGAGACGTATGCTGACAGGAGGGATGTCGTAATCGGCCTTCAACAGCTGATATGCCCTTACGGTCAGGTCCGTCATCGGGTCCCAGTCAACTCCGCCCTCCTTGATTATCTCGATGGAAAACTCTTCCGATGGTCGGATTTCCAGCACATCGGATATACCATGATATGGGACGAAGAGGGTTTCCAGGTCATGGAAGCCATCCTCTCTCTTGCGCAGGACATTGAGTCCCACGTTCACTTTAACGTTTGGATAGACAATCATTATCCCAAATATCACAAAAATTCCGTACATTTGGGATACTAATTCCAAACTTACAGAGAAATGATAGCAAAAATCCTTTACATCCTCGGCGTTCTCGCCGCTATTTGGTGTGTCCTTGACATCCTCAAGAAAAACTGTGGCCTCATCGAGAAGATTCTCCTCTGCGTCCTCGTTCTTGCTTGCAGCTGGATCGGTATCGCTATCTACTATTTCCTCATCCGTAACCGCATCTAGTATGCTGGAAGCAGGAATTAAGGGACGTCAGGAGACTGTCGTCACTGAAGAGCAGCTCGCCGTCAACGTGGGCAGCGGCAAGGTTAGAGTCTTTGCGACCCCTATGATGATAGCCTTGATAGAGAAGACCGCGTCACTTTCCGTAGAGCCGGAACTTGGCGAGGGACAGACCACCGTCGGCACCCTCCTCAACGTATCGCACTGCTCTGCGACCCCTCTCGGGATGAAGGTATGGGCGGAGAGCGAGCTTGTGGAGATCGACCGCAGGAGGCTCGTATTCAAGGTAGCCGCCTTCGACGAAGCCGGTCTGATCGGAGAGGGCATCCACGAGAGATTCATAATCGACATGGAGAAGTTCCAGTCGAAAACGGATTCCAAGAAAGCCCAGTAAGATATTTCCTGAGGGAAAGACAGGTACAGTATAAGCCAGTCCTATGCAGTTTTTGCGCGGGACTGGTTTACTATTATCACGCCGCTGAAGACGAGTACGGTGGCCAGCAGCTTCTGCCAGCTGAGGGTGTCTATGCCCACGCAGATGCTGATCACGGCTGCTATCACCGGCTGGGTGTATGAATACATGCTGACCAGGGTCGGGCGTATGCGCTGCTGTCCGTAAGGGATGAGAAAATATGCGAAGAAGGTCGCGAAGAGGATGAGGAAGCCTATCTCCAGGGCCACCTGCAACGAAATCTCGGAGTAATGTGTAGTCAAGAGTCCCTTGGCGGAGAACGGGAGTGACATCGCAAGGGCAAAGAGGAACATCCACTTCATGAAAGTCACCACGCTGTACTTGTTGATAAGCGGACGGAAGATTCCCAGATAGCACGCAAAGCTCGAGGTGTTGAGCACGAGCAGCAGTATGCCCAGAGGAGTAGTCTGGTCTGCACCGCGGTTGACGGTCACGGAATTCAGGATAAGGAAGATCACGCCGCCGAAGCTGAGGAAGACTCCGAAGGCCTTTTTCCACGTGATAGGTTCCTTGAGGAAGATAGCGGCCACGAACATCGTGAAGATAGGTGTGATAGAGCCTATGATCGAAGTGTCGATCGCCGTGGTTACCGTGATGGCCTTAAGGAAGGTAAGCTGAGGGACGAAGAGTCCCAGGAATGCCGCGACAGCTATGCTGAGCATGTCCTTGGTATCGACTTTCTCCTTAGGCATGAAAAAGGAAATGATCCAGAAGAGGGACACCGTTCCGATCGCCCTCAACGAGAAAAGGACTATAGGTGTCACCAGACCCGAATTCGCGATGTCTTTCGTCGTCACGATATTGATTCCGAATATCGCGTATGCGGCGGCGGCCGCAAGATGTCCTGCCAACTGTCTCTTATCCATCATATCTTCGCTGCCTTTTTACTTGATACCGCACTTCCGGCAAGCGGGCCGGAGATTCCTTGATGCCACGGGTCCCCCAAAAGGCTGTGCAAAGGTATAACAGTTACGAAAGATTACAACCCTGATTGCAAAAAAGTTGGGTCATCGCTCGGGCATACGGTCCAGGAAACGGTATGACGAAGCCTCGGAGAGGTGATTCAGACGTATGTTCCTCGACGAATCCAGGTCAGCTATCGTGCGGGCGATCTTCAGTATACGGGTACAGGCTCTGGCGGAGAGGCCGAATCTCGTCATCAGTTTCTCCAGATAGTCGCGGCATTCCTCATCCAGGGCGCAATACCGGTTGATCAGGGTGTTGTCCATTTCGGAGTTCGTGAAGATTCCATCATTCCTGAATCTCTCACGCTGGATCTCCCGCGCTGCCAGGACCCTTTTCGCTATGGACGCGCTCGATTCCGCCTCCGGTCGGGTCATCATCAGCCTGGGGCTGACCTGGTGGACCCATAGATGGAGATCGATCCTGTCCATGATCGGACCGGAAAGCTTACTGAGATAAGCCTCTCGCCGCCCCGGGGTACATGTGCAACGGTCACCTTCACCATAGAAGCCGCACGGGCAGGGGTTGGTCGCGGCGACCAGCATGAACGACGCCGGGTATACCACCTTCGTGCGCAGTCTGGAGATGGTGACCTTCCTGTCTTCCATCGGGCCGCGGAGCACTTCGATCAGCCGTTTGGGAGCCTCGCAGAACTCGTCTACCATGAGGACTCCATTATGGGCCAGGCTGATTTCCCCGGGCATGATCGTATCCGATCCGCCACCGATGAGGGCCGGCACTGAAGCGCTCACATGGGGAGCACGGAACGGTCGCTGGCGAATAAGTCCGCACCCCTCCCTGGACCTTCCGGCTACAGAGTATATCTTGCTCGTCTGAAGTGCCTCCTCGTTGCTCATGGGAGGAAGGATTCCGGCAAGGGCCTTTGCGAGGGAACTTTTTCCGGAGCCAGGCGGGCCAATGAGAATTACGTTGTGAGATCCAGCTGCCGCAATCTCAAGCCCACGCTTCGCCCCGCTCTGGCCTATGATTTCGGAGAAGTCCATCACATCTGAGCTCACTTCGCCAGGCTCACGGGCAGTGTTCCTGACCAGGAGATCCTCCCTGGAAACCTCTCCTCCGAGGATTTCTATCACGTCCGCCATGGTCCCGGCGCCATACACCATAATATCATCGAAGTCGGCAGCTTCCTTTGCAGAGGACTTGGGCAGTACGCAGCCGTCAAAGCCCTCGGTCCGCGCCAGCTCACACATCGGAAGTGCGCCCGGCACCGGCCTCAATGATCCGTCGAGCCCCAGCTCGCCCATGATGATGTATCTGTCGAGAAGCGGCAGTTCCAGCTGACCGGAGCCGGCTAGTATGCCCAAGGCTATAGGCAAGTCATATCCGCTTCCTTTCTTGTGCATATCAGCAGGAGCCAGATTTATGACTATTTTCTTTCCAGGCACCCTGTAGCCGAGGCTGGCTATCGCCGTCACTGTCCTGAGGAGACTCTCCTTCACCGCTGCATCCGCAAGTCCTACCAGGTGGATGCCTATTCCGTTCGTCACCTCAACCTCCACGGTGACCTTCTGAGCTTCTATGCCTTCGCACTTCGCCCCATTGATGTTTATCAGCATAGCATTTATCAATTGTCCAAAGCGAAGATGGGCAGTAAAAAAATGAATTGCCGTCGAAAAAATACATATCTGCCACGAAAAAATGTTTGTTTTTTCAAAAGCGGGAATCCCGCCGTTTCTATACCTATTTTAGCGGAAAACGAAGACGGTATGAGACGATTATTTATGTTGGCAACGGCACTTCTGCTGGCGGCAGGATGCGATCTGGTGGACATTATCAGAGAGACAAAGGACAATGAGGAGCCGAAGCGGCCAATAGAGACGGAGACCGTGGAAGCTCTGCTGATGAGTGCGGTGTCCTATCCGGAAGGCTATGACTGGAGGCAGGATGAATACTATGGAGAAGTCCCCTGCTCACTGATGCTGATGACCGAGGACAGCGTTCTTCTCAGCAGGCCGGTGGGAGACCTCTACTGCACCGCATCCGACATCGACATGCACAGGATAGTGGGAGGACGGCTGTATGATGATTGGTCGACGGACGAGGAGACTGTGGTAAGGTGCGACGGCGAGGTTGCCTACAGCATGTATGGACGCGAGATGATAATCTCGATGACGGAACAGGGCGGGTGCATGTATTCATTGGGATACCCCAAGGACAAGGGTGGATATGTGCTTCGCAAGGACGGGAAGATCATATCCCAGAGTTCCGAGATCCTGCCCACGACTCCCATGATGATGGATCATGGAGTATTGAGCTTTACCGGCGTAAGCACAGACGGGGAAGGCGGGACACAATGGTGCATCGTAGAGAACGGGAAGGTCGTTCCAGTGGACCACCCCTCATCCAGTGCGAGGATCGTGAAGATGCTCCGGGCTGGAGGGCGGCGGCACAAGGCGATCATGTCAAGACAGTCACTTTTCATTGCAATAGACAACGAAACTTTCTTCATCGGTCTCAATCCCACCGACAGCTATGAACCCGGTGATTTCCTCTATGACGGATACCGGGGAGAATGCTACTTCGATGCCGTCAAGACGAACTGCTTGGGTGAGAAGGAATACCTGGTGTGGAAGGACGGAGAGCTGGTCTACAGCTATACAGGTGGCTTCAGAAAGGTCAGCTGGTGCGTCGCTGACGGAGAACTGTGCATCCTGGGTCTCGACCAGAGCACCGGCAAGTGGATGATAGTCCGGAATGAAATGGCCGGCGAGCTGAAACCAGGCCTCAGGCCGCTTGGGTCAGCAGCGATGCTGATATATGACAAGGTACTGTACATCGCCCTGGTGGACGAAAACGATGATGCCGTCCTATGGAAGGACGGCATCACGAAGAATTTCAGTTTTCATGGATTCATCGACCACCTTGCAATCGGAGATGTCACCAGACCGGTGAAAGCTACCAGCTGAGAGTCCTCGACTGATCCGGATTGACCTTGATGCTCACCTTGAGCGTCTCCTCGGGAAGAAGTTCCTCAACGTTCTCCGGCCATTCCATGAGGCAAAGACAGCCGCTGTCAAGATAGTCGTACAGTCCGATGTCCATCGCCTCGGAAGGCTTGGTGATACGGTAGAAGTCAAAATGGAAAATGGATTCACCATCGGCGGAGACATACTCGTTTATGATGGTGAAGGTAGGAGAGCATACAGCATCGCCGACGCCAAGCACACGGCATAGCGCAGTGGTGAAGGTCGTCTTTCCCGAGCCCATCGGAGCATAGAAAGCGATAAGCTTATTGTCCCCTATCTTGGAAAGGAACTCCTCGGCGGCTCTGTCTATGTCCGCGAGGTTCTTTATGGTGACTTCGTTCATGTTTGCCTAAAGTATGGATCTGATGGCATCCTCTATCTCTGAAGCGAGGCTCTCGCGAAGGTCCTCATCCTCTATGCCCTGGAGAGCAGGATGGACGAAGGAAATCATCTGGAGGGTGCGAGCTTCCTTGAGAGTGATGCCCCTGCTGCGCATGTAGAACTGCTCATCCTCGTTCAGACGGCCAACCGTTGCTCCGTGGGAGCACTTGACATCGTCTGCATAGATCTCGAGCTGAGGTCGGGTATCCACGCGCGCATCGTCGCTGAGCAGGATATTGTGGTTCGACTGATATGCCTCAGTCTTCTGGGCATCCGGAGCGACGACTATCCTTCCGTCGAAGCTGACGTGGGATTTGCCGCCGGCGATGCCCTTGAAAATCTGGTTGCTGTTGCAGTGACCGACCTTGTGGCTGAGGTTCACGCTTATGTTGACCTTCTCCTCTGTGCCGCACACGTAGACGCCGTAGAGATTGGCCTGTGCGCCTTCTCCGAGGAGTTCAACCGCAAGTGGCAGCTCACAGCTTACGCCAGGCATGACAACTATGGTCATGTCGAGACTCTCCCCTGCTTCAATGGCGAAGCGGGATGGAATCTCGGGCATTGCTGCGCCGGGCTTTATGACGTAGAGCTTATGCATGGCTTACTCGGTAATGCTGTCGTAACCTCTCTCCTCGATCTGATCAACGAGCTCCTTGCCCGCCGTCTTCACGATACGGCCGTCCTTGAGGACATGTACGACGTCCGGAACGATATAGTCAAGAAGTCTCTGATAATGCGTGATGACGATGGCAGCCTTCTCAGGAGTATGGAGAGAATTCACGCCGCTCGCAACGATTCGGAGGGCATCCACGTCCAGTCCGCTGTCGGTCTCGTCAAGGATGCTCAGGGTAGGGTCGAGCATTGCCATCTGGAATATCTCGTTCCTCTTCTTCTCACCACCGGAGAAGCCGACATTCACCTCACGCTTGGAGAATTCGCTCTTCATCTGCACGAATGCCATCTTCTCCTTCATGAGCTTGAGGAAATCTCCTGCCTTCATAGGCTCGAGTCCCTGAGCCTCCCTGCGGCAGTTCACGGCGGTCTTCATGAAATTGGTGATGCTGACGCCGGGGATCTCCACAGGATACTGGAATGAGAGGAAGATTCCTGCCCATGCCCTCTGCTCGGGAGTCATCGCAAGAAGATCCTGGCCCATGAATGTGATCGAGCCTTCGGTCACCACAAACTGCGGCTTACCGGCAAGCACGGCGCTGAGCGTACTCTTTCCTGCGCCGTTAGGACCCATGACAGCATGGATCTCACCCTTTCTGATGGTAAGGTCCACGCCCTTGAGTATTTCCTTTTCCTCCACTCTTGCATGGAGGTTTCTTATTTCGAGAAGTATATCGTTCATATCAGGCTTTTTTTCTATAAAGCTTCATCCATCCCACGAGGGATACGATGCCGTTGATAAGGTATAGCGTACATACGACAGGCATGAATACATGTCCTACGCTGATGTGGAGTATGAGCTGGGTGATGTTCACGAGCAGCCATGCGATCCAGCAGTCCCATTTCTTGAGCGCACTGAGGAACTGTGCCACAAGGATGAGCACCGTAACGCAGGAGTCAAGATAAGGATGTGGGTCCTGTGGGAAGAGGGTATCCAGAGTCCATCCCCAGAGTCCGGCGATGATGAATACCGAACCGATGGCGAATGCCCTGCCTGCCCATGAGAGCATTGACACCTTCAGTGCGCTTGCGTCCGCGCTGCTCTCCTCTTCCTTCTTCGGATGTGTCCAGCGATAATGGCCCATGAGGTTGATCGCGAGCGATATCGGCTGAAGCAGGAGGCTTGCGTAGAGATTCTTGTTCCAGAACATCAGGAACAGCGCAGCGGTATAGAAGTACCCCACCCAGAAATTGTATTTGCTGTTGCGGCCCGCAAGGAATACGCAGGTCAGACCGAGCACCGATGTGATGATGTCGATCAGCAGCACCGGACGGTCGCCGGCAAAGGTGAAGACGGTGTAATTGATCCAGTCCATGACAGTTTATCCAATAGATCCTTCGAGTGATACGGAAAGGAGTTTGCGCGCCTCCACTGCGAATTCCATAGGGAGCTTCGCGAGGACTTCCTGCGCATATCCGTTGACTATGAGGCCTACCGCCTCTTCAGGGCCGATTCCGCGCTGGTTGCAGTAGAAGAGCTGGTCCTCACTGATCTTCGAGGTCGTAGCCTCATGTTCCACGGTGGCCGTACGGTTAGAATTTTCGATTACAGGGAAGGTATGTGCTCCGCATTTGTCTCCGATGAGGAGGCTGTCGCACTGCGAGTAGTTGCGGGCATTGTCGGCGCCTGGCAGCATCTTCACGAGGCCGCGGTAGCTGTTCTGGCTATGTCCGGCCGAGATGCCCTTGCTGACGATACGGCTGCGGGTATTCCTGCCGGCGTGTATCATCTTCGTTCCTGTATCCGCCTGCTGATAGTTGTTGGTGACTGCGACGGAATAGAACTCAGACGAAGAATTGTCTCCCTTGAGTATGGTTGATGGGTATTTCCATGTGATTGCGGAGCCGGTCTCGACCTGAGTCCAGCTCAGATGGCTTCCACTGCCCTTGCAGATACCGCGCTTGGTCACGAAATTGAAGATTCCACCCTTGCCCTGCGCATCACCGGGATACCAGTTCTGGACGGTGGAGTACTTGACGTCGGCATCTTTCTCGACGATGATCTCGACGACTGCAGCATGGAGCTGGTTCTCGTCACGCATAGGTGCGGTACATCCTTCCATGTAGCTGACATACGAGCCCTCGTCGGCGATGATGAGGGTACGCTCGAACTGGCCAGTGCCCTTCGCGTTGATACGGAAATAGGACGAGAGTTCCATAGGGCAGCGCACGCCCTTGGGGATATAGCAGAACGAGCCGTCGCTGAATACGGCACTGTTCAGTGCTGAGTAGAAGTTGTCTCCGGCAGGAACCACGGTAGCAAGATACTTGCGTACCAGGTCCGGATGTTCCTGAACGGCTTCCGAGAATGAGCAGAATATGATTCCCTTCTCCGAGAGTGCCTTACGGAAGGTCGTCTTCACGGAAACGGAATCGAACACTGCGTCAACGGCAACGTTCGAAGAGCTCTGAGTTTCCTCGGCAGCTTTCACCCCGGCAAGCACTTCCCTCTCCGAGAGAGGAATGCCGAGCTTGTCGAAAGTCTTCATGAGTTCAGGATCAATCTCCTTAGGGCGGTCGCTCTCCTTCTTGGGAGCAGCATAGTATATGATATCCTGGAAATCTATCTCCGGGATATCAAGGTGGGCCCACTTCGGTACAGGCATCGTCTGCCACTTGCGGAACGCCTTGAGGCGGAACTCAAGCAGCCACTCCGGCTCGTTCTTCTTTGAGGAGATCAGGCGGATGATGTCCTCGTTCAATCCCTTCGGAATGAACTCCTGCTCCACGTCGGTGACGAAGCCGTGCTCGTACTCCTGGGTCGTTATGTCTTCTATTATATTTTCCATCTTGAATAGCGTTGGCAAAGGTAAGAAAAATGTTATTTTTGTGCTCTATATTGGAACTATAAACTAATAACATGCGAGTAATCATTGAACCAAGCTACGCCGCACTGTCGAAGTGGGCAGCTAATTACGTGGCAAAGAAGATCAACGAGGCCAACCCTACTCCTGAAAAGCCCTTCAAGCTGGGATGTCCTACAGGCTCTTCTCCACTCGGCCTCTACAAGGAGCTCATCGCTCTCAACAAGGCAGGGAAAGTCTCTTTCCAGAATGTCGTCACCTTCAACATGGACGAATATGTGAACCTTCCTGAGGAGCATCCGGAGTCTTACCACAGCTTCATGTGGACCAATTTCTTCAGTCATATCGACATCAAGAAGGAGAACGTGCATATTCTCAACGGCAATGCTCCTGACCTCGCCGCAGAGTGCGCCCAGTACGAGGAGGCAATCAAGGCCGCAGGCGGAATCGACCTTTTCATGGGAGGTATCGGTCCTGACGGCCACATCGCATTCAACGAGCCTGGTTCTTCGCTTACCAGCCGTACCCGCATCAAGACACTCACCACCGACACCATCATCGCAAACTGCCGATTCTTCGACAACAACGTGGACCTTGTCCCTAAGACAGCTCTCACCGTCGGCGTCGGCACCGTCATGGATGCGAAGGAAGTGCTCATCGTCTGCAACGGACACAACAAGGCCCGTGCGCTCCAGCATGGAATCGAGGAAGGAATCAGCCAGATGTGGACAATCAGCGCCCTTCAGATGCACCCACACGCAATCATCGTTTGTGACGAGGCTGCCTGCGGAGAGCTCAAGGTAGACACCTACAAGTATTTCAAGGATATCGAGAAAGACAATCTCTAATCGATGGACCGACGGTCGGAAACGGCCACTCCGGATACGAAAAAGCCTCGGAAAATTCCGAGGCTTTAATTGTATGCAGAAGATGTCCTTATTCCATTTCGAAGTACCTTGCCTGTGCGAGCATACATGCTCCGATGCCACCGGTCATGGTTCCGAGCTTGCTGAACTTGACTGTGGTATCCTTGCTCACGAGCTTGAGAGAGTACTTGTTGATAGAGCCCATGATCGGCATGTAGAGATAGTCCTTTGCCCTGCCGAGTATACCTCCGATGACGACAAGTTCCGGATTGAACACGTTGATGAGGCCCGCAAGACCCTTTCCGAGCGTGCTGCCGACCTCTTCGATTGCCTCGATTGCGAGTACATCCTCGCTCTCAATGGCGACGAAAATGTCCTCGAGAGTGATTTCCTTGCCTGAATTATACTTTTCGGAAAGCATTGACGAACGGCCTTCCTTGAGTTTTCCTTCCACGATACGATAGAGCGCCGAGCCAGATGCACCTGTCTCGAGACAACCTCTCTTTCCGCAACGGCAGATCCTATCGTTGTCAAGTATAGGGAAATGTCCGAACTCACCCGAGAAACCGGATTTTCCGTAAAGCACCTTTCCTTCGATTATCACGCCCATACCGAGACCCCAGCCGACGTTCATGAAGAGTACGTGCTGCTCTCCCTCGCCAACACCTGCGACATATTCACCGAAGGTCATGGCACGGGAGTCATTCTCGACGGTGACAGGGGCATTGAGTTCCTCCTCGAGCACCTTGCTGATAGGAGTATGGTCATCGATGAAGAATGAGAAGCTGAATCCAGTCACATGGTTGACACGACCAGGCAGTGCGAAGCCGTAGCAGCGGACCTTTCTGAGTTCGATTCCGGACTCGAGCAGATGCTCACGAATCACACGCGAGATTGCATTGCATGAATTCCTTGAGCCCTCGAACACGAACGGGATGTCGGCTCTGGTCTCGATCACCTTGCCGGCAAAATCCATCACTGCAAGGCTGATGCTGTCTCGGAATACGTCGATTCCCACGAAATAGCCAGCCTCTGGGTTGAGACCGAAGATGCTTGGCTTTCGGCCACCTGCCGAACTGAACTTACCTCTTTCTTCAATCATACCGGCATCATGAAGTTCGTTGAGAATCTTCGTGATGGTCGGGATACTGATGTTGCAGGCCTTGCTGAGGTCTGCGATACTGAACTCTCCGTCTTTTGCACAAAGGGCAAGGATATGCTGCTTGATATCTGCGTTCCTGCCGATGAAAGTATCGCTAATCCTTTTCACTTCTTATAACTTTTGCGATGCTAATTATCAATACGCCAACAAATTTATATAATATTTCTTAATTATTAAATATTTTTAAGAAGATTTGTAAGTAAACATTAAAAGAGCCGGCCATTTTCTGGTCGGCTCTTTTATTTTATAGAATAATTTCTGGATTATTCTTGCCCTGATTACTCAGCAGCTGGTGCCTCTACGGTCTCCTCAGCCTTCTTTGAGCGGCTACGACGGGTAGTCTTCTTCTCTGCCTTAGGAGCAGAAGCGAGAGCTGCCTCGTTGAAGTCAACGAGCTCGATGAGAGCGAGATCTGCGCCATCACCCTGGCTGAAGCCAGTCTTGAGGACGCGGGTGTATCCACCTGGACGCTCAGCGATCTTAGGAGCAACAGTGCGGAAAAGCTCTGCAGTTGCCTCTGCGCTCTTGAGGTAGCTGAACACTACACGACGAGAGTGGGTAGTATCCTCCTTTGACTTGGTGATGAGAGGCTCTACGTATGACTGAAGAGCCTTAGCCTTGGCAACGGTAGTCTCGATCCTCTTGTGGAGGATGAGAGAAGATGCCATATTGGCCATAAGGGCTTTGCGGTGACCACTCTTGCGGCCAAGGTGGTTGATTGCTTTATTGTGCCTCATTGTTATACGGTGTGATGATTCTTGGGTTCGATATTATACTTTGTTACGTCCATTCCGAACGAGAGCTTCATCTTCTCTACGAGCTCATCGATCTCGCTGAGTGACTTCCGACCGAAGTTCCTGAACTTCATGAGCTCAGACCTTGAGTAAGAAACGAGGTCAGCAAAAGTATCGATGTCTGCAGCCTTAAGACAGTTGTATGCCCTTACTGAAAGGCCCATGTCTGAAAGCTTGGTGAGAAGGAGATGCCTTGTCCTGAGTGACTCCTCATCCAGCTCCTTAGAGTCTGACTCGACGCTAGGCTCAAGAGCCACCTTCTTGTCATCGGTAAAGAGTCTGAAATGGTAGATAAGGATATTTGCAGCTTCCTGAAGAGCATTGATAGGAGAGATTGAGCCATCGGTAGTGATCTCGAGGGTCAACTTCTCATAGTCGGTCTTCTGCTCGACACGCCAGTCATCCTGAAGCCAGTTGACATTGACGATAGGAGTGTAGATAGCGTCGACGGCAATTGTTCCGAGAGGAGCATTTGCGTCGCGGCTCTCATCTGCAGGAACGAAACCCCTACCCTTAGTGATAGTAAGAGAGATCTCAAGCTTTACTGCAGTCTCGAGTGAGCAGATGTGCTGTTCAGGATTCAACACCTTGAAGGAAGACAATCCCTTGGAGATATCCTCTGCGGTAAACTCCTGCTTACCGCTGATTACGAGGTTCGCTGTCTCAGTGTCAACCGTATCAACCATCCTCTTGAAGCGTACCTTCTTGAGGTTGAGGATGATATCCTGCATGCCCTCAATGACGCCAGCGATGGTGCCGAACTCCTGGTCTACACCGGAGATCTTGATTGAGCTGATAGCAAAACCTTCCAGAGACGAGAGGAGAATGCGACGAATGGCATTACCGATGGTCTGTGCGTAACCAGGCTCAAGAGGCCTGAACTCGAAACGACCCACGGTATCAGTGCCCTCGAGCATAATCACCTTGTCGGGTTTCTGAAATGCTAAGATTGCCATATTGACTTCTTTTTGGTGTTAATTATTACTTAGAGTAGAGCTCGACGATAAGCTGCTCGTTGATGTTCTCAGGAATCTCCTCACGAACTGGGGTGTTGAGGTACTTACCACAGAGAGCCTTTGCATCGAACTCGATCCAAGAGTACTTGGTTGCAGATGCTACGCTGTTGGTGATAACCTCAAGGCTCTTAGAGCGCTCACGGACTGCAACTACGTCACCTGGCTTAACGAGAGCTGAAGGAATGTTGCAGATCTCACCATTGAGAGTGATGTGGCAGTGTGACACGAGCTGACGGGCAGCTGCACGTGTAGGAGCGATACCCATACGGTAAACGATGTTGTCAAGACGGCTCTCGAGGAGAATTACGAGGTTCTCACCCTTCTGGCCCTTCATGCGTGATGCCTTCTCGTAAAGGTTACGGAACTGGCGCTCAAGCACACCGTATGTATATTTTACTTTCTGCTTCTCTTTGAGCTGAGTACCATACTCAGATACTTTCTTACGCTTGCGAGCGAGACCATGCTGACCAGATGGATAGTTCCTCTTTTCGAAGTTCTTATCTGGGCCGTAGATTGGCTCACCGAATTTACGAGCGATCTTGGTACTAGGTCCTGTATATCTTGCCATAGTAATTTCTTCTTTAAAAAACGATCAAAAAATTAAACTTTACGACGGCCTTTTGGACGGCATCCGTTGTGTGGCATTGGAGTTACGTCTACGATCTCGGTAACCTCGATACCTGCACCATGGATAGTTCTGATTGCTGACTCACGTCCCTGACCAGGACCCTTTACATATGCCTTCACCTTGCGGAGACCAAGATCGTACGCTGTCTTAGCGCAATCCTGAGCTGCAACCTGTGCTGCATATGGAGTGTTCTTCTTTGAGCCACGGAAGCCGCTCTTACCTGCTGAAGACCAGCTGATAACCTGTCCTACGCTGTTAGTAAGAGTGACGATGACGTTGTTGAAGGTTGATGAAATATGAGCCGCGCCATAAGCGTCAACCTTGACAACTCTCTTCTTTGTTGTTGCTGTTTTCTTTGCCATAGTTCATCAACGTTATTTAGTTGCTTTCTTCTTGTTTGCAACAGTTTTCTTCTTACCCTTCCTGGTACGAGCATTGTTCTTGGTGCTCTGGCCACGTACTGGGAGACCGTTACGATGACGGATACCCCTGTAGCAACCGATATCCATCAAACGCTTGATGTTAAGCTGGATTGAAGAACGGAGCTCACCCTCGATCTTGTACTCAGCACCGATGAGGGCACGGATAGCAGCAACCTGATCATCATTCCAGTCACCGCACTTGATATTCCAATCGATATCGCAGGCAGTAAGAATCTTCTGAGCAGAGCTGCGACCGATTCCGAAGATATAGGTAAGACCTATCTCTCCACGTTTGTTGTTAGGTAAATCAACACCGGCTATTCTTGCCATAATCTATGTTTACTTTATTTGTTATACAATTATTGGATTAACCCTGGCGCATCTTGAACTTTGGGTTCTTCTTGCAGATCACATAAAGACGACCTTTACGCTTTACGATCTTGCAATCTTCGCTGCGCTTTTTGATGGAAGCTTTTACTTTCATTTCTGTAAGGTTTTATTTGTATCTGAAAAATATTCTTCCTTTTGATAAATCATAAGGTGACATCTCCACTTTTACGCGATCTCCAGGAAGGATCTTGATATAATTCATTCTCATCTTACCGGAGATATGGGCGAGAATCACATGACCGTTCTCGAGTTCAACTTTGAACATCGCATTTGGAAGGGTTTCCACGATCCTGCCCTCCTGTTCGATGGCTGCTTGCTTTGGCATTAAAATATCACTTTAAAATTTAACACTTAAATATTCTCAATATATTCAAAGGTAGACAACTGCTCCGCGTGACCTTTTCTGACAACGACAGTCAGTTCGTAGTGAGCTGAGTTCTTACGGTCTGCCGTGTGTACTGCCCAACCATTTCTTGCAAGATACACACCGCGGGTGCCCGCGTTGATCATAGGCTCGATGCAGATGGTCATTCCCTCGACGAGCTTGCTTCCCTTACCTGGCCTGCCATAGTTAGGGACGCCTGGGTTCTCGTGCATGTTTCTTCCGATGCCATGACCTTCAAGCTCACGGACAACTCCGAAACCGAATGATTCTGCGTACGTCTGTACTGCGTTGCCGATGTCACCTGTACGGTTGCCTGCAACGGCCGCGGCAATACCCTTGTAGAGGGATGCCTTCGTCACATCAAGGAGCTTACGGGTCTCAGCATCCACTTCCCCGACAGGGAAAGTGTATGCTGAATCACCGTTCCATCCTTTATACAACGTTCCGCAATCCACTGATACGATATCGCCTTCCTTGAGCACGTAGTCCGAAGGGAATCCGTGTACAACGACATCATTCACTGAGATGCAGAGAGCTGCAGGAAAACCGTCATAACCGAGAAAGCTTGGAATCGCACCGTTGTCACGGATAAAGGTCTCAGCCACCCTATTCAACTCTAGAGTTGTCACACCAGGGGCAACTATCTTACCGACCTCCGCCAATGTCTTCGAAACGAGAATTCCGTTTTCGCGCATCAGCTCGATCTCTTCCTCTGTTCTTGGTTTGATCATCTATCAAAGAACTATTAAAAATTACATTCCGGAACGTCCTGTAAGACGGCCAGTCTTCATGAGACCGTCATAGTGACGCATAAGCAGATGGCTTTCAATCTGCTGGAGAGTATCGAGAACCACACCGACAAGGATCAGGAGGGAAGTACCACCATAGAAGCTTGCAAACTGGTTGTTCACACCGCAAAGGATTGCAAGTGCCGGGAGGATCGCGATGGCAGCGAGGAAGAATGAGCCAGGAAGGGTAACCCTATCCATGACGTCGTCAAGGAACTTGACAGTCATCTTACCAGGCTTCACACCAGGGATGAAACCACCGTTCTTCTTCATATCCTCTGCCATCATTGTAGGATTTACGGTGACAGCAGTATAGAAATATGTGAAGATCACAACGAGAGATCCGAATAAAAGATTATACCAGAAACCGGTATAGTTGCTCAATGTCGCAGCGAGACCACGGGTAGCGTCGAAGCGAGAGAAAAGGAGCGGAGCAAGCATAAGCGCCTGAGCGAAGATGATAGGCATGACGCCGGCAGCGTTTATCTTGAGAGGGATGTACTGGCGTACACCACCGTACTGCTTGTTACCAACGATTCTCTTAGCATACTGAACAGGAACCCTGCGGACAGCCTGTACGAGTGCGATCGCTGCTACGAAGACGAAGAAAAGCACGAGGAGCTCGATGATGAGGAGGATGACACCACCTGCATTAGAGTTGAGCTTCTCAAGGATTTCAGCAACAAGAGCATGAGGGAGACGTGCGATGATACCAATCATGATGATGATTGAGATACCGTTACCGATACCACGATCGGTAATACGCTCGCCGAGCCACATCACGAACATGGTTCCGCCGATAAGGATCACTGTAGAAACGATGTTGAAAGCGAAGTTGCTCCAACCAAGCTTGTTTACAGCGAGGAATGCATCAGCCGGAATCTGGTTGTGAAGATTGGCCATGTAGGCAGGGCCCTGGATGCAAAGAATCAGGATGGTCAGATAGCGAGTCATCTGATTCATTTTCCTACGGCCACTCTCGCCCTCCATCTGGAGCTTCCTGAAATAAGGAACGAATACTCCGAGAAGCTGGATGACGATCGATGCCGAGATGTACGGCATCACACCAAGTGCAAAGATCGATGCGTTACCGAACGCACCACCAGAGAACATGTTCAGGAGACCTACGAGGCCCTCTGAAGAGGTTGACTGGAGGCGAGCAAGCTGCGTCGGATCGATACCCGGAAGCACGATGAAACTACCGAGACGATAGACGAGCAGCAGGAGGACTGTATACACAATCCTCTTGCGGAGCTCCTCAATCTTGAAGATGTTCTGAATGGTCTGAATGAATTTCTTCATCTTAATTATTCAATTGTGTTTGCCTTACCACCGACAGCCTCGATCTTAGCGACAGCTGACTTTGAGAAAGCGTTTGCAGATACTTCGAGCTTTGCGGTGAGCTCACCGTTGCCAAGGATCTTCACGAGCTGGTTCTTGTTCACGAAACCTGCCTCACGAAGAGTCTCGATGGTGATAACCTCAACACCTGCAGCCTCAGCGAGAGTCTGGAGAGTTGATACGTTGATACCCTTATACTCTACACGGGTAGGATTAGTGAAACCCCACTTCGGAAGGATTCGCTGGATAGGCATCTGGCCACCCTCGAAACCGATCTTGCGTGAGTAACCTGAACGTGCCTGAGCACCCTTGTGACCACGGGTTGAAGTTCCACCGTGTCCTGAGCCCTCACCACGACCGATTCTCTTCTCTCTGCCTCTTGAACCCTCAGCAGGGGTCAAATTATTCAATTTCATCTTTCGGTCCTCCTTAGTTAATTTCTTCAACTTCGACAAGGTGGAGAACTTTCTCTACCATGCCCTTAGATACTGGGTTGAGCTCTACTTCAACAGTCTGATGAAGCTTGTGGAGACCAAGTGACTGAAGGTTTGCGATCTGCCTCTTGGTTGCACCGCTTCTGCTCTTAACCTGAGTGATTCTGAGTTTTGCCATAATCTGTGTCCTCCTTAACCTTTAAATACACGACTCATTGGAATACCACGGAGGCCAGCTACGGTGTAAGCGTCACGAAGCTCGGTGAGAGCTGCAACGGTAGCCTTCACAAGGTTGTGAGGGTTTGAAGAACCCTTTGACTTTGCAAGGACGTTGTGAACACCTACAGACTCGAATACTGCACGCATCGCACCACCGGCCTTTACTCCAGTACCAGGAGCAGCTGGCTTCATGTATACACGTGCACCACCGAACTTGCTCTCCTGCTCGTGAGGAATGGTACCATTGAGGACAGGAACCTTTACGAGGTTCTTCTTTGCATCCTCGACACCCTTTGAAATGGCGGTAGTTACTTCGTTTGCCTTTCCAAGACCATAACCTACAACGCCGTTCTCGTCACCAACTACTACGATGGCAGCAAAGCTGAAGTGACGACCACCCTTAGTAACCTTGGTTACACGCTGGATGGCTACCAATCTGTCCTTGAGCTCAAGGTCAGAGGTCTTTACTCTTTTAACATTTGTATTTGCCATAGTCTCTTAGAAAATTAAGCCACCTTCGCGGGCAGCGTCTGCCAAACTTTTAACTCTTCCGTGATAGAGGTAACCTCCACGGTCGAAAGACACAGTGGTGATACCTGCAGCGAGAGCGCGCTCTGCAACCTTCTTACCGACGATAGCAGCAGCCTCGATACCGCTCTTGCCCTTGCACTCTACTGCAAGCTCCTTGTCATTTGAAGCGGCAGCTGCGAGAGTGATGCCCTTCAAATCATCAACAACCTGTACGTAAATCTGCTTGTTGCTTCTGAAAACAACCATTCTTGGTCTTTCAGCAGTACCATTAACGACTTTGCGGATACGGTAGTGAATTCTTTTTCTTCTTTCAATTTTATTCAATGCCATAACTCAATCTCCTATTATTTAGCACCTGCTGACTTACCAGCCTTACGACGAAGCTGCTCACCAACGAACTTGATACCCTTACCCTTATAAGGCTCTGGCTTACGGAATGAACGGATCTTAGCTGCCACCTGGCCAACGAGCTGCTTGTCAGCTGACTTGAGGATGAGGACAGGGTTCTGTCCCTTCTTCACAGCCTCAGCCTCAGCCTTGACCTCTGCAGGAAGCATGAGCTGGATGTCGTGTGAGAAACCGAGAGAGAAGAGGAGCATCTGGCCCTGTACATCAACACGGTAACCGACACCGACAAGCTCCTGCTTGATGGTGTAGCCCTCAGATACGCCGACAACCATGTTGTTCACGAGTGCACGATAGAGACCGTGGAGTGAACGATGCCTTGGAAGATCGGTAGGGCGAGTAAACTTAATTTCATTTCCCTCAACGGACACTGTGATATCTGGGTCAACCTTCTGACTCAGAGTGCCGAGAGGTCCTTTAACCTTAACCACGTTACCAGCGGCAACCTCAGCGGTTACGCCAGCAGGAAGGCTTACAGGCAATTTACCAATTCTTGACATTTTAAATAGTGCTTTAGATTAATATACGTAACACAATACCTCACCACCGACGTTGAGCTCCTTAGCTTCCTTGTCAGTGATAATGCCCTTTGAGGTTGAGAGGATAGCGATACCGAGTCCATTGAGGACGCGAGGCATGTTCTCAACATCTGAGTAACGACGGAGACCTGGACGAGACACACGCTCGATCTTCTTGATCGCAGGGGTCTTGGTCTGTGGGTGATACTTAAGAGCGATCTTGATAGTTGACACAGGTGATCCCTCTACTACCTTGTAGCTGAGGATGTAACCCTTCTCGCAAAGAATCTTGGTGAGAGCGACTTTCATCTTGGATGAAGGTACCTCGACAATCTTCTTGCCTGCGCTGTAAGCGTTGCGAATCCTGGTCAGGAAATCTGCAATTGGATCAGTCATTTTTTTGTTTTGTTTTGTAGAAACCGGCGTCGTATGACGCCCGATATCCAATGTTAATAATTAATAATATATGGTATATGTTACCAGCTTGCTTTCTTTACGCCAGGGATGAGACCGTTGCTTGCCATCTCACGGAACTGGATACGGCTGATACCGAAGGCACGCATATATCCCTTAGGTCTTCCAGTGAGAGAGCAGCGGTTGTGCTGACGGCATGGAGAAGAGTTCTTAGGGAGCTTGTCGAGAGCGGCCCAGTCACCAGCCTCCTTCAAAGCCTTCCTCTTCTCTGCATAAAGGGCAATCATTTTCGCGCGTTTAACCTCGCGAGCTTTCATTGATTCTTTTGCCATTAGTGTTCTCTTTAGTTGTTATGTTTCTTGAATGGAAGACCGAATGCCTTGAGAAGTGCGTGGCACTCTTCGTCGGTCTTGGCGGTAGTTACGAAAGTGATCTCCATACCGAGGATCTTGGTGATCTTCTCGATGTCGATCTCAGGGAAGATGATCTGCTCCTTGACACCGAGAGTGTAGTTACCCTGACCGTCCATCTTCTCAGCGATACCGTTGAAGTCACGGATACGTGGAAGGGTTATACGGATGAGTCTCTCGAGGAACTCGTACATCTTTACTGAGCGGAGGGTTACCTTAACGCCGATTGGCATGCCCTTACGGAGCTTGAAGTTAGAGATATCCTTCCTTGAAGCAGTAACGACTGCCTTCTGTCCGGTGATAGTTGAGAGCTCCTGCTGTGCAACGTCGATGAGCTTCTTGTCACCGGTAGCATCGCCGACACCCTGGTTGATGGTGATCTTGACGAGCTTAGGGCACTGCATTACGGTTGAATAACCGAACTGCTTCATAAGCTGAGGAACGATCTCCTCCTTATAGGTCTTTGCGAGAGCAGGAACGTATCCTGCAGGAACTGCCTGCTGATCTGCTGCTGAATTCTTCTTTGCCATTACTTAATCTCCTCTCCTGATTTCTTAGCATAGCGAATCTTCTTCTCACCGTCCATCTTGTAACCAACGCGGGTTGCTGCACCTGACTTAGGGTCGAGGAGCTGGAGGTTTGAGATATGGATGCCTGCTTCCTGTTTTACAATACCACCCTGTGGGTGCTGAGAGTTTGGTTTGGTGTGCTTGCTTACCATGTTGATACCCTCAACGATGGCGCGGTCCTTTGAAGGGATTACCTCGAGCACCTTACCGGTCTTGCCTTTGTCGTTACCTGCATTTACATACACGGTATCGCCTTTCTTAATGTGGATCTTTTTCATATTGCTCATCGATTAGAGGACCTCTGGTGCCAGTGATACAATCTTCATGAAGTTCTCACGAAGCTCCCTTGCTACAGGGCCGAAGATACGTGTTCCACGGAGCTCTCCAGCGTTGTTGAGGAGCACGCAAGCGTTGTCGTCGAAACGGATGTATGAACCATCTGGACGGCGGATTTCCTTCTTGGTGCGGACTACGACAGCCTTAGAGACGGTGCCCTTCTTGGCGTCACCGCCAGGGAGTGCGCTCTTTACTGCAACGACGATCTTGTCGCCTACCTTTGCATAACGGTGGCGGGTTCCTCCGAGAACGCGGATGCAAAGCACTTCCTTTGCGCCGCTGTTGTCAGCCACCTGTAAACGTGATTCCTGCTGTATCATTACTACTTAACTTTTTCTACGATTTCTACTAATCTCCAGTTCTTTGACTTGCTCAAAGGACGGGTCTCCATGATGCGGACAGTGTCGCCTACGCTGCACTCGTTCTTCTCGTCGTGCGCAACGAACTTAGTGGTCTTCTTTACGAACTTGCCGTAAATAGGGTGCATCTCTTTTCTAGCTACTGCAACTACGATAGACTTCTCCATCTTGTTGCTGACCACTATACCTATTCTTTCCTTGCGAAGATTTCTTTCCATCAGAATTCAATGTTTAGTTCTGTTTCTCTTTTTCAGCAAGGATGGTGATCATACGTGCGATATCCTTTCTTGCCTTACCGATCTTTGAGGTATCCTCCAGTGGAGAAATTGTGTGGTTGACCTTCATGCTGTCAAGGTTAGCCTTCTCGAGCTCGATGCGCTCACGAAGGTCTGCGATTGACATTTCGCGTACTTCAGTTGCTTTCATTTCAGTTTCTCCGATAAATTATTCAACATAGTCCCTACGAACGACGAACTTGCAGTTTACAGGGAGCTTCTGCGCACCAAGGCGGAGTGCTTCCTTAGCGATCTCGAGAGATACGCCGTCGATCTCAATGATGATACGTCCAGGAGTGATAGGAGCAACGAATCCCTCTGGATTACCCTTACCTTTACCCATACGGACCTCAGCAGGTTTCTTGGTGTATGGCTTATCTGGGAATACCCTGATCCAAACCTTTCCCTCACGCTTCATGTAACGTGAAACAGCCTGACGGGCAGCCTCGATCTGACGGCCAGTAAGCCAGCAGTTCTCCAAGGTCTTGATACCGAATGAACCGAAGCAAAGCTGCGCACCTCTCTGTGCGATGCCTTTCATACGGCCCTTCTGCATCCTTCTGAATTTAGTTTTCTTTGGTTGTAACATTGTTCTATTACTTTAAAAATAATTTCGTAATAAGCCTAACTAATTGAGTATCAGCTGGTTGGGCGGACTTCTCCTCAATTAAGGGACTGCAAAGATAGCGAAAAATTCTCATTCTGCAAGGCTATTTGCGAAAAAATTTAAACATTTTCGACCAACAATCTTGATAGTTAAATATCGGGAAAACAAAGAGTTACAATCCTTGTTGAAAAATATTTCCCGTCATTTTGGACCAGCTTGAAAAAGGCATAAAAAAAGGTCGTCAAGGCCTGGTTCAAGTAGTGGCACGATGTTGGTTTTTGTGTTCTAAAATGAGTATTTTTGCAGCACGATGAGACGAATTCCAAAATATTTCGCAGTGATTTCGGCCAGCCTCCTTGCTCTGGCAGCCGGGACGAGCGATCTTTCCGCCCAGAACAGGCGCAAGAGCGACGGCGGGATCCTCGAATACATAGTCGAGGGAAACGACACGATCTACATCGACAGAATCAAGGCATCGAAGGTCTATCCGCGCATGGCCCGCCAGAAAGGAAAAGACTGGAGGAAGTATTACCGGCTTGTCTACAACTTCAACAAGACATACCCGTACGCGCTCGTCGCACGCGAGCTGCTTAAGGACGTCGACAGCACCCTTATCGCTGACAATCTCAAGAAAGGCAAGAGAGAGAAATATCTTAAGGAAAAGCAGAACGAGCTGTTCAAGACCTTCGAAACCCCTCTCAGGAACATGACAGTGAATCAGGGACGCATACTGATGCGCCTGATCGACAGGGAGGCCGGAAAGTCCTCGTTCTTCATAATAAAGGAATACAGGAACGGCATCGCGGCCGGATTCTGGCAAGGAGTCGCAAGGCTTTTCGGATCCGATCTAAAGAGACACTATGACCCCATGCACGATGAAGAGGACGCCCAGATAGAGGACCTCGTGGAAAAATGGGAAGAGGGAAGTTTCGACGACTTCTATTTCTCGCTCTTCCTGGAACCACCGGTAAAGGTGATCATTCCAGATCGATACTTAAAGAAGGAGAGCCCTGAAGCCAGTCTTTGAGAATCACGAAGCGCTCTCCGCCAGGAAGGACGGCATCTACGGCGCAATGATAGTGGCCGAACACGAAGCAATCGACCTTGTGGTCAGCAGCATAAGACTGAGCGAACTGCCAAAGCGGTTCGCTTTCGTATTTGAATACGTATTCCTTTCCGTGCGCAAGCCTGTTATGCCTTGACCATGTATTTCCCAGGCCGAAGGCTATCCAAGGATGGAGCATGCTGAACATGATCTGAAGAAAGCGGTTGTGGAAGATTCCACGAAGGAATCTGTATCCCAAGCCGGTCTTGCCGAGTCCGTCGCCATGTCCGAGACAGAATTTCTTTCCGCCTATTTCCACCACACAAGGCTGAGTCAGACGGACCATGCCCATCTCCTCGAAGTAATGGTAGCTCCAGACATCATGGTTACCCTGAAAGAAAAAGACCTTGACCCCTGAGACCATCAGATCCTGAAGAGCCGCAAAGACCTGGACGTAGCCCTTAGGTACCACGTCATCATACTCGTACCAGAAGTCCCAGATGTCACCGAGAAGGTAGAGAGAGTCTGCATCGGAAGCTATGCTGCGGAGGAAGCGCACGAAACGCGCCTCACGGTCCTTAGGGTCAGCGACCTGGAGACCGAGATGGACGTCAGCGACGAAATATGCCTTCCTTCCGGACATGCTAGCAGAGGCCTACGATGAGCATCACGATGAAGACGAGAACGCAGATGCCGACGGCCGCGCACCAGAGCGCGAACCACTTGAGCTGTGCCTTCTTTACAAGGGCAATCATCACCTTGCATGCGAAAAGTCCCGAGATGAACGCAGAGATGAATCCAAGGACAAGCGGGAGAGTTCCGACTGAAGAAGCCGCCATCTCACCTCCGACGATATCGAGGAAAGCCTCTCCGAGTATTGGCACGAGGACCATGAGGAAAGAGAACTGTGCGACCACCTCCCTCTTCACGCCGCAGATGAGTCCGGTCGAGATGGTGGTGCCGGAGCGCGAAAGACCAGGGATCACGGCAAATGCCTGACCGAGGCCGACCACGAATGCCTGCCAATATGATATGCCGTTACGGGCATCGGTCTCCTTGGCTATCGGACGAGCGGGAACCCTGTCAGAGAAGAAGAGGAGGCACGCTGTCACGAGGAGAGCGACGCCGACTACCATGAGATTGCCGAACATCTCCTCGACGGCATCCTTGAAGAACACGCCGACGATGAATACCGGAATCATGGAAACGGCAATCTTGAAGATATAGTCGGTCTCGTCATTGTACCTGAACTTGAAGAGACCGCAGAGAAGCTTCCATATCTGCTTGCGGAAGACGACGATAGTGGCAAGCACGGTGGCCGCATGGACCACCACCTCGAACATTATGTCTTCAGAAGCTTGAACTCCGAGTATCTCACGTCCAATCGCGAGATGGCCGCTGCTGCTTACCGGAAGGAACTCGGTCAGACCCTGGATCAGGCCGAGCAGGATAGACTGCCACCAATTCATCACTTATCCTCCTTATCGTTGAAGAATCCCATGATCGCAACCACTTCGATCACGATACCAAGGATGATGACCACCGGAGCAGCCACCAGCCTCTGGAAATTGAACATTGCGTAATTGAAGACCTGAGGGTCCTTGCTGCCGCCACCCATCATGAGGATATAGCCGGCAACGATGACGACAAGGCCGACGAGGAGGAACTTGAGCCCCTTCGCGGTGATCGCCATATTGCTGTTCTTGTTGTCCTTGTTTTCCATTTTCCTAATAATAAAGTTCGGTTCTCCTCATTGATATGAGCTTGCCGACTACGAAATACGTGCTCACGACGCAGATGACAATTCCCGTTGCAAGCACTATGCCCATGACGACCAGAAGGAGAGGAAGCCTGAAGATCTCGAACATCTGTGCGAAACTGCTTCGTATCGCGAAAAGACCGCCGAGAAGCATCAGGATAGCTATCATCGCGGAGAAAATGCCCTGGAGAAGTCCCTGGAGAAGAAAAGGTCCGCGAATGAATGCCGGAGTCGCTCCGACCAGCTGCATGGTATGTATGTTGAACCTTCGCGCGTATACGCTCAGGCGCATCGTATTGCTTATAAGGACGAATGAGATGAACAGGAGAAGTCCTATCATCACAGCCATCACGAGCGAGATCCTGCTGATGTTCTGATTAAGGGCATCGACCAGCGAGCGCTGGTACACGACCTCGTCGACGACAGGCGATTCTAGAAGCTCCAGCTTCACCATCTCGAGACTGTCGGCCGAGACATAGTCAGCCTTGAGGGTCACGTCTATCGAAATAGGTATAGGGGCCGCCTCGAACACATCGAGGAAATCATCGCCAAGGAGTTCCTTCATCTCTCGGATTCCCTGCTCACGCGAAATATAGTCGGCAGACTTGATGAAGCGCATGTCGGAAAGTGACTCGAGATAGTCGAAGGACTTGGATTCGGACACGTTCTGCTTGAGCATCACCGAGACCTTCATGTTCTCTTTGAAGTAGTTGGAAACGCTGCGCGCATTGACCAGCAGAAGGCTGGCAACGCCGACAAGGAAGAGGACCAGCGAGATGCTGATCACCGAGGACAGGTACGCATTGACCAGCCTTTTACCTATTATGTTGTCCTTTTCCGCCATCAAATCAATCTTCTACGCATCAGGTTCAAGGCTCAAAGATAGTAAAATCAAAAATAAATTCTTAACTTTGTTGCATATATGTCCTTAAAATTTTAGACTATGGGAGAGGTAAAAAGAGTGCTTTTCGTCAATTCGGAGATATTCCCTTATCTACCGGAGTCTGAGATTGCAAACATCGGACGATATCTTCCTCAGGGTATCCAGGAGAGGAAGAAGGAGATCCGCTCGTTCATGCCGCGTTACGGCTGCGTGAACGAACGCAAGAATCAGCTTCACGAAGTGATCCGTCTTTCAGGAATGAACATCATCGTCAACGATGTCGACCGCCCGCTCGTGATCAAGGTGGCTTCAATCTCTGCCGCCAGGATGCAGGTGTACTTCATCGACAACGAAGATTACTTCCACCGCAAGCAGGTATATACCGACGGTGACGGAAAATTCTTTCAGGACAATGACGAAAGGGCCATCTTCTTTGCCCGCGGAGTGCTCGAGACCGTAAAGAAGCTCCGCTGGACTCCTGACATCATACATTGTCAGGGCTGGATATCGCACCTTCTCCCGCTCTACCTCAAGAAAGCGTATAAGGACGACCCTATCTTCTCGAACAGCAAGATCGTGCTTTCGCTCTATGACGAGATCATGGACGAGAAGCTTCCTGCTGACTTCAAGGACAAGCTCCTCTTCGGCAACATAGAACCTACAGATGTCGAACTCGACGAGAACGTGACTGGCACACAACTTGCTCAGTTGGCAATCCGTTACTCTGACGGCGTCATACTCGGCTCGGACAAGCTTCCGGAGAGCATAGCGAAGAGCGTGAGCGAGAGCGGACTTCCTGTTCTCCCTTACGACGCAGCTAAGGTCGCCGACGGTTCGTACATTGAAGATTACAATAGTTTTTACGACCAGTTCTAAGATGAATCTGAAACACTATCTGTTCGGTGTCCTTTGCATGGGCGCAGTGAGTTGCGTGAACGTAGACACCGACCTTGGAAACGCCTACATACCTATCGAGCAGCAATATGAGGTCAAGGTTGTCTCATTCCCGCTGGAAGATGTCCAGATGAGGAAGCTCTCGAACATGTCAGGATACAGTTCAAGACGTATCACCGTGGGTGCGCTCCGCGATGACCTCTTCGGCCTCAGCGTAAAGAGCAGCGCGTTCAACCTCGTACCGGTGAGCGACACCCTTGATTTCGGAACGAATCCCGTATACAAGGACTTCCACATCTCGCTCCAGCGAGACACCATCTCCGTAGCGTCTGACGATCAGGCGAAGATCCTCCAGAACATCTATGTCTACTCCCTCAGGGACGCCGGCATCGCGATGGACGACAACATCAAGTACACCGATGACCTCAAGAGATCATCTTTCGCATCATGCGAAAGAATATCGAAGGGCGTTCCGGTATATGATGGTGGAGATTCACTCTCGTTCAGCTTCACGAGGAAGTTCGGAGAGGATGAGTTCAAGAGGATGCTCGACCTCAGAAATTCTGACGGCCTCTACATCATCGACTCGGTAAAGCATTTCAGGGACAAGTTCCCTGGAATCTTCCTCACCTGCGACGAGCCTATCGGAAAGGGCGGAAGGTACAACTTCTTCGACACGGCCATTTCGCAGACGGACGGATATGTGACCGGCAACTTCGCCGAGCTCAAGTTCACTTCTACATATAAGGGAGAAAGGAAGGACACCTCCATCCTCTTCATGTTCGGCGCAGCCGAGTTCCCTAATATCAAGAAGGGATTCATGCCTGACCAGTTTGCATTCAATGCGACAGAGTCCGAGGATCTCGTCAAGGAGGGCCTTGCAGAAGACGTCATCTACGTAGAGGGAGGCACAGGACTCAAGCCGGTATTCTCAGCAAAGGAAATCAGGAATCGTCTCCGCGACGAATTCCTTGCACAGGGAATCAATCCTGACGACTCCAGCATCGTGATCAACAAGGCGACCATCTGCATACCTTTCGAGTTCCCTGCAGACTACACCGAGATGATCAGATATCCGCAGACACTGAGTCCGGTAAGGCGCGTGGTCAGCACCGACGACAACGGCGAGACAATCGTAACCTATGCGAACCTCACCGACTCGGCAATTTCGGGAGAGAACCACGGAGCGATCGACCGTTCAAACCTCAATTACTCTCCTGACATCAGCTTCCACACCCAGAAGCTTCTCTGGCTCAGGCACGAGGACAAGTCCCAGCCTACTGACGAGGACCTCGCAGACTATGACATCTGGAACACAATCATCGTCACCGAGATCGACGAGGAGCAGTCAACCACAAGTGAGGAGGATGACTACTATAACCAGCTCATGTACTACAACTACCTCAACAGCATGTATGGTGGCTACGGCGGATATGGTGGATATGGTGGTTACGGCGGATACGGTGGCTACGGCTACGGTGGTTACGGCGGATATGGTGGATATGGCTATGGTGGATACGGATACAACAACTACTATAGCATGATGATGTACCAGAACATGCTCATGAGCCAGAACAGCGGCAGCACAAAGAAAGCTACCGACGAGCTCGACAGGGACCGTTACTATAGAGGTATCCTCAACGGGCCTGCAACCGTGGGCAGGGTTCCGACCATCACAGTCGTCTACGCCTACAACAAGGCTCTCAAATAGAAAACGAAAAAGGCTGCTCGATTGAGCAGCCTTTTAATTTTGGTGTATTCAAAAAGAATTAACCGATTTTCTCTTCGATGTAAGCGATAGCGTCACCGACAGTCTGGATCTTCTCACCAGCCTCATCATCAGGAATAGAGATGTTGAAAGCCTTCTCGAACTCCATGATGAGCTCTACAGTGTCAAGTGAATCTGCGCCGAGATCATTAGTGAAGCTAGCGGTCTCAGTGACCTCTGCTGCATCAACGCCGAGCTTGTCAACGATGATCTCCTTTACTTTGCTTGCTACTTCTGACATAACAAATTAGGTTTAGTTAATAATTATAATATTGTACTTGTTTTAGTTTCAAGCTACGCGGCCAAACTGACCGAACATCCGCAAAGTAAGCAATTATTTACGAGAAATAAAAGACTTTTTGGACCAAA
>JAGHUQ010000080.1 GCA_018064725.1 Candidatus Cryptobacteroides caccocaballi
CATCATGGCATTGCTGCTCGTACCGACCCTCTTCATCTCGAAGGTCGATCCAGCTGATACGGTAAGGATGAACTAGGATTCTATCTGGAAGTCGGGCAGATAGTGCAGAATGCGTCGTAGACGTTCTTCACGTCGTCTATGTATGCAATGGTCTCAACTCCGCTGAAGTGACCATATTGAATGACGTCGGTAGTGTCCAGAAGTTCGGTGTCGCTCATGTACGGTATCACAGACTTTACTTCGTCCCAAACATAGCTGCTCTTTCCCATGCTGGCAGCAAGACGGCGGCAGTCGGCTATCCTGCCGACTCCGGCATTGTATGCGGCCAGAGTGAATTTCTCCTTTTCGTCAATGGTGAATTCTTCTGAAGCGAAGTACTTGTCCTGAATGGCCTTGATGTTTGCCGTACCTGCCTTGATGTTCTGTTCCGGGTCGAGAAGATTTTGAATTCCATATGCTGCAGCCGTGCTTGGGCGTACCTGCATCAATCCCACCGCTCCACGTAAGGACACGTTGTTGATCGTGAACTTCGATTCCTTGTAGATCAGTGCTGCAAGCATTCGCCAATCCCATCCGAGTTCTTTCGCATATCTCTTGATGATCGCGTCGTAGGGGCTCAGGTGCTTGGACGTTATGCCGCTTTCGGCTCTCTTGAATGGGTCATAGCCGACTTTGAACATCTTTTCCATCTCATCGTACTTACCTGACGATACGATTTCGAAAAGACGCATGTTTATCTCTCCCAGGGCAGTATATCGGTCTTCTGCGACGGCAAGTGCATGCACGCCGTCATAGCTCCATGAAAAATCTATGCCTTCGAAATCCAGAGAGTCGCGTCCCGTGCGCAGGGCTACGATGTCGAAGACCCCTTTTCGGAGAGAGTCTGCATAGTCGGTCGAGTCATTTATCATGACGATCTCGATGTCACAACCTTCCGCCTCAGCGAAGTCTTGTAGGATTTCGTAGTTCAGACCGTATTTGAGAGACTCCTGGAGACTGCTTCCGAGCGCGATCGCGCAGCGGATATGCTCGCCTTTATAGCTGTGGCCGTCGTTTTCCATGTCGTCCATGTTCCTGCTGCATGGATGGCATATCGGGAGCATAAGCAAAGTGCATAATGCGTGTCTGAGGAAAACGACCGGTTTCATGTCTCTTTACCTGTTGTTAAGTCTTGTCATTCCTCCCGGTCCGCTTCCGCCTCGGTTTCCTCCGCCGGCATTTCCTCCTCCTCGGTTGCTCCCGGTGCTGCTGTTTCCGGTGCCGTGATTATGTGAATGTCCCGAACCAGGCTGGACATAGAAAGGCCAGTATATGCCGAACTTGAGCGCTCGTACAGGCTTGATGTAGTGATGGGCGCTGAAATAATCTGTTTCCTCGAAAGGTTTGCCCATGTTCACGTTCACGACCTTGAGGAATACACATGCATTCTTCCACTGAACGTTCACGAAAGCATCGATATATGGACAATTACCATACTTTGCTTCGTCCTGGTTGTAGAATACTCCGAGTACAGGATTGTATCCAGGCATGTTCCATTTCGTCGTAAAGAACGCATTTGCACCGAGCTGCATCTGCATGACGTTCTTCACCACATCGAACTGGACATAGTATCTCAGATTGAGAGACAGCAGAGGAAGTGGGACCACATCAGGTCGTGAAGAGAACTGAAGCAGTGCGCTGTTGTCAAGGTGGAGCACCTTCCAGAGACTGAAGTCCTTGCGGAGGGTGGCAGTGATGACGCTCATGAGGTCCTGATTCTGCTGCACTATGGCCTTGTTGTCGTAGTAGATGTTGTTGGTCAGCATCGCATATCCGAAACCGGCTTCGAGTTTCCATCGCGGAATGTCAAGCCCGGCCTGGACCTTTGTGGTGGAGATCTTCCTGAAATCGTTGTCCCAGAAGAAATGGTTGGTATGGACGTGCTGCTCGTAGAATGCAGGCTCCTTGAGTGATGTCTCGAAGTGTGCGTTGAGGTTCAGCGGACTGTCCTTATGCCTACGGAACGGATAGAAGTTCACGTCGAGGTTCGCACCCACGCTGAAGTCATTGATCTCATGACCGAGGAAAGTGTACTTTCCGTCTGCGTCCCAGTGGATATACTTGCGGAACTGACCCTGGACACCGGCGTATGCGTATACGTTGTTGTACACGACATTGCTCTTCGCTCCCAGGTAGCTGTCCGGATTGAAGTCATAGAACTGGTTGAGCTTGTCTCCGATTCCCACATCTATCTTGGAGACTACGCCATCCGCCTTCCAAGGCTGGAGGCGCATGTAGACCTTGTTGTCCAGTCGCATCACCCTCATAGAGTCGGCACTCGTCGTCGGGTGGAGGAAGTAATGCTCATAGAACTCGCGGCCGTGCTTGTCGCTCATTCCGATCTCGTCGTCATATGTCCTTCTGAACATGCTCAGCTCGGAACTGTGTCCGAAGAAAGCGCTGGTCACGTCCTTGTACATCGTGTCGATAGGATTGATCTGTTCAGCCTCCCAGGCGAGATATTCTGCGATCTCGACGCTGTCTCCATAGGTCATGAGGCTGTCCTTGTATATCTTCTCGGCCTTTCTCTCCTTCCTTCCTGCGAGGAAGCTGAAAGGTATCCTGTAGCTCTGGTCGAGGAAGAAGGTATGCTTCTTCATAAGGCTGCTTGCCTTGGTGAGATATACGTCGATCTCCCTGACGTCGGTGACCGTCGTATCCTTGATCCAGTTGAAGTCTCCTACCTGGTCCACTGCACCGCCGTTTTCACCTCTTCCCACCTTGTTGTAGATGTATCCGGCATGCATGAGATACCTCTTGCCTGCATAGTTCGTAGAGACTACTGCAGTACGGTTGTCCGTAGACTCGTTCTGGAGGAGTCCCTTGCCTCCGTACCTGTGGTATTCGAGGTGGAGGTTGAGGTTAGGGGTGATGTTCTGAGTAGTCCTTACCCTGATGTTGGATTCTTCCTTCTTCTGGTTCGTGAACAGGGTACCCCAGTAGCAGAGTTCGGTGAAAGGAGTCTTCGTGTTGTACTGAGGGAGGGTCTCAGGTGAGTATGAATATACCTGGTAAGGAGAGTAGAACGGAACATTGTCCTCCTCGTGACGCTTGAAGAAGTTGTTGTTCTGCACTGCCGAACCGGAGATTCCGAGGTAGGTGACCTCCACGTCCTCCTTGTAGAAAGGATAGTCGTAGAAGTTGTAGTTGTATGAGGTGTCGACCTTCTGGAGCTTCACCTCGTTGACAGCAGGTACATGGGTCCAGAGCAGAATCCTCTTGTACTGGAGTGAATCAGGGACGATGTAGGTGTCAAGGATTCGTGGAGTGGCTTCCTTGACGCTGTCCTTGTGCGCCTTGATGCTGTCCTTTCTGTTGAGTATGCTGTCTATCCTGTGGATCTTTCCGGGAAGAGCCTTTTCCGCGTCATATCTCTTTCGCTCACTGCGCGAAAGGCTGTTGTAGTATACCTGCTCTTTCCAGCGGGCAACCTCAGTCGAATCCTTGAAATACAGAGAGTCGAGTCTTGCGAGCTCTGCCGAGTCGGGAATGGCTCGGAGCGAGTCCCTGGTGTGGCGCAGGGTCGCGGTGTCCTTGATCGCTATGTAGTACCTGTACTTGAAAGGGTCGGTGAGTTCGAGTCCTTCCGGAATCCGTATGGTGTCAGCGGGGTTGAACACAGGTTCGGCATAGATGGCCTCGAGGCTGTCGAGTCGTGCAAGGACGGCTGAATCGAGATAGTCGTATCCGAAGCTGTCTATCTGTGCCCTTATCGAATCGATGTAGAATCTGTCCCTGGACATCCTCAGGCTGTCAGCTCTCTGCATTGAGAGAGAGTCCTCATTGCTGAGCACAGGTCTTTCGAGAGGCTTGAATTCGAGGCTGTCCGGGTCCTGGACAGAAGTTTCGGGAGTCAGGAAAGACTGCAGATGCAACGCCCTGCCGGCATCCACTCCAAAGGACTGGACGGCGGCAGCAGCGACCAGAACGGCCGGTGCAAGTATTCTGCTGACCCACTTCTTCATCTATTATTCTACCAATCTACTATTCTACTAAGATACCTTCAGCCTTCATCTCCTCAAGAGCCTTGAAGTGATCGGATTCGTTCACATACGCGAGACATTCTGAGAGCAGATGTACAGTATAACCTGCCTTGAGGAGATCCTCGCAGGTGTTTCGGACGCAGTACTCCGTCGCGATTCCGCACACATAGACATTCTTGGTGTCCATGAGCTCAAGTATCTCTCCGAGAGACTGGCCGGCCCCGTTTACTCCGTCAAAGCCGGAATATTGTTCGACGGCCTTGTTGCAGCCCTTGTCGAAGGTCAGGTCCTCGTCCACGAATCCTGCAAGGGCCTCGTGGATCTCTGCTCCTCTGGTGCCCTGTACGCAGTGTGGTGGCCATATGCCGCCGAACTCCTTGAAAGAGGAGTGGTCAGCTGGATGATGGTCGCGTATGAAGAGCACTGGGCAGGTGTCGAGTATCTCGACGTCCTTATCACCCTCGCATGAGGTTCCTTCGATGAACTTGACGGTCTTTGCCACAGCATCCTCTGCGTTGAGGCAGGCGAGGCTGCCGTCGATGAAGTCGTAGAGCATGTCGACGACTACGATTGCCGGATCCCTTTTCATATTCTAGAGACTGAAGTTGTTTATTTCCTGTACGAGATGGCTCATGATCTCGTTCTTCTTGTTGTAGAGGTCATCTGAGATATCAACCTTGTAGTAATGCGGGTTGATAAGACGCCTCTCGCTAGGGCTGAGCTTGCTGAGGTTTTCCTTGTAGTAGAGCCTCTTCTCCTCGAGGCTGTGGAAAGGAACACAGCGCTTTCCGTTTTCCATGACCTTGACCTGGAGCGCCTTCGCCGTATACTCTCCCTTTGCGAAGGTCTTGTACTTGTAGCGGTCGAATTCGTCGCAGACGGTGATCTCCTCGCCGGCCTCGATCGCCTGGGTGAGCCTGTCGCCCCTGAGGCATGTGACGTCGGTCTTGAAGATCTCGCCCTCTTTCTCGTAGTGCTTGCTGAGGCGGTAGGTGATCTGGAAGCCTGGGTTGATGGTCTTGATCCTGTCCTCGGACATCTTCATGACGGCCTGTCCGTCTATTTCCACGAGCTTGTAGACATTGCCGAAGCATGGTGCAGCCTTGCTTGTGGCAATGGCGTCACCCACGCCGTATGAATCAATCCTTGCGCCCTGACGTTCAAGGTCGGTGATGAGGTACTCGTCGAGCGAGTTGGTCGCGAAGATCTTGCATCCGCCGAGACCGTTCTCGTCAAGTATCCTTCTCACCTCTATCGAAAGATATGCGAGGTCACCGCTGTCCAGACGGACTCCGTAACCCTTCGCATAGCTGTCGTCGATTCCGTTTGCCTTGAATGCGCGGATCGCGTTGAGCACTCCGCACTTGAGGGTGTCGTATGTGTCGATGAGCATGATGAGAGGCTCACCCTGATGTGTCTTGATGTATGTGTCGAATGCGGTGTATTCGCCCTGGATCGTGCAACCGAATGATGTTACATAGCTGTGCGCCATGGTTCCGGTGCTTCCGCACTCGAAGATCGAGCCGGTGAGGATGTTCGAAGTGTTGGCACAGCCTGCGATGATAGCTGCCTTGGCACCGTAGATAGCTGCCCAAGGTCCATGGGCACGGCGTGATCCGAACTCGCTGACCGGATGGTTGGTGGCACGGCATACGCGAGATGCCTTGGTCGCTACGGCCATCTGGTGATTCATGATGCAGAGCATCGGTGTCTCGAGCACCTGCGCTTCGATGAGCGGCGCCTCCACGATGATTATCGGCTGGTTGGGGAACACGATCTCACCCTCACGCATTGCATATATGTTTCCGGTGAATTTCATGTTCGAGAGATACTCCCTGAATTCAGCGTATTCGGGACCCGGAAGGAACTTCTCGAAGAAGGCAGGCTCCTTTCCGCCGAGGCTCTCGACCATCTCGAGAACTTCGTCTGTACCTGATACTACAGCCCAGTTATTGTTCTCTGGGGCTTTCCTGTAGAAAAGGTTGAAGATGGACATCTTGTCCTTCTTTCCTGATTCGTAGAACGACTTTCCCATCGTGTACTGGTACTTGTCGGAGCAGTATGCTATATCTGTCAACATAATGTTTGTCAGTTTAAATCTCACAAATATAGCGTTTTTCCTTAAAAGGGCTTACATTTGTGGGTATGGAAGAATTGTTCAGAGCAAAATTCGGACGAAGTCCGGAGAAAATTGAGCCACTCACTGCGGCTGGAAGCAACAGGCGCTACTGGCGACTCTCTGCTGACGGTATTTCCGCAGTGGGCGTAAAGGGAACAGATTCCGCCGAGAACCGTGCATTCTGCGAAATCGCAGGACACTTCAGGTCCAAGGGTATCAATGTTCCCGAGGTCTATGCGGTCAGTGACGACGGACTGTGCTATCTGCAGGAAGACCTGGGAGACCAGAGCTTGTTCTCGTGTCTTTCTGACCGGTCTTTGGTCAGGAAGGCCGTCGAGAGTCTTCCGACAATCCAGGTGAAGGGGGCAGAAGGCTTCGACTTTGATCGCTGCTACCCTGTGAAGGCTTTCGATTCACGCTCGGTGATGTTCGACCTGAACTATTTCAAGTACAGTTTCCTCAAGCTTTGCGGAGTGGAATTCGACGAGATGCTCCTGCAGGACGACCTCGAGTCGCTATGCTCGGATCTTCTGAAGGTTCCTTCCGACGGTTTCATGTATCGTGACTTCCAGTCCAGAAACGTGATGGTACGTGACGGACAGCCGTGGTTCATCGATTTCCAGGGAGGAAGGAGAGGACCGCTCCAGTATGATCTTGCATCTTTCGTGTGGCAGGCCAAGGCCGCTTTCCCAAAGGATTTCAAGGCGGAACTCGTGGACGCCTATATTGATGCTCTGAAGGCCCTCATCCCCGTGGATGAGCCTGTTTTCCGCAACGACCTCAGCCTGTTCGTGTTCTTCAGAACCTTGCAGGTGCTGGGCGCATATGGCTTCCGTGGCCTCTATGAGAAGAAACCTCACTTCGTCGAGAGTATCCCTTACGCGATGAGAAATCTCGCGGAAATTCTCGAGGATTTCCCGAAAGATAAGTACCCATATCTTGTCAGTGTGCTCAATCGCCTGATCGAAAGCCGCAAGGCAGAAAAGCCAGTGGCTCGTATCCCGGACGGTCTGCAGGAAGGCGTGCTCTCAGTGGACGTGATGAGTTTCTCCTACAAGAAGGGCATCCCGGACGATATTTCGGGAAACCATGGCGGATATGTGTTCGACTGTCGTGGAATGCACAATCCCGGCCGATATGAAGAATATAAGCATCTCACCGGCCTCGACCAGCCTGTAATCGATTTCCTGGAGTCCCATGGGGAAGTTCAGGAATTCATCAACGATGCTTGTACTATGGTCTACAGGCACGCGGACTGTTTCCTGGAAAGAGGATTCAATCATCTTTCCGTGTTCTTCGGCTGCACAGGAGGACAGCATCGCTCCGTGTATTGCGCCGAGCACGTTGCTGCCAATATCAAGGCAAGGTATGGTGACAGGGTAGTCGTCAGACTGGTACATCGAGAGAGGGGACGAGACAGGGTATTATGAAAGCGATGATTTTTGCGGCCGGTCTCGGCACAAGACTGAAGCCGCTCACCGATACGATGCCGAAGGCTATGGTTCCGGTTTCCGGCAAGCCGCTTCTTCGTCACGTGCTTGATAGGCTTTATGATGCCGGATATGATGATATCACCGTCAACGTACACCATTTCGCGTCTCAGATAGTCGACCATCTTGCCGGTAACGAAGGCGTCAGCGAACAGCCTGGGAAGGGAGTGCATGTCTCCGACGAGTCTGCTCATCTCCTGGATACGGGCGGCGGAATTCTCCATGCCCGCAGATATCTCGAGGGCGACGGACATTTCCTGGTCCACAATGTCGACATACTGTCCGATCTGGACCTGAATGCATTCGAGAACTCCCTGGAAGCAGATTCGCTTGCTACTCTGGTCGTGAGCGAGAGGCAGACCAGCCGATATCTCCTCTTTGATGACGACATGAGGCTGGTGGGCTGGACCAATGTGAAGACCGGAGAGGTGAAGAGCCCTTTCAAGGGTATCGATCCGGCCAAGTGCAGAAAGTATGCTTTCTCCGGCATACATTCGATGTCTGACAGGGTGTTTGACCTGATGGAAAAAAGAGAAGCCCATGACGGAGTCTTTCCCATCATGGACTTCTATCTTGACGCCGCGGCTGATCATGTGATCCGTGGCTATGTTCCGGACAATCTCAGGATGGTAGATGTCGGAAAGTTAGATACTCTCGCTGCTGCGGAGAGCTTTCTCGTCGACCTGTCCAAGTAGCTTCACGCAAAGTACGATCGCAATCACGAAAGCCACATACACCACCATGTAGTGCCAGTTGCTGCTGAAGATGTCCATGAAAGTCTCGGCATCCTCAAGTCCTGGTACTCGGCTGAGCAGGGCGCTCATCGTGTTGTTCACGCAGTGCATGAGCATGGTGAGCTTGAGCGATCCAGTCTTGTAGTATACCCATCCGAAAAGGCATCCGAGGGCGAATGCCGGAATTCCCTGCCATGGGTTAAGATGGATCAGTGCGAAGAACAGTGCGGACAGTGCGATTGCAGCCGCTGGCTTCATCCTGCAGAGCAGGCCTCTGAGCACGGTGCCTCGGCACAGCCATTCCTCGAAGAACGGTGCAAAGACAGATACGCTGACGAGGGTGACCCAGAGAGGTGCATCGAGCAGGTTGTCAAGGGCTTTCTTCAGAAATTCGGGCATCTCCGGGAGTAGGAATACGGACGGCTCCACTACAAATGCACACGCGATCGTCGCAAGCGACACGGTCGCTGCCGCCTTAGGGAATCCAAGCGGATAGAAGTTGTCATTGTCCAGGTCCATGCCGTCAGGGAAGAACTTCCCGCTGCGGCTTACCTTGTAGTTGTATGCCATCGCCGGGATGAACATCAGAGGGTAGACGATGAGGTTTCCATACGAGGCAAGGAAATCCTGTCCGTATACCAGTGCCAGCGCTGCACCGATCATATTAGCGATAAGTGCTCCGGCTATGAACCAGAGCACTATCCAGAAAAGTCTTCTTCCTACGCTTGCCATAGACTATTTCTCATAGAGTGGAGTAGGGTATATTCCCTTGTCTGCGAATTCCTGGAACTTGGCCACGACGCCCGGACGGTCCTCCTTGAATGTGACACCGAACCACCTGGATGGGGTGGAGAGCACATCGCAGCGGCCCTTGCCCTGCTTGATCATGGTGTCTACGACGTAAGGGATATAGTATTCCTTCTTGAGCTCCTGGCTGTTCTCCTCGAGGAACTTGACGAAAAGGTCCTCGCTGAACTGGAAGTAGTCAGGAGTGAAGCCCCACATGTTCATTGAGCAGAGATCCTTGCCCTTGAGGTCGACATGCTCTCCGTTTGAAGAGTTGTCACCGCGTACGACTCCGTCAGCCTCGACCATGATGTTGTGGTGCTCCACAACGTCGGTGAGGTGCTGCTCTGCGTCGTATGAGCATATTCCGCGGGATACTCCGCCGGACTCTGAGAGCGTGTTCTCGAGCTGGAATCCTACGATGCTGTATACTCCCTTGCTGTCCTCGTGTGCTCTGAGCCATTCTCCGAGGATCCTGAACGAATCCTTTCCGTAGTAGTCGTCACCGTTGATTACCGCGAAAGGCTCCTTGATCACGTCCTTTGCCATAAGTACGGCGTGTGCTGTTCCCCATGGCTTCTGGCGTTCTGGGTTGAGGACGAACTGAGAAGGAATCTTGTCGAGTTCCTGAACTACGAACTGGAACTGGAGAGGTTCGCCGTCGATGCATCTTACCTTGCTGTATTTCTGCTTTACGACTTCCTCGAACTGTTCTCTGAAATATTCTCTTACGATATATACGACCTTGCCGAATCCAGCCTGGACTGCGTCATAGATGGAATAGTCGATTATTGTCTCGCCATTGGGACCGAGACCGTCCATCTGCTTGAGTCCGCCGTAACGGCTGCCCATACCGGCAGCAAGAACAAGAAGTGTAGGTTTCATGGTGTCAAATGATTAATGTCAAGCAAAATTAACTATTTTTGCAGAGATTAGGTAATTTTGATGAAAATGTCAGGAAATAAGATGTGGCAGTCTGTCAGGGATTATATCAGATCTCTGTTCGAAGGAGACAATGGTGGCTTCTTCGTATTCGCGGTGTTTGCCGTAGGTCTGTGTGTCGCATTTATCTGTTTCCTTCCCGGAGAGAACCTTTTCAACTGGCTTCGTGCCAAGTCCGAGATACGCCGGCAGAATGCTCAGATTGAGTATTATGACGAGCAGATAAAGGAGATTGACAGGGCCATCGAGACACTTGCCACCAACAAGGATTCACTCGAGCGCTTCGCAAGGGAACAGTTCCAGTATGCGTCTCCTGGAGATGATGTCTATATTCTCGAAAAGTAGCCTACAATAGCAGGAGCAGTGCGAAGCAGCCGAGCATGAAAGCCTGGAATGCGAGAGCTCCGTTGCTTTCTGAGTCCATGAGCGTGTCCAGGGCTTCTCCCTGATACAATTCTTCCATTTCCTCAAATGTAGGAGGGGCTATCCTCGACCATTTCTTTATGATGATACCGTCCTGGATGAGGGTTACGCCTCCGTTGGACCTGTTGAGGCCGATGAGGGCACGATAGTCTGACTGGTATTCTCCCAGGGCAATCTCCGGGGTCGTGCTGAGCAGCAGAGGACGGAATCCGGCAGCCTCTGCCTGTGCGAGAAAATCATGGGCAGCAGCCTTCTCCTTTGCATCCAGGCTCTGCGGCTTGTACAATGACACTATCATCACGTTGCCCTGAGCCGCAAGCGAGTCAGATATCTCCCCGTTCTCGGTCACAGGAAGGACTGGCATGTCCTTGAGGTCCTTGTTGGGAATCGCCTCTGATCGTATGAATGTCCATGAACTGTCAGGAAGTTCCTCTTCGAGGGTGAATGACTTGCGCATGCCGTTCTTCTCATAGACAAAGGATGCCTTGAACATCACATTCTCGTTCTCGTCCAATGCGGAAAGAAGTTTCTTTCCAGGTGCATAGTCGGTGAAGTCCTTGAGGGGAAGGTGTGCGAGCGAGTATACCAGAAATGCGACCATCGCAGCGGTCACCGTGACGAATGTCACGTATTTTTTCTTCTTCGGAGTCCCAAGGTTCTTAGCCGGAACAAATGCTATGACAAGCAGGAAGTCGATGACGATATTCTTCAGCAGCGACTGCCAGTGGGTCAGGTGCGTGATTTCTCCGAAACAACCGCAGTCCATCTCTGGGTTGAATGCGACAAGCAGGATTGTGAGTATGGTGAAAAGCGCCATGAGCAATGAGCATGCGACGGCCGTCAGTTTTCTCCACACCCCTGTGACGAGAGCTATTCCGGTTACGGTCTCGGCAAGCGCGAAGGCGATGCCTGCAGGTTTGCTCAGCACGCTGAGGAAGCCGAGATGCAGGAACTTGAAATACTCGTCCATCACGAGTCCCGCACCGGTCGGATCCATGAGTTTCAATGCACCGGAGCCAGTGAACACAATGCCCACCACCCAGGCACAGAACCTTCTGAATCTGTGTTGCTTGTCACTCATTGTCCTTACTTCAGAACCTTGTCTGTCAATGCTTTGACCTTTGCGAATATCTCATCAGGCGACAGCATGCTGCCATCTTCTGCGGAGCAGTCCACCCTTACGAAAGACGGGTCGAGTTCGCACTGCTTCCTATAGATGTCACGAACGGCCACCTGGAAGTTGATGTCTGCCTCATGTATGTCCTGTCCTCCTACGAGGTAATCTCTGTCAGCGCCTGTGCGCGATGCCTTGAGCTGTGACTCTACGAAACCGATCGGAACGTCGAGGAATATGTTGAGGTCAGGCTTCGGGAGTTCGAAATCGCCGTATTCTGTGTTGAAAATCCAGTCTCTGAGCCTTTCTGCCTCTGATGGGTCGTGCAATTTTGCGCACTGATAGGCAATGTTCGAATAGACGTATCTGTCGAGAAGTACGGTTCCTCCGTTTTCCAGTGTCTTCTTCATCTGCGGAGCGGCTCCGTGACGGTCCTCTGCGAAAAGAAGGGCGACCAGCTGTGGGTGGACGGCCTCGTTGGAACCGAAGTCTCCGCGAAGGAAACGGCTGATGAGTTCTCCGTATACAGGCGCGTCATACCTTGGGAAATGAATATACTCGAGAGAACCGCACACGGATTCCATGTACGCTCTGAGTCGTTTCACCTGGGTTGACTTTCCTGCGCCGTCAAGGCCTTCCAATACTACGAGCATGCTACCTTACGTCAAATTTGAACTTGTCCCACGGGAGGTCCTGGTACTTATGTCCGTCGAGGAGTTCCACGATGTACACGAGGAGAGGGTAGTCCGAGAGTTTCACTTCGCCTCTTGCCTCTCTCTTCTTCAGTGAAGAATAGAGCCTTCTCACTACGACCACTGACTCGAGGGTTATTCCTCCGAGTATTTCCTGCGCCTCCTCAAAGGTCTTTCCTTCTCCGAGGAGTATACCTATCTTACGTGTCCTGGCACCGGAAACCGTGACATAGAGGTCTCCGAGTCCGATGAGCAGGCTGTTGTACTCAGCTCCGATGGATTCCAGGAGCTTGGACATTTCCTTTGCGGCCTGATAGAATACTGCGGCCTGCGTGTTGAAATGTGCGCGGGACTTGTCTTCGTCCTTGACGCTCATGTATCCTATGGCTATTCCTACTCCGAGAGCAAATGCGTTCTTGATTGCCACCGAGTATTCGAGACCCATGACGTCCGATGTGGTGGATACGTGGAAATAGGAATTGTTGAATGAGTTGCTGATCTTTTCGCGAATAGCAGGGTCTGTTCCGCAGACGGCGACCATTGTGTGGTCGTGATGGGCAATCTCGTCAGCAGTGCCTGGACCGCCGAGAGCATAGATGTCTCTCTTGATGCCTTTCTTGAGAAGTTCTCTCTCCCAGTAGACAGGATAGGAGATGAGCTCACCGTCTTCTGTCTCTGTAAGACCCTTTGCCGCAGAAAGGACAGGGATGCCGGCGTCAAGCTTCATGAGTATTTCATCAAGGAACCAGTCGATTCCGTAAGATGATACACCTGCTACGATGAAATCGCTTCCCTTGACAGCGTCCTGCCACTGCTCTGTATAGTAGAATTCCGTATTCTCCTGAAAATGTCTTCCGAAAACCGGATGCTCGGCGCCTTCTCTGAACCCGTCGATAAGGGTCTTGTCGTGAGGCGTACCAACCATCCTTACGATGTTTCCGTTTTCGCCGGCTACGAATGCGAGGGCAGAGCCCATCTGACCGGCGCCTATTATAGTGATAATTGCCATTTCTCAAATTACATGCGGGCGGTAAAGTTAACTATAATATTTAAGTTTCTTGCTATATTTGTTCTTCAATGATAGCATAGACGCTGATTATGAGCAATATATCTCCAATTCGGATAATGGGAATAGTCAACATCACCGACAATTCCTACTACTCGCAGAGCCGTTGTCTGGCTTCTGACGGGACGGCGGATCTGCCTCTCGTGAGGGAGCGTATCTCGGGCATGCTGAACGATGGGGCGGATATCATAGACATAGGTGCATGCTCGACCCGTCCGGGAGCCCCTGCCGTCGGTGCCGGAGTGGAGGCAAGCCGACTTGCCCCGGTGCTGGAGATGGTCGCACAGGAATTTCCGGACATAAGCGTTTCAATAGATACATACTGGGCATCAGTCGCAAATATGGCCGCTGGTATTTTGTCCGAAGCTGCGTCAGAAGGCAGGTTGATTATCAATGATATATATGCAGGACGCCGTGATCCGGACATGCTTCCGGAAGTTGGACGCCTGAAGCTGCCGTTCGTGGCAATGCATAGCCTCGAGGAAACTCTGGACAGTTCCGATTACGAGGGGGACGTCGTGGCTGGAGTCAGGAAATACTTTGAAGAATTCGCTGTCAGAGCAGCCGGTGCCGGAATAGACGAGTGGGTGCTTGACCCTGGATTCGGATTCGGAAAGAGCGTCAGACAGAACTGGCAGCTGCTTGACCGTATGGGCGGGCTCCTATGCTTCGGTAAGGAAATCCTGGTGGGAATTTCTCGAAAGAGCATGATATATAAGCCTCTCGGAATTACTCCGGAGGAAGCCCTTCCTGCCACCCAGGCAGCCCACCTTGCGGCGTTGGACAGGGGAGCGTCTATCCTCAGGGTCCATGATGTCGCAGAAACAAAGAGAACTATTGCTGTTTGGCAAATGATGCATAATTGTTAACTTTGAAGGGAATACGCTTTTTGCAGACAACCATATAATCCAAATACACATGAAAAGAATTATTACCGGTATTCTCGCAATCTGTGCTCTCGTAGGATGCAGCACGAGCGAGAACAATCCTGTCCTCACCGTCGAAGGTGGTCAGATTCAGGGCGTCAAGGATGAACTTCCAGGAGTTTACGTGTACAGGGGAATCCCTTATGCAGCACCTCCTATCCGTGACCTTCGCTGGAAGGCTCCACAGCCAGTACAGCCTTGGGAGGGCGTAAGAGTATGCGATACCTTCGGCCATCCAAGTTTCCAGGCTCAGCACTACACCGGCGGTTATACCACTGAGTGGGGCTATGGCAAGGAGCAGGCTTACAGCGAGGATTGTCTCTATCTCAACGTTTGGACCAAGGCTCCAGGCGAGACCGGCAAGAAGCTCCCTGTAGCAGTGTGGATCCATGG